>MGLG01000001.1:0-9176 GCA_001795975.1 Candidatus Yanofskybacteria bacterium RIFOXYD1_FULL_42_10
GGTCGGTTTGAGCCATTCTATTTTTCCACAGTAAGCGACCCGACCGCCTTCATTAAGCGGTATGCCGACCATATCTGCTTCTGTAGCGTTTAATTCGGGCTTTAGGCGCGCGATAAAGTTGGTTTCTACCCACGAATCATTGTTTAGCAAAACTATCCAATCAGCGTCCTGTCGAAGCGCCTGTTTAATTCCCAAATTATTGCCCCCGGAGAATCCCAAATTTTTCTCGCTTTTTATCAATTCCAGCGAATTAAAATTGTTTTTTCTGGTTTCTATAAAGTTTTGTAGGGTTTGTATATCTTCCGGCGAGGATTTATTATCAATTATGATAATTTCAAAATCTTTGTCGGTTTGCCGCTTCAACGATTCAAGAAGTTTTATCGTATCTTGAGAACCATTATAGTTTATAGTTATAATTGAAAGCATTGTTAATTGTTATATTGAAAATTTAAAGTAAAATATCAATCAGCAATTAGCGATAAGCGCTAAAATCTGTTCTTTAAACTTTTCTCGTGAAAATTTTAAAGTATGTTGTTTTATTATCTCAGCGTTATAGCTGGCACGATTATTATTTAATCGTCTTATGCCGTCGGCTAATGCTTCCGGTATGGGGTCGTCAAAAAACTCTCCGGTTATTCCTTCTATAACGGTTTCCAACGCTCCGCCTCGGCGCAAGGCCAGTACCGGTTTTCCAAAAGACATTGCTTCAATCGGCGTTAATCCAAAATCTTCTTCTTGAGGCATTATAAACGCTCTGCAACGCTTATAATAATTTATTAAGGTTTCATCATTTTTAAATCCTGCGAATTTAATATTTTTTTTCGCTATTTTTTCCAGTTCTTTTTTTAGGGGACCGGTTCCGACAATAACTAAATTGTAGCCCAGCTTATTAAAGGCGTCTATCGCAACATTTATGTTTTTATGCCGGTAGAGACGGGAAACAATTAAATAATAATTGTTGATTGTAAAATTTTTTGAAGATGATTGGTTATTTATGCTTGATTCTTCGCTCAACATGATGGGAGGGGTTATTACTATAGCGTCTCGGTGATAATATTTTTTAATGCGGTCTTGAACGGTTTTTGATATTGCAACAAATTCATCAACCCTGTCTGATGCTCCCCTATCCCATATTCTTAAAAAATGTCTTGCCAAATTAACCAAGGGGTTGTCCGTACCGATATATTCGGCATGATTATCCCACAAAAATCTTGTCGGGCTGTAACAATAACAAATATGCTTGGTTTTCGGTTTTAATACCAATCCTTTGGAAAAAATCACCGATGAAGAAATTACGACATCAAATTCCGACAAATCAAAACTTTCCACCAAGGAGGGCATTAGAAAAAAAAGATATTTATATATTTTGGCGATAAGAGGTATTTTTTGAAGAGCGCTCACTCTGATTTCGGCATCCAGCAAAAAATTTTTAGAGAATTTTTTATTAACAAAAAGAGTATATATCGGCGCTTCCGGAAATATTTTGTGCAGTTCTATCAGCACGCGTTCCGCGCCCCCAAGGGTATTTAACCAATCATGAACAAGAGCTATTTTCATGTTTAATCTTGTTATCTTGCCACCTTGTTATATTGTTACGAATTCAATCAACAAGATAACAATTTAACAATTAGCAATTCTTTGGCGGTTATCTTTTCGCTATCACATTCCTTTTATAAATATCCAGGTTTTCCAAGACAATGCCTGTGCCGCGGGCTACGCAAAAAAGAGGATTTTCAGCGATGGTTGCCGGTACGCCCGTTACCCGGGTGATTAATTTTTCTATATTTTTTAATAACGCTCCTCCGCCGGAAATATAAATGCCTTTATCCATAATATCAGAACACAATTCGGGCGGGGTAACCTCCAGCACGCTTTTTATTATTTGAACGATTTCTCTTAATTGTTCGCTCATCGCTTCGTTAATCTCATTGGAAGAGATTTCAACGGTTTTGGGAAATCCGGAAGCCAAATCTCTGCCTCTTATGTTTATTTTTTCTTCTTCGGGCAGTTTTATGGCGCTTCCTATATTTATTTTGATTAATTCCGCCGTTCTTTCGCCTATTGCCAAGCCGTGTTTTTTCTTAACATATTCAACGATGGCAAGATCCAATTTATTACCGCCTATCCGTACGGATGACCAGCTTACGATACCGCCCAAAGATATTACGGCTAATTCCGTGGTGCCTCCCCCGATGTTTAATATCATGTTTCCTGAAGGGCTGTTGATCGGGATTTTTGCTCCGATCGCGGCCAGGACCGGTTCTTTAACCAGGTAAACCGCTTTGGCGCCGGCGTTTAAAGCCGATTCTATTACCGCTCTTTTTTCGGTGGAAGTAATTCCTGCGGGCACGGAGATTAAAATCTCCGGTTTTATAAAACCAAAGATGCCGCCGGACTTTTTTATAAAATATCTTAGCATCGCGCCGGTTACCCGATAATCCGCGATTGCGCCGTCTATGAGAGGTTTTGAAACAATAATGCTGTCCGGGGTTCTGCCGATCATTTCTTTGGCCAAGTTGCCGACGGCAATTATTTTATTATCCAAAATTGAAATAGCCACCACGGACGGCTCGTTTATGATAATTCCTTTTTTAGGCACGAAAACGACTGTATTTGTTGTGCCAAGATCAATTCCTATTTTTTTCATGTGATTAGTTTTTTTAATTCAAGACAACAATTAATAAAATAATAATTCTCTATCCTTGTATTTTTCTTATCACAGAAATGCAAAATAGTAAAATTTTATGCTAAAATCCTTAATAATGACCAAAACGACTAAAAGAATAACATTTTATTCCGCTGTGACCGTATTTTTAGCGTTAAGTTATGTTATCAGTTTATACGCCCAAGGGTACCGGTATAATTTTTCAGAAAGGAGATTTGTGCGGACCGGCGCCATTTATTTGAAAGTTAATACCGATGCCGATGTTTTTTTAAATAATAAGCTTATCGGGCGGACAACCTTTTTGGGCAATTCGTATCTTATAAATAATCTTTTGCCTGGTTTATACGACATCAGATTATCTAAAAATGACTTTTATCAATGGCAGAAAAAAATATCAGTTGAGGAGGGATTGGTGAACGAATTTTCAAGAATTTTGCTTCTTTCTAATAATAAGGAGAATGCGGAACTTTTAAAGGAAGAAATAACCAAATTATTATATCCTAAAATTGCTGTTCCCAAAGTTACTCTTCTTCCAACGGGAACAATAAAACCGAGCGTGTCGCCTGAACCGGTAAAAATCGGCCGATTTTTTATAAAAAACAAAACGCTTTATAAAAACTTGGAACCAAAAGCGGAGAAAATTTCTGATAATGTAGTCGGTTTTTCTTTATCTGATGATGAAAATAAGCTTATTTGGTGGAGCGCCAATGAACTTTGGGTTTTGTGGCTTAAAGATGCGGATTATCAGCCCTATAAAAAAGAAAATGACAGAGAATTAATTACCAGATTTTCCGCTAAAATAAAAACCGCCACCTGGTTTAGAGGCGGCGACCATATTGTTGTTGATCTTGGAAACGCCCAAGAACGAGTTTATAATATTGTGGAAATAGACAAAAAAGGGGGAATAAATATAGTTGAAATTTAAATTATCTCTTATTCCATTGCGGAGCTTTGCGAGCTTTCTTGAGACCGTACTTTCTTCTTTCTTTGATGCGGGAATCGCGCGTAAGGAAGCCCGCCTTTTTTAATTTCTTTTTAAAATTAATATCAAACTGGACAAGCGCCCGTGAAAGGCCGTGTTTTATCGCATCGGCTTGCCCCGTCAATCCCCCGCCCCGCACCACGACTGAGGCCTTAAATCGGTTCAGTGATTTTAATTTGCGCAACGGAGATTCTACGATATTTCTTAAATTAACATCGGAAAAATAATCGGCGTAATCTTTGCCGTTTATCGTGATGAGAGCCTTCTCGTCTTCAACGGTGTCGGTGGATTTTTTGGTATAAAAACGAATTCGGGCGATTGATTCTTTTCTTCTTCCGATGGCCTGATAATATTTTTCTTTGCCGTTGCCGTTAAGTTTCATATTTTCTTCGCGGTTTTCTGTTTCCGTTTCGGCATTTTCAGATTTTTCGGATTTCAATTCTAAAACTCCGGTCTTTTTTAACTCTTTTTGTTCGTCTTTCTTGGGTGTTTTTTTAATTTTTGTTTTTGGCATTGTTTAAGCTTTGGTTTAAGATTTGGCGAATTTTAAATTTTTGATAATCTTATTTCTCATTTTATTTTTTGGCAACATTCTGTAAACACTTTGTCTGATGACGAATTGCGGTTTAGTTGCCCAAAGTTCGGATAATTTTTTCTCTTTCATTCCGCCGTGATAACCGGAATAATGATAAAATACTTTTTTCTGCAGTTTGGCGCCGGTAAATTTTATTTTTCCGATGTTTTTTATAATAACTTCCGATTGAGGTATCACATTTGGAGCGTAGGAAGCCAAATTTTTACCGCGCAAAAGCTCGGAAATTTTTGTTGCCAATCTTCCCACTGATTGATTTGTGGCGTCTAATTCGTATTTCATAAATTAAATTCTATTAAAACCATCGGAGCGCTGTCGCTTTTTCTTTGCCCCAATCTTGTTATTCTTGTATAACCTCCGTTTTTATCTTTAAAATTAAGAACCGTGTCTGAAACTAATTTTTTGGCGGCTTCCTCGCCGATTTGTTTTAAAAGCAATCTTCTTGACGCAACATTCTGCTTTTTCGCGATAGTGATTAATTTTTGCACAAATTGAGAAAGCGTCTTGGCTTTTGCTTCGGTTGTTTTAATTTTGCCATGATTGATCAGAGCCGTCGCCAATGATTTGGACAACGCCTTTCTTTGACTGGTTTCCCTGCCGAATTTTGTTTTATTGCCGCGTCGCATGGTTGATTATTTGGTTTTCTTTTTGCTTTTACTGGCTGTCTTTTTTGTCGTTTTGCCCCCTTCTTCTTTCTCTATTTTGATTTCCGCCAACGGTTTAAAATGGTCAATCAAAATGTTGGCGGCTTTGGCTAAGGCTTCTTCCGGTTTTATTGAACCGTCGGTTTCTATTTCCATCACCACTTTATTAAAGTCAATCCTGTCGCCGACTCTGACATTAACGGTATTAAAATTGACTGATTTTATCGGAGAAAACATGGAATCAATCGCTATGACGCCGATGGCTATTTTATCTTTTCGTTTTTGTTCCACGGGAACATATCCGACGCCTTTTTCAATCTCAAGCTCCATTTTAAACTCTGTTTTTTTGTCGGTAACGGTCGCGATGTGCTGATCTTTGTTTATAATTTCAACATCAGACGAAAGTTTAATGTCCTTTGCGGTTACCGCGTGTTCTCCCTTTACATCTATACTTAACTTTACCGGTTCATCGGTATGCATTTTAAATCTGATTTTTTTGACATTTAAAATAATTTCAATTACATCTTCCAAAACTCCGGAGATGCTTGAAAATTCATGATCCACTCCTTTTATTTTGATTGAACTTACAGCCGCGCCCTCCAAAGACGACAAGAGCGCCCTTCTTAAAGGATTGGCAATGGTTGCCCCATAACCAGGCATTAACGGAGAGATTTCAAAAACGGCTTTATTGCCTTCTTTTGATAAAATTTTGATTGGTTCCGGCAACTGTAACATTTTATCTTTCTACTTAATTACTAATTTTTACTAATATACTAATTTGTTTGTATATTCGTAATTATTTGTAATTGGTAGTAGGATTATCTGCTATAAAACTCAATTATTGCTTGTAAATCTTTAGTCTGTATTCCGCTTTCAATCAGCGTCGGCAAACCGTTTATTTTGGCTGACATTTTTTCCTTATCTAACGCTATCCAGGCCGGCGCATCGTATTTTTTAAGCCATTGAGGCGCAAGCGCGGAAAACAAACTTGCCTTTTTGCTGTTTTCTTTTACCGCCACAATGTCTCCTGTCTTTATTTCGTATGACGGAATGTTAATTTTTTTGCCATTTACCGTGATATGGCCATGGCTGACTATTTGACGGGCTTGATCCCTGGATTGGGCTATTCCTGCCCTAAAAACAATGTTATCCAGCCTGCCTTCCAATTTTTTTAAAATCAAAGCATATGGGTCGTTTTTGGATGCTACGGCTGATTTGATATATGATTTAAATTGTTTTTCAAGCATTCGGTAAACATTTTTTACTTTTTGTTTAGCTCTTAATTGCTGACCGTATTCTGAAGATTTCCTTGTACCCTTTTTGCCATGAAGTCCTGGCGGATAAGGTTTTTTGACCGTAGCTGATTTTGGAGAATACGAACGATCGCCCTTTAAATAGAGCTTTTCACCTATTCTTCGTTCTATTTTTTCTCTTGGTCCTAAATAACGCGCCATGTTGATGTTTAAATATTTTTACACTCGTCTTGGTTTTAATTTTCGCACTCCGTTATGCGCTACCGGCGTCTCATCTATTATTGAAATAATATTCAGTCCCGTTCCCGCTAATCCTCTTACGGCTGATTCTCTGCCGGGCCCGATGCCCTTAACCGTAATTTTTATATTGGTTAGGTTGTATTTTTTTGCCTTTTCCACGCAATTCTTGGCAACCATATTGGCGGCGTAAGGAGTGGATTTCCTGGCGCCTTTAAAGCCTAATCCACCGGCCGAAGACCAGGCAATAATATTTCCCTTCAGGTCGCTTATAGCGATAATAATATTATTGTAGGAAACAGAAATATGGGCGGTACCGTTTATAACCTGTTTTTTTACCGAACTTTTTGCGGTTGAAACAGGAGCAGTTTCCTGTTTTTCCTTGGTCTCATCTGTTTTTGTTATAATCTTTTTTTGTCCCATGATATATCCGATGCCGAACTACTAATTATCCGAATCTGCGAATAAATTTGTAGATTGGCGTGATTTGTATATTTGTATCGGTTTTTATGTCTTTTCCGATGATGGTTTTCTGCCGGAGCCCATGGTTTTTCTGACATTGCCCCGGATCGTTCTTGAATTGGTTTTGGTTCTTCCGTGAATCGGCAAGCGTTTGGCATGGCGCAAACCTCTCCAGGCGCCAATTTCTTTCAATCGTTTTATGTTTTGGCCGATCTCTTTTCTTAAATCGCCTTCTGTTTTGTAACTCTTTTCAAGAATCTTTTGTATCTTATTTAATTCATCGGTAGTAAGTTCGCTCGCTTTTTTATCCGGATCAATATTCGCAGATCTCAAAATAAGCTTGCTGGACGATAAACCGATGCCGTAGAGATATGGCAAGGAATAAAGGATTTTTTTGTTGTCGGGAATATTTATTCCTAAGATTCGCGGCATATGATTACCCTTGTCTTTGTTTATGTTTGGGATTTTTGCACAAGCAATAAAGGCGATTTTTGCGCCTTACTAATTTGCAATTAACGCACATTGTTTTAACCGATGCTCGTACCTTCATTCAAGTTTGTAATGTTTATAATGTTTGTAATGACCATTATAAACATTAATCATTTTATGACTTTATGAATCCTCCTCGCGGCAAGCCGCGAGGTATCAAGAGGTGGCTTCGCCTCTTGATACCTCCGCAGAGTGGCGGAGTATTCACCCCTTTTAGCTTCGCTCGGACAAAATGTAAATAAGAATTTCCATTTTGCTCCTCGCTCGCTAAAATAAACTTGTTATTACAACCGGCGCACTATTCTTCCCCTCATTCCATCGGGGCTAAGCTCAACGGCCACTTTATCGCCAAGCATTACTTTAATGTAATTTAATCTCATTTTACCGGCTAAATATGCAAGGATTTCCTGACCGTTTTCCAGTTTAACCTTAAAAGTTGTACCGGGCAGAGTCTCTGTTATCAAGCCAGTTAATTTGTCTTTTGGTTGATTAGTCAATTTTTTGGAAACAATGAAACTAAGCCGCTGTTTTAGTGGTTTGGTGGTAATGGCCCCCAAGCCATACCTATATATTAAAGGCGCAGGTCCACCACTTAAAAATCATGGGACCGCCTTAAAACCTTATTTGTTAACGGTGTTCCTATGTTATCAAAAGCCCTAATTAATGTCAATCCCTCACCAGTTTCTTTTGAGAAACTGGTGAGGGATAAAATTTGTCCCTAATCATAAATTAAATTTAATCGTATTTTCTCTTTGTTTTTCGGTATTTTTTTTATCCAAAACGGAGACAAAAGCACTTTGGCAGATGTAATTTCTTTGGCATTTTGAAAATAATTTTTTATTTGCGCAGTATTATTGCCAAGAATGTCGGATAATATTTTTTGAATGTTAATTTGAGCATAACCGTTGCCCTTAACACTGACAGTGAAATCCAAAAAATTATTATCGGTCAAAGTTATTTTGTCAAAACTCACATCTAATTTGTCCGGCACAACCGTAATATTGCTGTCTTTTTCGGCGTATTGTTTCAGTATTTTGTTTAAATCTTCTTGTTTGAAACCGATTGTTTTGATAAATCCGCTGACGGTCATGATAAAACTATCGGTTGCCTCATCTATTCTTGCGTTTGAATCGGGATTTTTCATTGTGACAGCGGAGGCGTTTATGATTTTAAGTCCGGAGGTCTGCGTTTGCAAAGATTCCGCAACGGCGGTTTTTACTGCGGCGGTCAGCGCGCTAATAGCGTTGGTATAGTCGGAATCTGTTATTACTTTTGCCATGCCGCTTACGCCACCCTTCATCGGTTCAGACGATTGGCCGTAAAACTTGCCGTATCTGTCCGTGTCGCCTTTTTCTTTAAACGCCGGAATTGTAAATTTAGACGGAGAGATATTGTACGAAGGACCCGGCTTGTCGGCGATTATTTCAACGCTTATACTGCCGGGAATTATTTTGCCGTTTTCAACTTTAGTTCCGGGAACGACTATTGTTTTAAGAGTCCTGAATATAAAACCTTCCGGAGATTCAAATCTGGTGGTGGCTATCAGGGTTTGGGGAGTGGTTCCATATTCGTTGTAAACCGTTATCGCGCCTTTGGCTTTTTGGGCAACTTCTCGTTGTCCCGTCGCCTGAAATGTTTGGGTTGCGACCTCTTCTATATTAAAAAGCTGACCAGGTATTTTATTAAAGGTCGTATCCACCGAGGAATATTTATCGGAAGCGGATATTTTCAGCGAAAAATTTATTTCTTTTTTTTGCGGTTTTATGTCTATTTTGGCGCTGCCGGATATAAGAAAAACAGCCGCAAACAATAAAATTAAAATTCCCGAACACAATATGACTAAATACTTTGG
>MGLG01000001.1:9235-16240 GCA_001795975.1 Candidatus Yanofskybacteria bacterium RIFOXYD1_FULL_42_10
GGTTCCACAAAGAATCGTCTTTGCGCCTGGAACTTTCGCTGTAACTGTCATTAAATTGCCAAACGCTCTTTATTTGATTTGTTTTTTCCTCGGCTTGGGATTTATTTATGTTTATTCCCCTTTCCTGTTCTTTTCTTTGCAGTATTTTTATATTTATTTTATCTTCGTCTTTTGATTTTATGATTTCGCTTAAGCTTCGGTTTGTTTTAAACGGCGCGGAAGTCGTAATAATATCAAAATCGTCACTGGTTCGGTTTTCACGGGACACTGCGGGCGATAAATTCTCATCTTCGGTTTCCTCATCTTTGTTTTTCTTTTTTTCTTCGTCGTCTTCTTTCTCATCCCCGTCTTGTTCCAGTTTATTTTCGTCCTTTTCTTCTTTTTCAAAAATATCATTATCTTCTTCGTCTCTTTGTTCATCCGGTTCAATTTGATTGACCAGCATTATGGGTTTATTTGGAGATTTGTTGCTTGAACTCGATGAAGGTTTGGGCATAAGAATATCAAAATCGTATCTTTTTCCGAGTGCGTTGATTTCCGGATTGGAACAAAGAAGCGAAACAGTTTTGTCCGCTTTTTGAGCTTCGTTGCTTAAAATAATAAAATGTTCCTCGTCTTTCAGGGCGTTATTTTTTTTAGGTAAAACGAAAATCACCTCTTTTGCCTGAGTATTTTTAAAAATATCCAAAATCTCCTCAAATTTGTCGTCCTTCAGGACATTAATTATTTTTGTTGAGGGCATTTAATTTATTATATCACGATTATTTTCCTATCTATCAACAAGCAGATTCAGAGTTTCTTTGGCTGATTTTGTCGTCATTAGTTTATTTCTTAAACTTTTGGCGCCATTCCAACCCGAGACATACATTTTGATAAATTTTTTCATAATGGCGAAATTTTTTGTTGCGCCGTAAGTTTTATCAAAAAGCTTAAGATGTTTTATCAAAAGAACGATTTTGTCTTTTGGTTTAACATCTGCCGGATTTACCGAAGGATTAAAAAACCACGGGTTGGCAAAAATTCCGCGGCCGACCATTACGCCGTCAAGTCCATATCGTTCGGCTTTTCTCTTGGCGTCGGTCAACGAGCCGACATCGCCATTGCCGATTATCAAAGTTTGCTGTCCGGATTTTTTAACAATTTCCGCCGCTCGGCCTATCAAATCCCAATTAGCCGGCACTTTGGACATTTCTTTACGAGTTCGGCCATGCAGAATTATTGCATCCGGTTTAGCTTTTAGCAGTGCTGGTATCCATGTTTCAATTTCTGATTTGTTGAAACCGAGACGAGTTTTAACGGAAACCGGAATCCGCCGGCCGGCGGAGCCCGCTCCCCTTTTGGTTTCGGCGATTATTTTTTGGGCCAGTTCAGGCGTTTTAATCAGCGCCGCGCCGGCGCCCTGCTTTTCAACCTTTTTATCGGGACAGCCCATATTGATATCAATTCCGTCAAAACCGAGTTTTTGAGCTAACTTGGCGCATTTATAAAAATTCTCCGGTTTTGAACCGAAAAACTGGGCCACAATCGGCCGTTCAATCTTTTTATTGAATTTCAATATTTTTAAAAGTTTTGTCTTGCCTTCAGAGCAAAGCCCGTCGCAGGATACAAATTCCGTAAAGAAAACATCGGGCTTGTTTACCGTGAGCCCCTCCGAACGGCCGTAGCCCGCCACGATTTGTCTGAAAACCGTGTCCGTCACATCCGCCATCGGCGCCAGAATAATTATCGGTTTTTTCAATTTATTCCAAAAATCTTTGACCATAGAATTCACATCATATCAAGATTGTTGAAATTTAAAAGGCCATCCACCACAAATGCGGGCGAACGGCCCTTGGGCTTTTTTATTTTTCGCCTCTCACCATTTTCAGAATTTCAGTGAAAGCGGCTTTTAATTCCTTTTCTGTGTTAAAGTATTTGTTTTGATAGTTTGCTTCAAAAAGTATGGCTACATTCTTTACTTCAGCATAAGATTGGAAAATTAAACCAAAGTAATTAAAACTTGTTTCTGCTAATCGCGCCCGTTCGGCTTCCGTGGTGCTATATTGCAGTTTTTTGTTCTTGTTTGGTTTTTGCAGACAACGAGCTATATCTTTTGAGGAATAAATGAAGCCATAATGCGCTTCTGCCACACCGACAAGCACATTAGCTAAAATACATCCGTTAAATAACAGAAAAGAAAAAGTGTTTTTCTTGCTCATGCTTCTAACCCCTTTTTTGTAAGAACTGAAACTAAAATATATCAAATCCCAAAGAAATGCAATGGGCTGTAATTTTGCATCAAAAAAGCCGATTATTCTATCGTAGCCCTGATTCTGCGCACACCCGCCGAGACGGCTTCTTCTTTGGAGATTTTGAATCGGCCAATTTCGTCGGTATGGGAAACATGCGGTCCGCCGCAAAACTCTTTGCTCCATGCAGATTCAACAGATGATCCGACAAAATAAACTTTTACCTTGTCGGGATATTTTTGTTTAAAGAAATACAGCGCGCCGGTTTTTTCGGCTTCGGATTTCGGCAATTCCACAAACGATACCGGCAAGTCTTCTTTGATTTTTTCGTTCACCAAATCCTCAACTTTTTTAATTTCTTCCGGCGTTAATTTGCGCGAAAATGAAAAATCAAATCTTAATCTTTCCGCGGTAATATCCGAACCGGCCTGGGTTACCTCTCCGTCAGTTGACGGACCAAGTACCTTTCTTAAAGCCGTCTGCAAAAGGTGTGTTGCCGTGTGAAGGCGGGTAACTTTTTTTAATTCTTCCTCGTTTCCCGCTTTTAATTCTCCGGTATCCAAAACCAAACCGTGTCCGCCGAATTTCTTTTCCGCTCCGGCGCGGGACTTTTCTTGGTGTTCTTTGAATTTAATATCAAAATCTTTGCGGTTAAGAGACACGGCTTTAGCTCCACCTAATTCTTTAATGATTTCGTAAGGCAGCCCAAAGCTCTCATAAAGCATAAACGCGCTGCTTGCATCTACATTTTCAACTTTTTCAAGCTCCTTAAGTCCGCTCTTGAGCGTCTGCATGAATTTTTCATTTTCATGCTCAAATTCACTAATTATAAGATCCGCATTTAACTCTTTATAATAACTGCCATAAATTTCCAAAATCTTGGCAAAAATATCATGCATCCCGTACGAGGTAGAGGTACGCTGCGAGCCCTCGCGACCTCGTTCGGGATGCATTAAGGAAATATCGGTTTTGGCAATAAAATTGTATGTGATAACTCGGCGCATCAACCGACGCAAGACATAGCCCTGCTCTTTGTTTGACGGCCGGATGCCGTCGGCAATCATAAAAGCGATTGCCCGCGAATGATCGGCGATTATTCGCCTAACTCTCATTTCAAGTTCCGATGGCGTAAGCGTTAAAATCGGCTTTAATAAATCGGCTTCAAACACAGTGGGAACTTTTTGAGAAACCATAGCCAATCTCTCCAACCCCATGCCGGTATCAATGCCTTTTGATTGCAGCGGTTTGTAATCATTTTTATCTTCTGGGTATTTTGATTTGTAATATTCGTTAAAAACAATATTCCAAACTTCAATACCGTTTACATATATTTCTGTTGTCGGACCGCATGGGCCGTCTTCACCTGTTGGTCCCCAAAAATTATCATCAAAACCGCCAGTTTTTATTTGTTCATCATTAAGACCCAAAGATTTCCAAATTTTTTTTGATTCTTCATCCGGTTTTATTAACCAAAGTCCTGTAGACTTCCACCCCTCAAATACTGTTACATAATCAATCTTCAGCCCCATTTCTTTTATAATAAAATCGTAGCCGTATTGAATGGCTTCTTTTTTAAAATAACCTCCGAAAGAGAAATTTCCCAGCATCTCAAAAAATGTCAGATGTCTCTCATCCCCCACTTCGTCTATATCGGAAGTTCTTACGCATTTTTGGATAGAAGCCACGCTTAAGGAACCAAAGTCATGCATCGCGTCAGCGGCGCCGGTATAGTAGGGTTTGAATTGCTGCATTCCGGCAGTGGTAAAAAGAACCGACGGATCATCGGGCATAAGCGAACTGGAAGGCACTATTTTGTGTCTGCGTGATTCAAAGAATTTTAAAAATTTTTCTCGTATTTCTTGGTGAGTCATACCATGTAGTGAAATTTCCGATTTTTTAATTTTACGACCAGGTCGTAGTCGGAAATTCTACTACCTGGCATGATGATAATTTAACAAAACAAAAGGGAACAAACAAGTTTTTATAAAAAGTCAGATAGTGTGTTTTTCGGGCACGACATAAATCTCTGCTGAGATTTTGTCTTTAACTCGCCCCGTCGGGCTCCGTAAATCCCTCAAAACACACTATCCGACTTTTTATCAAATACTTTACAAAAGTAATTTGTTTTTGTTATCTTAGCGGTACAAGTTCGTTTAAATTTTAAAAAAGAGAGGGGGCGAAATGGCTGTTATCAGGGTAACGGGTCATATCGGTTCAGGCAAAAGTTCGTTGTGTAAGGAATTGGCTAATGCACTTGGCTATGAATATCATTATACCGGTGGAATTATGAGGCAAATGGCCGCTGAAATGAATCTCAGCATGGAAGATTTTTACAAATGGCTGGAACAGCACCCCGACAAGGAAGAAGCCGTAGATTATCGTCAAGAAGATTTGATGGTAAAAAATGATAATTTGATTGTTGAGGGTAGAATGGCTCCATTTTTAAGCTGCGCTTTCAAGACGGTAAATATTCTTCTAAAAGTTCGTCCCGAGGAGGGCGCCAAACGATTGCAGAAACGGCCGGAAAATAAAAATAAAACGATAGAAGAAATAATGCTAATGGTAAAAGAAAGAACGGCAATGGAAAGAAAGCGTTATTATGAACTTTATGATTTAGAAAACCATCTTGATGAAAATGATCCGATTTTTAAGCTGGTAATTGACACTACTTATATGACCGAAGCTGAAGTTTTGGATTATGCGGTAACATGGATTCCTCGTCTCATAGAGGATTAACACGCTATTTCTTCGCACTCAAAACCCCCGCCTAAATGGCGGGGGAATTTAATTATTAAAATATTTTTTGCGGTTTATCCCCGTTGTTATTTTATGGAAATTTCCACTACGCTTCTTAGCGCTTCGGGAAATTGGATGAATCCTTCATCTTGTCTGATATGTCCGGCGCCGGGCATTATTATAAATGCGGCGTCTAATTTATCCGATAAAAGTTCTCCAAAATAAAGAGGTACAACCGGATCGTTATCGGAATTTATCACCATAAAATTTTTCGCTGAAGAACTGATTTTTTTATAATCAATTTTGCCGGTAAAAAAATTATTCAGTTCGCGCGGCATATCGGGAATCGGTGTGGAAAATCCGGCAATCAATACCGCTCCGCCGATTGTTTGTTTTCCAGGCAGAGCTTCTAAATATTTAAGAATCGTAATCACTCCCAAACTGTGGCCGACTAAATATGTATTTTGGTCGGGTATTCCAACAATGTTGCTTAGTTTGTTTACCCAATCTTTTAACAGCGGATTTTCCGGTTCCGGCATTTGCGGGACAGCCGCGGCAAAACGCCTTTTTTCCAATTCGCTTTTAAGCCATGGAAACCAGTGCATTTTCGGAGTCGCCTTCCAGCCGTGAACGATGATAACTCTTTTTTGTTCCAAATTTGCTTTCAATGGCTGATTTTCACGCATATTTTCAATTCCGTATGAACTGAAAATTATTGATAAAATTCCAAGAAAAAACAAAAGAAACATCGGCAAATAAAGCCCTTCTTGTTTTAACATCGTAATCTCGCAGTTTGTCAAAAAACTTTGAGTTTATGGTAATCGTTTTGAAGATTTTGTAAACCCCACACAAAAAAAATTTATGTGCGGGGTAAACTTCGCCCTCTAAGCAACTGCGTTTCGGGATAGTTTCCTTGCTAATTCGTGGGAGGCATGAGGGATTTGCACCCTCGTTGACAGTGCCACAGACTGCCGTGTTAACTGCTACACTAATGCCTCCATAAATTTGTTAAATTCTGTTTTGTCATGATGGATTACGATTGTAAAGATATCTTTCTGTGAATTTCCACAGAGCGTTGTGCTAACCGTTACACCATAATCCCCATCTTGTAACTCTACTGCTGATAACAGGTATATTTTATCACATTTCTTACTTTTTGTGAATTAAAACTCCCCGCTACAATTTAATAAAAATGTTGGCGGGGAGTTTAAGTTTATAGCCCGAATAAAAACCTTGCAATAGCGCCGAGATATTGATTGTTTAAGAATGAACTTGGCGGAGGTTCTGGCGCTGGCGCCGATTCGGCCGGGGGCGGAGGAGGCGGAGCTATTTCCATTTGTGGTTGTTGCTCCGTTTGCGGCATCGGTTCGGCTTGCCGGAATTGTTCGTTGGGTATTGATTCGCCGCCGGATTCTCCCGGTAATTTGAATTCTTGCGGGGGCTGTCCTTCGGTGGGAGGCATTCCTTCCCGGGGAAATTCCCGAAGCATTCTTTCGCCCGGTTTCATTTCTCCTTGAAACGGAGGTTCTTGTCCTTCTTGACCTGAAGGAAACGGCCTTCTTTTAAATTCTTCGCCAAGCGGTAATTCTCCTTCGCGCGGTTCTTGCGGTTCAAATTCCCCGGGTGAACCAAACGGTCTTTGACCGTTTTCGGGACCGCGACCGCCGCTGCAGGCTTCAGGATTTTGCGAGCAGTAATTTTGGCATTCTTCCGGAGTGGAGCATCCTCCCGGGCCGGGGCGGAATTCGCCACCTTCTATTGACGGCATTCCGTTTTCCATTCTTTGTTCTTCTCCGGGCTTTGGCATCATTCCAGGCGATTCCATGTTCGGTCTTGCTTTTTCAAAACACTGACGCATGCTGTCGCCTATCTGCGGCCCCGGCGTCAATTCGCCGGATTGTATTTTATTGACCGCATCCGAGCCCAGCGTGGAATTAAGGCAATCCCTCACTTCCGGCGGAGCGTTGTTCAGGCCTTCGCGCATTCGGGCTGTTCCTTCCCGCATCTCTTTTATTTGTTCTTCCGGAATCATGCCGTTGTC
>MGLG01000001.1:16264-22363 GCA_001795975.1 Candidatus Yanofskybacteria bacterium RIFOXYD1_FULL_42_10
CTGGTTGTCTTGATTGTTGCAAAATGCTTCGCACTCTTCTTTGCCTTTGCATCCCCCGGGGCCCTTGCCTTTTGTTTTACGGGCCATTTCCGCTTCTTTGGCATCCATAAACCCGGCCGCTTCGGCAAAATTGGCGCATTCTTCAAAATGTTCGTCGCTTTGGCAGTAACTGTCGCACTCTTCTTTACCTTTGCAGTTTGGCGGCTTAATGCCTTTCTTAATTGCCGAAAGCATTTTTTGCGCATTTTCTTTTTCCGCTTCGGGCATAAAACCGGCCTCTACGGCAAAATTCATACAAACTTCCATATTATCGGGTGATTGGCAATATTGGTCGCAAGCTTCCTTGCCTCTGCAGGGAGGCGGTTTAACGCCTCTTTTGATGGCCGAAAGCATTTTTTGCGCATTTTCTTTTTCCGCTTCGGGCATAAAGCCAGCTTCAATAGCGAATGAAATACATTCTTCCATATGTTCGGGGGCTTCGCAATAACTGTCGCAAGCTTTTTTGCTTGTGCAAGCCGGCGGTTTAATACCTCGTTTGATGGCATCGCGAACCTGTCTTGCTTCTTTCAATTCTTTTTCCGGCATAAGTCCGTTTTGCTCCGCAAACGAAACGCATTCTTCAATGTGGGAAATGTCATTGCAAAATGTCTCGCAAGAATCTTTGCCGGTGCATCCGCCGGGGCCTTTGTTGCCCGAGGCGACGAATTTTCTGGCTGTTTCAAGCTCGCCTTTTTCCATCAGATTGTTCTTTTCGGCAAAATCCAAACAAGCGGGCGCATTTTCCGGCTTGTCGCAATAGCTTCGGCATTCGGTTTCACTTGTGCAGCCGCCCAATTCGGCAACCGGAAACTTAATATTGGAAACATCCGCCAGCGCTTTTTGGATAACCACAAAAGACAAGAATCCCAAACCTACAAAAAGAATAATAAATGAAATTTTGTTTTGTCTCGTCATTTAAAGGGATTGGTTTTTATGTTTGAATACGGATTTGTTTGAGTGAGCGGATTGGTGTCCGGTTTATTTTCCAAAGGATTTATAGCCGGCAGATTATCGGCTGGGTTTCCAGCTTGCTGATAAAGATCGCTACCTATTCCGGCAGGTTTTTCAGCCGGAGCTTGGACAGTTTGATATTTTTGCCATTGCAAAAATCCAAAAATCGCCGCCACGGCAACAATCAAAATAATAAGATATGATTTGAGATGGCTGTTCATCCCGTACGAGACAGGAAACGCCTTAATCTGCTCTTGAGATAGCGTTTGCCAGTGCCTGATTTAAGATATTTTTTCTTTGGCGAGCGTCATTTTCATTTCGACACGCTTCATAATAAATGAGCTCGTATGGACCTCTGTATTTTGTGTATGTTGATTTCTTTTCATTGTGTTCATTAAGGCGTTTCCGTAAGTCATAAGTAAAACCTGTATATACACGCTCTTGCTGTCTCGTTCGGGATTCATTCAGTTAATTTTAATATTTAGCGCAGTTAGTGTAAAGTTGATAATTAACAGTGTCGCTAAAAGTTTTACTTTTAACAAATTTTATGGTAAAATTTGTTAAAAAATCCCCTTGTAGCTCAATGGATAGAGCAACGCTCTTCTAAGGCGTTGATGCGGGTTCGATTCCTGCCAAGGGGACAATTTAATAAAACAAAACAAGCAACTTGCTTGTTTTGTTTTGCGTTGTTTTTTTTGAATTGCGCAAATTATTTATTACTGATTTTTCTTTCTACGGATGACAGTCGCACATCATTTGCTTCAACTTTAGTTTCCATGCGTTCAAAAGCTTTCTTTGATGGTATTTCCAAAACAACATCAAGAACAGTTTTAAGCGTATTATTCATTTTATCCAACCGTTCATCAACCTTATCAAAACGGGCATCCATGATATCAAAACGCTCACCCATACGAGAGAATTCATCTTGAGTCATTCGTGCGAGAGCATCAATCGTTATTTTTTTATTCATATTTTAAGTATAATCAGTCAATCATTATTGTCAATCTTATTTTTCTTTTCCCTTAATTTGAGTTAGAATGAATCCTCCTCGCGGCAAGCCGCGAGGTATCAAGAGGAGGCTTCGCCTCTTGATACCGCCGCAGAGCGGCGGAGTATTCACCCTTTTAGCTTCGCTCGGGCAAAATGTAAATAAGAATTTCCATTTTGCCCCTCGCTCGCTAAAATAAAAAAAGTAAAATCGGGGCGAAGCGCAACGGTAGCACGAGCCTATCCCTTGCTATAACGGGCTGGCGTATGACGGTGGTACGACTGCTTTGGGAGCAGTTAGACTGGGTTCAACTCCCAGCAGCCCGACCAATAGAAAAACCCCGATAAAAATCGAGGTTTCGGTTTTTTTGCTCTGTTACTTCTTGAAGTTCTTGGCGAGATTATGGTCAATAACATAAATGCATACTTCTTTCGCGCTTCTTTCGGTATAACCGAATTTTTTCTCAAGATTAGCAAGCAAGAAAGCGACATCGTTTTGGATTTTTTTGTCGTAGGTTTTAAATTCTTCGGTTCCGTAAGCTTTAATCGCGTTGCGAAAATTTTCATTATCCAAGAATGGTTCCAAGACCATTTCTTTCAAGCTCCAGGTGTACATTTTTAGGAGTTTTTGATAAAGAGTCGCGGAAGTAATGGGAAGGTTGTCAATTCTTATTTCTTTGGTGAGGGTTTGCGATGCATATTCTTCTTGCGTTTCTTTTCTAAATGCTGTTCGTCTGTTTTCATCAACTTCGGCTCCCAGCAGAAAATTTTCAATACTTTTTAGAAAATGCTCGGTTACTTCAATTTCTTCTCCGGTAAAACTACATTTTACGGTGATGCCCTGCTCGAAATTGATGGCGAACAAATAATGCTGTATATCCCGAGAAACACGATCATGATTATAGTAGTAAAGCGCCTCCTTAACTTCCTGAAGAACAGTATAGTTATACAACCTAAGAAGAGATTCGATAAACTTTTCTGGAATTTGATTTTGATATATTTTATCTATTTTCTTGCGGAAGAAAAAGCCCAGGTCGGCCATGGTGATCAGCCTGTTTTTGGTTCCGTATTGAGAAAAGAAGTTGCTGAATATTTTAATGGAATCGCGGCCGGTAATCCCGCTTTTTCCTTCCTGGTCGCCCTCGTTGATGATATTTCGTCTTCGTCTTGCGTTAAAATTTTGCCTGTCTTCATCTGACAGCCAGGTCGGAATTATGCCCTCGTAAATAGACATTTTAAGAAGCAAGCATTTTTCATCGCAGTATTTTTTGTATTTACCCGGATCTTTTATCCATTCCTGAATGGCTTTTGATTCCGGATATACGCGGGTTGAAATAATAACGCGGGCAAAGTTGTCCAGCACTCTCGGCAGAAAATTCGCGTCTATGTTTTTTCCGAAAATTTTGCGGTAGATCTCCGCTTCCACGGGAACTTCCATAACATAAGGTATTTCTATGAATTCTATTCTGTCAATGAATGACCCTTTTGCCAGTACCGCTTCTTGATCTTCCGGATTCATTACGGCGATAAAAAGCGACTTTACTCCTTCTTCGATGTTGTCTACCCGATGAACGCCTTCGCTGATAATATTATGAAGCGCTTTTAATCTTTTTTCGTTGCAGTCTTTAACATCCATCAAAACATAAATTCCGTTATTGGTTCGGGCATATCTAGAAAATATATAACGGACCGCGTTACTTGTTCCGAAAATTCTGTTAATTCTTTCCTGAAGCTCTTTATCGGTCAGCGTTGTTTGTTTTTCTTCCGGATCGCCCGGATTAAAAACGCTTATTCCTTCTCCAAACCGCCGGTCAAATTTATAGGGGCGGGCGTAAACCAGTTCAAGTATTTTTTCAACCGATCTGAATTTTTCAAATAACGCCCAAAACAGAGAACGGCAGATAGTGCACGGTTCGTCTTCAAAAACCCACTCATATTCTTTTTCATTGGCGATATCATGGTATTTTATTTTATCGTTTTTTAGGAGTTTATCAAGAAAATGTATAAGGCCACCTCCATTTGCACTTTTCAGAGAAATTAACTTGTTCTTGTAATGATAGCATGAATTGTACGGGTGAGTAGATGTTCTTGAACGCGTAATGCACGCGTCTTGTATTGTACCAAATCAGCCAGTCCATTAAGCCCAGGTTAAAGATCTCCGGATCGACAAGTTCATGTATGTGGTAGTCGATGTATTCTTCCTGGATTGTGCGATTAAACCGTTCACAGTGAGCATTCATCTTGGGAGTCCGGGGATAGGTATGATAATGCACCAGATAGAGTTGCTTTAATTCTTCCGCAAAATGCTTGGCAAACTCTGAGCCATTATCTGTTAATACGAATGTGATTGGGTATGGAAATATTTTTAGACATAGTCCAAAGAACTCCTTGGCGGCTAATGATGCGTGGCTTTTGGTTCCCCAGGCAAAGCCATAGCGGGTATATATGTCCTCAAAGGTGATGATGTAGCGGCGCATACCAGACACAAAGCGTTCAATGGTATCCAAAGCTACTACATGGCCCGGATACTCCGCTCTTAAGTCTTTAGGCTTCCTAATGACTTTTCTGCGTTTTAGGGGCCTGATCTTGCCGAAATGAGATACCTTCTGAGGAGCCATTCTTAATCCTCCCAAGTCCTTGATCAGTCGTTTAATGGTGATTGGCTTGGGACAAAGCACCCCCTTTTCAATACAAAATTCCAATAGCAACGGATACACCTTCTCTGAACCAAGATTAGGATACTGCCAGCGAATCTTTCTGATCTCGTTGAGGATTTCCAATGGCCAGATACGCTTACGCTTCGTCTTGGGTTCCCGTTTGCCGGGATTGAGAGACTCAGCTTTACCAAACCCCGCCTTAAGCGCCCTCTTCCAATTGTGGAGGGTGCGTTTCTTTATGCAAAAGGCATCCATGGCAGCTTGGATGCCGTATTTTTCCCAATGAACCAATACTCTAAGACGATGCTTAGCCGTTTCAGTGACCATATATGCCCAGCGTAGCGCATTATGGCCGGTACTTAAAAAGCCTCTGGTATTCCTGAATTTGTTAAATATCCTCACTCTTTTTATTCACTAAAGAGTGCAATATGTATCTGACCTTATGCAATAAATTAAAACCGTCCCTTATCAGAACGGTTTTAATTTATTCGGAGCGGGTAGGGGGAGTCGAACCCCCGGCTCGACTTTGGAAGAGTCGCGTATTGCCACTATACGATACCCGCAATACTTAAAAATAAATTTGTTAAATTATATTTGTTTTATTGTTGCTTCTATCCAACCCATTATTTTTCTATGCAGACTTTTGACACCCGGATGCAATGTTCCCCCACCTTTTATGTATAAATGGGCCGTGCCGTAAGGAAGCTTCCTTTTTTTATATGTTGACTTATTTTCTCGCATGTCAATACTTGTTTTTACAAATTGTTTAGGCAATATTTTTAATGTTTTTGACCAAAAAGCCACAAGTTCATTAGTAATATGATCGGGATATCCATGAATTGCCAGTTTTAAATGACAAGACTTGACCCCAATAAAGTTTTTAAACCATTTTATTGCTAATTTTATTATTGTAGGATTAGCATTCACTATTCTTATTTCTTCTTGTGCTTTAGTTCCTTCTCCTAGATATAATCCTATACCAAGCATGAATAAATCTCTTTTTGACAGTTTTCCAACATCAATTGCAGCTTTTACTTTCATTTTTTCTATATCTTCAAATTTTAATTTTTGCTTGTAAAGAGCAGATTTTAATTTTCCTTTCCCAATTCTTTCCAATACTTCTTTATTGGGTTTAAATTTAATTCTACTAAGCCAATTGCTCAGCGTACTCTTGGGAATTCCTAATTTTTCTACAATCATTCCGTAAGAGTATCCCGCTTTTCTTAATGTTTCTGCTTGTTCTTTGTATCGATTCATCTAACATAGTGTATCAATAAGTAGATATGGGTTCAAGCGGATTATAAACAAAAATATCAAAATTTAATTTTTATTTTTAAACATTCACGGTTTATAAAAAAATCATATCAAAAACTCTCATTTTCCACAATCAAAACCCCCGTTGTGACGGGGGTGCGTACTATAACTTTTTGGGATTAAAAATATCGGATTGAAATTCGCGGGTTTC
>MGLG01000002.1:0-9815 GCA_001795975.1 Candidatus Yanofskybacteria bacterium RIFOXYD1_FULL_42_10
AATGCTTAAAAAAATACTCATAACCGGCGCGGGTGGCATGCTTGGCAGAGAAATAACCGACATTTTTAGCAAAGACAAAAAATACGCCGTTTTCGGAACAATAAGGAGCGTCGAACCGAACAAATCGGGAATAAATTACATCAAGGCGGATCTTAGGAAGCTTGGAAATTTAAAAAAAATCGTATCAGCCGTCAAGCCGGACATAATCATACACTGCGCCGCCTTGGTTAATTTGGATAAATGCGAAAAAAATAAAAGAGAGGCAAATCTTGTTCACATTGAAGCAACTAAAATTCTTGCCTCTTACAAAAAAAACAAAACAAAATTCGTTTATATTTCCACGGATTCGGTTTTTAACGGAAAAACAGGTAATTACACCGAATCAAGCCGGCCGAATCCCTTAAATCATTATTCTCAAAGTAAATTGCTTGGCGAAAAAGCGGCGTTGGCAATAAATAAAAATTCTCTTGTCGTTCGTATGTGCATTTACGGTTTTCACATTCCCCCGGGAAACTCTTTGGCAGAATGGGCGCTTGATAATTTCGCGCTTAAAAAACCCATTAACGGTTTTACGGATGCTTTCTTTAATCCTGTTTACACTAAACAGCTGGCCCAAACCGTAAAATATATTTTGGAAAAGAAAAAAATTACGGGCATACTTAATATCGGTTCGGAAAAGCCAATCAGCAAGTGCGCTTTCTTAAAAGCCTTAGCTAAAAATTTTAAAATAAATCCGAAGTTAATCGTGGTCGCATCAATCGATTCTTCCGGTTTGGCAACGGCCCGGCCAAAAAATACGGTCTTAAACACCGATAAACTAAAAAGGGTCTTGGGCGGGAAAATATTGAAAATTTCTGACGGGCTTGCGGCGCTTGAAAAAGATTATTTAAAAGAATTTGGAATCATAAGACAATGAGACAAATCAGGATAGGAAAAATCAAAATCACTCCAAGCGGTCCGTTGTGTTTTGTGGCCGATATCGCGGCAAATCACGATGGCGACCTGAATCGAGCTTTTAAATTAATTGAATTGGCCAAGGCATCCGGGGCTCATGCCGCAAAATTTCAGAATTTTCAAGCCGATAAAATTGTCAGCAAGCATGGGTTTGAGAGTTTAAGCCGTAAAATATCTCACCAAGCCTCTTGGAAAAAATCGGTTTATGAAACATATAAAGACGCGAGTATCCCGTTAGATTGGACCAAAAAATTAAAAAATAAATGCGACGAAGTCGGTTTGGAATATTTTACCAGTCCTTATGATTTTGAGACCGTAAACATGGTTGACCCCTTTGTAAGCGTTTATAAAATAGGTTCGGGCGACATTACCTGGCCTGCCATTATCGAACATATGACCAAGAAAAAAAAACCGATAATGATTGCCACTGGCGCTTCGTCCATGGAAGATGTGGAACGAGCCGTTAAGACAATTAAAAAACATCACGACAAAATCGTTCTTATGCAATGCAACACAAATTACACCGCCAATTCAGAAAATTTTAAATACATTAATCTGAATGTTCTAAAAACTTTCAGGCAAAAATATCCCGATATCATACTTGGGCTGTCCGACCACACTCACGGCCATTCCACCGTTCTGGGCGCAATCGCAATGGGCGCCGTCGTGTTCGAAAAACATTTTACCGACGACAACGGCAGAGACGGGCCGGATCACAAATTTGCCATGAACCCCAAAACTTGGAGAGAAATGGTTGACCGAGCCAATGAATTATATTTAGCCCTGGGAAACGGAGTCAAAATCGTAGAGGAAAACGAAAAAGATTCAGTAGTAGTGCAAAGAAGGGCAATCAGGGCAAAATTTGACCTAAAAGCAAATTCAATCATAACCGCGGGCAATCTTGATTTTCTAAGGCCAATCCCCGAAAACGGCTTGCCGCCCTATAGAGTGCCGGAATTAATCGGCAAAAAAATAAATAAGGACATTAAAAGAGGAGAATTAATTTTATTAAGCGACTTGCGTTAATTTATGATTAAATCAAAATTAGTCAGATTAAGAGCTGTGGAAAAAACCGATCTGGCCATGCTTAGAGATTGGCGAAACCTTCCGCAATTCAGAAAAAATTTCAGAGAATTTCGTGAGCTTAACCTCACCCAACAGGAAAAGTGGTTTGAAAACATCGTTGTCGCCAGTAGCAATGATTTTATGTTCCTCGTCGAACGGCTTAAGGATAAATTGCCACTTGGGGTTTGCGGGCTTGTTCATGTGAATTGGATTTCCGGGTCTGCCGATTTGTCTCTGTATATCGGCCACAATCAAGAATATATAGATGACCGGGGATATGCTTTAGAAGCGTCAAAACTACTACTTAATTACGGTTTTAACTCCCTGAATTTGCATAAAATATGGACGGAACTTTACGAATTTGATGAAAAGAAAATCGGTTTTTTCACCAAAAAACTGCATTTTAAAAAAGACGGCGAATTGAGAGACAACTGTTTTGAAGAAGGAAAATACTGGAATTCGTATATTTTCTCCTTATTGAAATCTGAACATAAAAAATAATTATATTATTGATGAAAATATTAGCTATAATTCCGGCCAGAGGCGGTAGCAAGAGAATCCCTCGGAAAAATATAAAAAACTTTGTCGGCCGTCCGATTATAAAATATTCCATAAGCGCGGCAAAAGAGGCCGGCTGCTTCAATGAGATTATGGTTTCAACGGATGACCCGGAAATAGCCCGAATGGCTGAATCCTGCGGGGCGCGTGTCCCCTTTTTCAGATCAAAAAAAAATTCCGACAACCGCGCCATGATTATTCCCGTCCTGGCAGAAGTGCTGATGGAATATAAAAAACGCGGTAAAAAATTTGAATATGTTTGCTGTATTTTCCCCACCGCCCCTTTTGTTACCGGAGAAAAATTAAGAAATGCCAAACAATTGATTTTAAAAAACAAGGCCGACGCGGTAATGCCAATGGTAAGATTCAGTTATCCCATTCAACGGGCCTTAAAAATTAACGGCAGGGGGGCAAAAATGTTTTGGCCCAAATATTACAACTGTCGTTCTCAAGACTTAGAACCCGCATATCACGATTGCGGTCAATTCTACTTCTTAGCAAGCGAAGCGATTTTAAAACAAAAAAAATTATTCCCCAAATTTTTAGTGCCGATTGAAATACCGGAAACAGAAGCTCAAGACATAGACAACGAAACAGATTGGCAAATCGCGGAGATGAAATACAAACTCCTAAATAAAAAAACGGGCTAGGCCGACTGCCGAAATTATTGCTTGCCGGTTCCGGCTTGATAAATTTGATAAAAACGGGAATTTGTATTCTCCAACAGCGACTTAGGCGAGCCCTCTTCTGCAATCTTGCCATTTTCGAGAACAACAAGCCGGTCGGCATTGCTCAAAGTGGAAAGACGGTGAGCGATAATGATGACCGTGATCTTACCACGCAATTTTTCAAGAGCATTTTGGATAGCCACCTCGGATTCATTATCCAAGGCGCTTGTCGCCTCGTCTAAAATTAAAATCTTTGGTTTTCTGGCTAAAACTCTGGCGAGAACGATTCTTTGGCGTTGGCCGGCCGACAGTTTCAATCCCCTTTCTCCGACCATAGCGTTGAAATTTTCGGGTCGTTGCGTTATAAAGTCGTAAATATTCGCCAATTTGGCCGCCTCAATGATGTTCTCATCGGAAATACCGTCGCCATAAAACCGAATATTGTTAGCAATCGTATCATTTAAAAGCAGCATCTCCTGCGAAACATAACCGACATTTTTTCTCCACCTTGCGACATTCGTGGCGGAAAGCTCCTTTCCGTCAACGGTTATTTTGCCGCTTTTCGGTTCAAACAGTCTCATGAGCAAATCCGCGATGGTCGTCTTGCCGGAGCCGGAATGGCCGATAAGCCCAAGCATTTCTCCCTTGTTGACGGTTAAATTCAGGCCGTCTAAAATTTTTTCTTCCGCTTCGTCATAATTAAAAACCACTCCTTCAAATTTTAAAGAAAAATCAAATTTAAAATCATCGCCTCCCCCAACCTGTTCTTTGTGCCTTTTTGCTTCGGTTTGATAATTAAGGACAGCTGTTAAATTCGGGATACCCTGATTTATAAGGCTTATTCTTATCTGTATTGTCTGCACGAATGAGAATATTTTTTGAACCAGATAAAGAATGGCCGCAAATGAAGCGATATTAAACGACGAACTCTTGTACGAGAAAAGAAATATCGGAATTATAACAGCCAGCGTCAACGGTTCCAGAAAATTACCCATAAAATTGTTGTATCGGGCCAGATTGAATTTGGCTCTCGCCAATTCCTTAAAATAAGCCATTCCGCCTTCTAAAACCTTGTCTTCCACGGCCATTGATTTGACGGTTTTCGCCCCCAGCAAATGCTGATTTATGTAATGTGCCGCTTCTTTAGAAATACGGACAGCTTGTTTTGATAATTTTCTGATTTTAAAAAAGAAGGGCTTAAAAATAAAAAACATGCCCAGGCCGATAATTATTGCGGCAATCGTCACGGACAAAGAAATACCGACTGCCACCGCAATGTAAGCGATGACGCTCGTTGCCGAAAGAATGACCATGCTGATGTTGCTTAATAGGCTTGCTGAAACATTTATATCGTCAACCACCATCTGGGACAAATAACCAATTTTGTGGTCTTTTAAATAATGCCAATTGGCCACCATGGTATGCTTAAAGAGTTCTTCTCGAGTTCTTCTTTCATAATCCAGCGCTACCTTGGCGCTTATTAAATTAGCGAAATACAGAAATACGGCCTTAAAAACAAAAAGCAGAACTAATATCGTAACCACCAGCGAAAGAGAAAATTCAACGCCAATTACCCCGAACGCCCATTTTAAAATTTTTGAAACCGGGTCATTAACCGCAATTTGGCCGCTGACAAACGAAAAGAGCGGTATTATCGCGCCGATGCCCACGCCTCCGAGAATACCGCTTAAAAATCCGAGTCCGATTAAAGCCGCAATTCCTCTTTTGTATTTATAAAAAGCCCGTCTGAACAAGACAATTGAAGAGAATGTTTTTAAGATAGGGGAATTCATAAATTAAATTACCGGTTTCTTGGCCGGATTTTGCCTGTCTGTTTATCTTTTAATTTGATAAACCGCAACAGATTGTTTTGCTAATTCGGGAGAAATCAGTCTTAAAATCTCTTTTCCTAAAATCCGGTATTGACCGCCCACTTTATTGGCCCTTAAAGTGCCCCGTTTTAAAAGGCGCTTTATGGTGCTCTCGCTGATTTTAAGCAAAAGCTTGGTCTCACCCGTGGTGTAGATTTCGTTGGGATTAATTTCAGTCATAACTATCCTTAATGGTATCAAAAAGTATCAACAAATGTCAAGAGAATTCAAATTCATTTAGCAACCCCTAACGATGTCGAACATCGTTAGGGGTTGTGTTTAACTTTAGAATAATTAATAGCCGTTAAAATAATTTCTTTGCTTTAATTTTTATCTTTTCGGGCAGAGAAAGCTATCGAGTGAACCAATAACCCGGGGAATACACCAGCTAAACCGTAATATTTTTTACCAAGCGGGAAAAGGTTAACTTGAGAAAAATTATTTTTTAACAGATTTTTAAATTCCCGCCAGGAAAATTGGTTTATGTGCATTGGATCTTGCAAGGGCGTGCCGCGCTTATCGGCTAAGGCGTATTTTAGTCTGCATTTAATAGAAAAGGCGTTGGGAACAGAGCCAATTATCATTCCCCCGGGCTTGATAAATTTTGAGATCCGTCCCAAAACGACATTCGGGAAAAATAAATGTTCTATTATCTCAGCCGCCACGACCACATCAAAATAATTATTTTCCAGCGGCCAGATTGTTTGATTCAAATCAAAATGAACCGTCTTTATGTTAAGCGCCGATTTGGCTTTTTCTAAAGCTCCGGCGTCTATATCGGCCCCAATGACATCGTTGCCTTCGGCAAAATACTTTGTAATTATCCCGTCGCGGCAACCCAAGTCAAGAATTTTCTTACCGGTTCCGATTAGCGCCTTAAACAGTTTCCCTCGCTCGGTTTCAAAAATGGCAAAACTTTCCCGACGGCGCTCTTGATGATGCCTGTGATATATTTGTTCAGCTACAGAAACCATAAAACATTACGAAAAACTTTTTAAAAATTCCGCTATTTTATCCGCAATCACCTTGTTGCTAAAATTTGATGCTATATATTGGCGACCCGCTATTCCCATTTGTTTGCTTAAAATCGGATCGTCCAACAGTTTCGTAATCACGGCTCTCAACGCCGAAACATTGTTGGGCGGCACGAGAAAGCCCGTAACCCCGTCTTTTATCACTTCTCCGATAGAACCGGTCGCGGTGGCAATTACGGGTATCTCGCAAGCGCCGGCTTCAGCCATAGCATATCCAAATTGCTCTTCCCAGCCACTTGACGAAATACTTGGATAAACAAAAACTTCTGAAGAATTTAAAATTTGAGGTAATTCTTCATTGGGCATCCACTCAAAAAATTTTATGCTTTGAGAAATTTTCAATTCTTCGGCAAGCGCCTTCAACTTGTCTTTCTTTTGTCCTGTTCCAATAATGATTAAAAAAGAATTAGGCACTTTCATTAGAGCAAACGCTCTTAATAAAAACTCAACGCCTTTTCTTTTATCTAACGCCCCGTAAAACAAAATTAACTTTTTATCTCCGAGGCCGTTTTTATTTTTCCACTCATCCCTTTTTTCAATTTTAAATCTTTCTGTATCAACGCCGCTCAAAGGACAAATAATAAGCGGAATCTTGGCATTAAACTGCCGTATAATTTCCTTTGCTTTACTATTTCCGCAGATTACACCATCGGCAAGCCATAGATTGAAACGAACAAGCGTATTAGAAATCATCAACTTTAATCCACGCAATCGCTTCTTTGATTCAATATTCTGCCAGGTAAACAATATCACCTTCATCCCCCAAAATTTAGCCAAACAATTATTAAACAAAGTAGTAAGCAAATTTGGCTCTGAACATGAATATAATACCCTTGCTCGCTGTTTAAAACACAAATATGGCAACAGAAAGGCCAATCCGGGCATCCAACCCTTAAATGGCCCGCCAAGAAACGATTTTCTGCCATAAGATAAAGCATAAGCGCCATAAATCTTAAAGCCGCTTTTCTCTTTCAGATTTATTGTAATTTTGGCCTTCCATATTTTAGGCAAAACAAAAACAAAATCATTTAAGTTGTTTACATATTCAAAAACTTTAAAATAATAGGGATAGGCGTAAGGATGACCGGTAACAATAATTTTGTGCTTATTTATCATCAGAAATCAATGAAACAGTAATTTTTTTGATTAAATTATGGATATTATGGTTTTCAACTACTATCTGCCTCAAAGCATGGGAAATTTTACTTTTTTCTTCCTCGGACATCGTCATAATAATTTTAATTTTTTCGGCTAACCATGAATAATCTTTTTTGGGATACATAAGAAGCGCCGCGTAATCTTTCAAAACATCAGCTAATGCTTCATTGCAAGTTAAAACTATAACTCCGCAAGCCAATGCCTCTAAAATTGCTTTGTCCAAGCTTCCCGTTTGTCCCATATTAACAAACAGATCAGCCGATTGGAGAATCGGCAAAATTTCGCGGTTGGGAATCACTCCTTTGAATTTAACGACATCCGATAATTTTTTTTCAATCACTAAATTTTTAAGTAATGCAAAATATTTCTCATCCTCCGAAATTCCGATACCGCCGATAATTTCTATTTTGACGCTATTTTCGGGTAATAAACTGACTGCCTTAATCAAAGTTTCATAATCTTTTGACGGGGCAATCCGGCCTACCGAAACAATCGTAAATTTATTATTTTTTGTCTTTTCTTCTGGCTTAAATAAATCCGTATCAATCCCCTGACCAACAACTTTTATTTTAGCGCTGTTAATCCGGCAACCTTCTTTTGTAGAAGTAAATATAATGTTAGTAAACCTCTCGGCTATTTTAAGCATAAAGCTAACTTTTCCATGAGCATACCAAAGAGATATTTTCTTACCGGAAAGGCGCCACCACCATCCTCCAAACACAACCCAAATGGGATTCATATGGACAAAAACTGCATCATAATCGCCGTTACGACCAATGATTAATTTATAAAAATTTATTAGTTGAGAAATTTTGGAAAGTCGCCTATCCTTACCAAAACTTATTACTTTAACATTGAAGGGTAAATCAAAATTTCCTTTTTCAAGACAACCCACAGTAATTTTATTAAATTGTCCGGTAAATCCGGTAATCCACTTAATAAAAAAACCGAGCAATTGCTCATCTTTGTCCACTTTTTGGGTAATAATAAGAAGGTTTTTCACAAAAAAATCATACAATAAAATATTACTTTTCACAACTTAAAAAGCCCCAATAGGGGGCTTTTTAAGTTGAAGACATTATAGAACTTAGATCTCCAAAACATATTTGCCGGATACCCATCCTAATTCTTTGCCATCTTTCCAAATCTTATACCAGCCGTTGCTTACTGCCGAAAATTCAAATTCTTGACCCGACAAAACTTTGGTAACTAATTTCCCGCTCAAAGCAGCCGAAGCGCGAACATTAAGATAACCGATATTGCTTACTACTTTTATCTTGCCGCCTATTGTCATTTTATTAAAGTCGGATCCGGAAATTACTTGAACATCTGCCCAATTATAACCCGCGGAATTAAATGCTTCTAATGTTTTTACCCACGCTAATGCCCCATTGGCTCCTTGGGCATACACCTTCTGGTCTCCAGTTTTTCTGTAAAGTTTGGCAGCCGATACTGATTCTACTTTGAGTTTGGCAAATTCATCTCCAGAAATTGCCTGGACATCAGACCATTTATATCCGGCAGCGTTAAATGCTTCTAATGTTTTCACCCAAGTTAAAGTTCCATCCGCGCCCTGAACATATACTTTCGGGTCGCTCACTTTTCTGTAAAGTTTCGCCGTTGTAACCACAGGAGAAACGGAAGGTGAAACACTCGGTGTCGGCGTGGCACTCACAGAGGGTGTTGGAGTTGCAGAAACCTCCGGTGTTGGTGTTGGTGTCGTATCGCCGCCGCTTGTTCCGCCACCACCCGCCGGCGCTTTTCTAGTTGTATAAATAGTAGCTGTGGTCTGGCTCGCTGCCTTAGTAGTTCTATCAGTGTATGTCGCGGTGCCAGTATTCCAGTTATCGTGTACATGTTGCGCGCTAACACCTGTTTCCGCAAGAGGCACGGCACAATACCAATAGCCACCAGTATTATATGTGCAGGTAACACCATAGCTATCGCCGGCCGTTACTACTCCTTCCGTAACAACCGCGCCTCCGTTTAATGTAACTAAAATCTTGTGAGCAAAAGGTAAGCCGCTTTCATTATGAGTACTAGTATCATCAGTACCAAAATCAACAGATTCAGATGCAGTTCCGCTCACCGTTAATGTCGTCGTAGTAGCAGAACGAACATAACCATTTTGATAGGCATAGACATAGCCACCGGTAGCAGAACCCGCTATATACATTTTGCCGCCGCTATAAGACGAAGAGGCAACCGTCCCATCATAAGAAGCTGACGCGCTTGTCCCATCAAAAGTTAAACTATTTCCCAACTCATCATCTACACCGTTAACTACAATTGTGTAATCCAAACTTGCTCCGGTAGCAAAAGGAGCAGTAGTAGAAGCGCCGGGAAATGATGATGCAGTCCATGTCTCAACTACCCAACCATCAATAGACGCTGACGCTCTCAATGTCTCGGAACCCCCAATAGTACAGCTGGCATCGGTCATTTCTTTTGAAGCAGAGGCAATCTTGATTATCCCGTCTGCCGAATTTGTGCTTTCTGACGCTGTT
>MGLG01000002.1:9823-16935 GCA_001795975.1 Candidatus Yanofskybacteria bacterium RIFOXYD1_FULL_42_10
GACTTGTCCAAAAGTAGAGGCGCCGGTGCAATACCACCTAATGGTCAAAGTACCCTTGTTGGCTATTAGCGTGTTGAGTTCGCTATCTATCCTGAACCACACATACTCGCCATCATCAGCGGCAAAAGCATTATTTGAAAAAATAAAAAACGCCGCAAAAAGCAGCATTGGCAAGACTAAAAATGACCAAACATATTTTCTCCCCAAAAGAGATTTGGTGGTTTCCACTTAATTAGTTTGAGTAATTAGAACATGCTGTAGCCTTCGGCTACGGTTTATAACTAATGACTCAAGTTATTACTAATTATTATTTTAACAAATAAACTACGCTTTACCATGTTGATAACTTTACCTGATAAGTTAACTGAATTTTTACCACTAAATTAAATATTTAGAATTATTTTAGCAAAAGAAATTAATTCATTTTTTCGCAAAAATAATATATCCCGCCGTAGTATTACGAGAATCTTTAATAAAAATTCTATCCAAAATATAAGCCGTTCTTTCTAAAATTTTCTTAAAACGCCACAAAAATGGAAGAAAACTCATTAATGCGCGAAAATAACGGCCAATTTTGAACAACTCCATTTCTTGGAACCGATTGCATAAAACCTTAAGCCCATCTTGAGAAAACCGCCAATAGTCGCGATAACCGTCCTGGCGAGCGTGATAAGGATGAATAAACGGAACAACACCCAGCATATATCCGCCTGGTTTTAGCACCCGATAAATCTCGCTCATCGCAACCGTCGGGTTGTGCAAGTGCTCCAAAACATAAACATGCAAAACCGCATCAAAAAAATTATCAGGAAAAGGTATTTTGTGAGCATCGCCGATTACATCCGGATGAGTTTTGGGATCTATGTCTAAAGTAATGTACTTTTTTCCCTCAAGAATATTCTTGTGTGTGCCTAATATTTTCTGAAACGGTTTGCCCCCCTACATCTAAAATTGAAAGGGAATTATCGGCAATAAACCGTAATTTACTTTCAAAAAATTGTTCGTAATCGTATTTCATGTTTTATGGCTTAATTATTTCTTTTAATTTATCGGCATAATTTCTGACGGTCTCTGTTTTCTCAAATCGTTTAACAATTTCAAAACCATTTCTAGAATATCGTTCATATCTTTCTTTGTCGTTTAATAATCTGATAATTTTTTGGGATATATCCTCCGCTTTCCAATCAATAATATCGCCGGATTCTCCGTCTTTTATCACATCCGGCACTATGCCCACCGATGTGGCAATTACCGGAACCCCACAAGCTATTGCCTCAAGCACAACCCTCGGTCCGCCTTCATTATACGATGGCATCACCAAAATACGAGATTTATTAATTAATTCGGCAACTTCATTTGAATCCTTGGCCCACCCATACAACAAAACATTGTCTTGTAATTTTAAATTTTTAATCTTTATTTTTAATTTTTCTTTAAGCGACCCAGCTCCCATAATCAGACATTTGATATTTGGTGTTTGATGTTTTGTGTTTATGACTGCTTTTATCAATAAATCGACACCCTTGTTTTTAACCAATCGGCCGATAAAAATCAAATCATATTCCTTTTTAACTTCCTTGGGGTAAAAAACCGTAAGATCTATATAAAAAGCCGGGGCATAAATTATTTTTGAAGCCGGAATATCTGCTTTTAATAAAAATGGCCTCGCTTGGGATTGATTAATAATACGAATATTTTTAGCTTTTTTGGCGTCATAACGAAGAAATAACAGCGCTAAAATCTTATAAAAATACTCCTTGATACCGGACGCTTTGGGATAGCCGGGAATGTGAAAAATTTCTAAAATATAAGGAACTTTGATTTTGCTCCAAAGCAATCTTGCGCCGATGCCATTATAAAACGGCGGGTAATCATGAACCGTTATCAAATCAAATTTATTTTCTTTAAATAACTGTCCGCCTTTTTTCCAAATCCAAAAATGCTGAAAAATAAGCGGCCACGACGACGGATGGATAAAAACATTACTGAATGGCTGGCGACTTTGGACTTCCCTCGGCCTGAGCTCGGGACGAAGGTTGGACTTTGGACTTCCCTCGGCCTGAGCTCGGGACGAAGGTTGGACTTTGGGGCATATTACATCAATTCTGTCCCAATATTTGCGAAATTCTTCAAGAGTATTATAAAATGCGCCGCGCTTTCCTTCAGCCAAAGACCTGTCTCCCGAAATCATTAAAAGTTTTGCCATTAAATTTAACCTTCTAAAAACTGTACGGTTTCTTTAATCATATTATCAACATTGAATAAATAAGCCGTTCTTTTGCCCTCTACGGAAAATTGCTCTCTAAATTCCGGTGCTTGCCACAAACTTTTAATCGCTTCAATCAAATTAAATTCGTCATTGTATTTAACCATAAATCCGTTCTCACCCTGTTTTATTATCTCGCGGTTCCCGCCGACAACCGTCGTTATCACTGGAACTCCGGCAACCATTGCTTCTAAAATCTGGTGGGAAAATCCCTCATAGCCGGTATTGAGCACAAAAAGATCAGCGGCCGCCAAATAAACTTTTAATTCTTCTTGTGTTTTCTTTCCGACTAAAAGAACTTTTTTTTCTAAACCAAGATTCTTTACCATTGTTCCAAGAATTTTTTTATCCGGACCGTCGCCGACAATGACCAACCGAAAAAACTGGTTGATGATTAGTAATTGGGGCATTATTTTAATTAACATTCTGAAACCCTTCCATGGCACCAAGCGGCCGATGGAAAGTAAAATATTTCCATGAATGCTGATTTTGCTTCTCGCTTCTTCTCGGCTTAACCCGGCCAGTTTAAAATCGGTGCTATTGTAAATTGTTTTTATTTTACCGGCATCTATCCCCCAACCCCTTACAACATCGGCCAAATATTCTGACGGCACGATTATGCCGTCTGCCCTCCGGCATACAATCACTTGCAATTTGTGCAGCAAACCCGGCCATCCGCGTCGTTTGGTTTTTTGAAAATCGTCCAATAGCAAACTGGTTTTGTTTTTATTAGCGGCAACTTCCCAAGCATAATCTCCGACAATTTTAACAAAAAATTTTTTATTTCTTAGTTTTGCGGCAATCAATGCCGGCACTCCGACACTTACGGCATTAAGAGAAAAAATTATATCGTATTTTGAAGCGTTAAAAAAAATTTTAAAAAAATAAAGTAAGTGCCTTAATACTTTGGGGATTTTTTTCCAAATTCTTATAATTTTAAAACCGGATATTTTATCGCCTGAAAATTTCCTGACAGAAGAATATGTCAAAACCGCTATTGAATAATAGTTATAACCGGATAATTTCTTGGCCAACATTTTGGCGTAAGAAGCCGGACCACCAATATCCGGCTCAAAAACACCTGTTGTAATTAAAATATTTTTCATCCCGTACGAGACAGGAAACGCCTTAATCTGCTCTTGAGATGGCGTTTGCCAGTGCCTGATTTAAGATATTTTTCTCTTTGGCGAGCGTCATTTTCATTTCGACACGCTTCATAATAAATGAGCTCGTATGGACCTCTGTATTTTGTATGGGTAGATTTCTTTTATATAAACGACTATTCTTATTTCTTAATACATATGTGAAAAACACGCTCTTGCTGTCTCGTTCGGGATTCATAACAATGCTTCCGTTTGGCTGATCATTTTATCGGCATTAAATTTTAACAATACCGTTTGGTGAGCTTGAATGCCCATTTCTTGCATTAACCTGTCATTGCTCAAAATCTCTCGTATTTTCGCCACTATCTGAGCCGAATCGGCCGGCGCCACGATCATTCCGTTTTTCCCGTTTTCAATCACTTCCGGCACAGCCCCGACACTCGTGGCGATAACCGGCAATTTTGCCGTCATTGCTTCAATTAAACTCCAGGGGAAACCCTCCTTCACCGAAGGCAGGACAAAAATGTCAAAGGCCGGAAGAAATTTGTGCGCATCCGGAATTTGACCGACAAGAAATATTTTTTTTCCAAGATTTTTTGTTTGAATTATATTTTCCAATTTGGCTCTTCCCCCCCCATCACCGATAATAACAAAAACTGTGTTGTCATCGTTTTTAAAATGTTCGGCCGCTTCAATAAGATATTCAAGTCCCTTAGGCGGATAAAAATTAGCAATGGTTCCGATAATTTTGCCTGTCTGAAAAATTTTGCCTGACTGCCGAACTATTTTCTCAAACAATTTAAGCCGCGCTTCTTCTTTGGAAAAAAAATCCATTTTGTAAACATCCAAGCCGTTATAGATCAAAACAATGTCTTTTCTTGGTTTTATTTTTAATTGTTTGGCTTGATCAAAATCGTGCTTATTGTTGAGAATAATAATATCTTTCCATCGGGCGCTTACTTTTTCCAAAAGAATCCATAACCTTTTTTCCCATTTCGACCGGGGATCGTTAAAAGACCAGCCGCCAATCCTGTAGATAACCTGAAAATCTTTGCATTTACGGCATAACCGCGCCGTCAACGAACCCAAAAAACCCGCCTTGGAGCTATTCAGAAAAAGAGTGTCGGGTTTAAATTCTTTGATAAGGCGGCGCAATTCAAAAACTGCTTTTAAATCATTCACGAATGCTATTTTGCGTTTTAAAAATTTTAATTCATGAACAGTAAAATTGTTATTTTTCAAATTTACCAACAACGCACCATCCCCGCCTCCTCCGGCCGCTATAAGAATTTCATATTTCTCATTATCCAGCCGGGAAATAAAATTATAAAAAAACCTCTGGCCCCCCCCCATTTCCGATTGGGTCACAACGAACAAAACCCTCTTTTTACGGGATAATTCGTTATTTAAAATTTGGTTGCTTTCATTGGTCATTTATGGCAAAATTATAGCAGAAGCAATGGAAAAATCAAAGAAAATTTTAATATTTACCACAGCTTTCAGACCCATGACCGGCGGTTCGGAAATTGCTCTTGAAGAAATATGCCGACGGCTTAATGATCATGCTTTTGACATCATAACCCCGCGATATAAAAAAAGTTTTGCAAAAACGGAGAACCTTGCGAATATTTGCATCCATAGGATCGGTTTTGGAATGAAATTGGACAAATATATTTTTCCGTTAGCCGGATTTTTTAAGGGGTTCCTCTTGACAAGAACAAACGATTACGCCGCCATCCATGCCTATCAGGCATCCTATGGCGCCGGTGCAGCCACATTCCTAAAATATTTTTCATCTATAAAATTTATTTTGACGCTTCAAGAAGGTAAGGCCATGACAGAACAAAATCCAGTAATTAGATTTTTCAGAAAAATTATCATCAAAAAAGCCGATATTATCACTGCCATAAGCATTTATCTTAAAAACTTTGCTGAAAAAATCAATAAAAAAGCGGAAATAATCGTAGTGCCCAACGGAGTGGATTACGAAAAATTTTCTTCGGCTCTACCCATTGAAAAAACAAGTTTGGATATCAATAATACTGCCAAGTTAATCCTGACCGTTTCAAGGTTAGTTCAAAAAAACGGTCTTGCAACGCTGTTTAGAGCCATTAAAATAGTCAAAACACTGACATCCGATATAAAACTTGTTGTTGTCGGTTCCGGACCGTTAGAGTCGGGGTTAAAAAACTTAGCGCTTGAATTGGATATATCAAATAATGTTTTATTTATGGGAGAAAAAAATTACTCCGAAATCCCCCGCTACTTAAAGACGGCCGATTTGTTTGTTCGTTCGTCCCGTTCGGAAGGCCTCGGAAACGCGTTTATTGAGGCCATGGCGGCGGGCCTGCCGATAATAGGCACGCCGGTGGGTGGAATTCCCGACTTTTTAAAAGACGGCGAAACCGGCCTTTTTTGCGAAGTCGACAATCCAAAAAATCTGGCGGAAAAAATAATGCTGCTGTTAAACAATGGCGAGCTTAGAGAAAAACTCATAAAAAATGGATTAGAACTTGTGCGCGAAAAATATGATTGGAATAATATAATTAAAAAATTCAGGGAAATTTACGAAACAACAAATGCAAACTATCGCAACAATGAATAAATTAAGCATTATAATTCCAGTCTTCAATGAAGAAAAAACACTGCGAAAAATTTTAGATTTGGTGGAAAAATCGCCCCTTAATCATGAAAAGGAAATAATTCTCGTTGATGACGGTTCCACCGATAAAAGCCGGGATATTTTAAAAGAATATGCCGGCCGGCATAAAGTTATTTTTTTAGAAAAAAACTGCGGAAAAGGAGCGGCTTTGCGCCGGGGATTTGCCGAAGCAACCGGCGATCTAATAATAATTCAGGATGCCGATTTGGAATATGATCCTAACGAATATTCTCTTTTACTGCAACCAATCTTAAGCGGCGATGCAGATGTAGTATACGGTTCACGGTTTATCACTGCTTTCCCCAGAAGAACTCTTTATTTCTCTCATTATCTAGCCAACAAAACTATTTCGTTTTTATCAAATATGTTTACCGGCCTGAATATTTCCGACACGGAAACCTGTTACAAAGTTTTTACACGACGGGCCATGGACCAAATTCTGCCATGCCTTAGATCAAACCGGTTCGGGATAGAAGTTGAATTGACCGCCCAAATCGCCAAACACCAACTGAAGGTTTATGAGGTTGGGATTTCCTACAAAGGCCGCACCTATAAAGACGGCAAAAAAATAAACTGGAAAGACGGATTAGCGGCAATTTGGCATATCATCAGATTCAATCTTTTTACCAAAAAGTAAAACTCTCCATAAAATACTATGCGAAAATTTCAAATTATCGGGATTATTTTAGTATTTATCCTGATAGGATTGCTCTCAATCCACAGTTTAAACTCAATAAACCAAGACATCGGCCGACACCTCAAATCCGGACAAATAATTTGGGAAACAAAACAGGTTTATAAAACAAATCTCTTTTCTTTCACCGAGCCAAATCAGCCTTTTATTAATCATCATTGGTTTAGCGAGGTTGTTTTTTATTTGCTTTATTTGGCCGCGGGATTGAAGGGTTTAATCCTTTTAAAAACATCCGTTATTCTGTTGTCTTTTTTTATTATCTTTCTCGCAATCAGGAAAAAAACCGGTATTATGCTTTTCGTGATATCTTCTTTGGTCTTCATGCCGGTTTTAATTTACAGAAGTGATGTTCGGCCAGAAATTTTCAGTTATTTATTTCTATCTTGT
>MGLG01000002.1:16955-24655 GCA_001795975.1 Candidatus Yanofskybacteria bacterium RIFOXYD1_FULL_42_10
TTTATTCGCAATTTTCCGAGCCAAATACCGGCAAGAAGAAAAATGGTTATACTTGCTTCCTTTCATCCAAATATTTTGGACAAATATGCATATTTACTTCGCTCTCGGTCCCGGGTTGCTTTTTCTGTTCACCGTTGAAAGATTGATAAACTCGCAACAAACCATTAAGAGAACAGCCTTATTATTTATTGCTACCACAGCCGTCACTCTTGTTAATCCAAATTTTATGTCCGGCGCCTTGGAACCTTTACGAATATTGGGGGATTACGGCTACGGCGTGTTGGAAAATCAATCAATAATTTTTTTAAGAGATTATGGAACACAAATTAAGTATATAAATATTTTTGAGGCATCGTTAATTGTCCTTCTGCTAAGTTGGATTTTATATTTTAAAAACAAAGCCATAGATTTGAAAAACAAAATAAATTTTGAATTGATGGCATCAATCGTATTTTCAATAATGGCCGTTAAAATGATCCGTAATTTCGGAATTTATGCTTTGACGGGAATTTCAATTGCGGCATTAAATCTTTCCTCTGTTAAAATAAAAAATAAAAAACTGCGCGCCGGCGCGATTTTTGCTATTTGCGCTCTTATTTCTATCGCAATCTATAATACGCCAAATAATAATATTTATACTTGGCTTGAAGATGCCAAACGCTTCGGTTTTAATATACCCGATGGCGCGTCAAAAGCCGTAGAATTCGTAAAACAAAACAACATCCGTGGACCGGTTTTTAATAATTTTGATGTGGGCAGTCTTCTTGTGTGGAAATTATTTCCTAAACAAAAAGTTTTCGTGGACGGCCGACCCGAAGCCTATTCCGTTGATTTTTTTGAAAAAATATATAAGCCGATGCAAGAAAACCCCGCTTTGTGGCAAAAATATTCGGAACAATACAAGATTAATTATGTGTTTTTTGACTACAAAGACATCACTCCCTGGGCAAAAAGTTTTTTGTTCAACATATTTCAAAATCCAAAATGGACACTGATTTATCGGGACAATTCAACAATAATTTTGTTAAAAAATACGGACGAAAACCGGACATTGATCAATCGTTTTAAGCTCAATTTCATTTAAATTCGTAAATCAAATACGAATAGCCAATTCGGCCAATCGGCCGATAGAGAGACAGCCAATCAAGAGATGGTTCGTTTTTTAAAAAACTAATAAGCTTAGCTCTAATTAAAAAATTAATATCGGCGGCATAATAACCCGACGGCTCACGCCACCATTTTGTTTTTAAAAGCGCTTGGTTATCGGTAATTCCGTAATAATCCGGATCACTGAATGGCCAATGATAAATTACCTTAGTCCCGGCATGAGACTTTTGGTATTCGGCCAGCATTTTCAAATTTTGCCCCCAATCAAGATTGGAATCATCTAAATATTTATAGCCGTTAGTCGGTCCGCCTACAAATTCATTAAAATAAGCCAAATAGTGGGGAAAAATTCTTATGGTAGATGTTAACTGCCAGCCAAGAATCACAATTACTATTAACCAAACCGTTTTCCGTCGCAAACCTAAATTTTTCAATACCGACGGAAAACCTGCCGCTAAAACAATAAGAAACGGGTAAACTGATAAAATGTATCTAACACCAATGTTATAACCTTTCCAGCTTGTAATCACAAAAAATAACGCCGCCGGTACGGTTAAGAATAGCAAAGCGGTTCTTTCAATTTTAATTTTCTTCAAAAAAATAATCACGGCTGATATTGCCAAAAGAAAAGCTACCGGCGTTTTAATCAGAAAGGCTTCTAAAAAATAATGCCACCAGCCGGCAGGATCATAATTACCATTGAGATAAAACATAAAATTGGCGTTTTTGTCGGCATACACCGTTTTATACCCTTTTAAATAAAAAAACGGATCGGCTGGAAAAAAATATATCGCCCAAACCACCAAACCGCCGAGCGCCGCAACAAAGAGAGATTTTTTAAAAAAATCTCTCTTTTTATTTTTCGTAAAAGAATTGGCGGAAGATAATTCTTTTAATCCGATTAAAAGAACGAGAATGGGGATAAGTAATAAACCGGAAAATTTTGAACCCAAGGCAAGCCCTAAAAAAATGCCGGTTAAAACAAGATATTTTGTTTCATGGGTTTTATAGTACTTCCAAAGCCAATAACAGGCGATGAAAGAAAAAGCCGCAACCCCGAGATCGGTAGTTACAAACTGGGAATGAGCTAAAATATTGGGCATAAAAGCATAGAAAAATAAAGCAAACAATCCTTCAAAGCGGCCCCAAATTTCGCCTGCCCATTTATAAATAAACAAAGCTAAAAGCAAAGAAATTAACATCGGCCCAAGCCGACCCCATAAAAGCATTTTATCGGCGTTGTTCTCAAAAATAAATTTTTTGCCGAATTTCCACTCGCCTAAGGCCACATCAGCCGGCGAGAATTGCAAATTCATAAAAAGCAAAGGAAAAGCGGCCAGTAGCTTAATTAACGGGGGATGTTGAGGATTTAAAGAAAAATTTCCCGTTCTTAGGTATGTGTAGCCGCTGGGAAGATGGGTTATCTCGTCGTTAGCCGGACTAAATTTTTGAGCGCTTAAAAAGGGCTGGATAAAAACCGCGACCAACAAAACAAGGAAGATCAAACGATAAATAAAATTTAGTTTTTTATCATTCATTTCTTTTTGTTCAACTGATTCATTAAAACATCCACGGCCGCTTTAACTTCCGAATCGCGTTCCGCCAGTTTATCCGCTGCTACAAGATTTTTTATGGCCAAATCATTATTTTTTTGAGCAAGATATAACAAACTAAGATTATAATAAACACTGGCATCATATGGCTTTAATTCTTTGACTTTTTCTAACATTTCGATCGCCCCTGTTAAATTGCCTTGACCGGCATAAATAGCGGCAATATTCATATAGCCAAAAACGAAACTGGAATCATGTTCAATGGCTTTTTTATACAACTCCAACGCGCCGGCTATATCGCCTCTATCCCTTAAAATATTGCCGAGATTATAATAAGGCGCCGGAACATTATTATTAGCGTCAACCGCTCGCCAATACAGATCCTCGGCTTCTTTGTTTTTTCCCCGCTCGGAATAATACATCGCTAAATTGTTTAACGCTCTTACATTTTTCGGTTCGTATTGCAGAATGTTTCCATAAAACTCCTCCGTTTTACCCCAAATAATATTGCGGCGAACAGATTGGACGCTTAAAAAAACAAGATATCCGACAAACAGCAAGCCGAAAACGGCAATTAAAATCTTTGAATGAACCGCTAAACGCTCAATTAATTTATCAATATAAAAAGCGGCAAGGACAAAAAACCCGAACAATGAAAAATAGAGCCAGTGTTCGTAAATCAAGGCGTTAATCGGAAAGATGCCGGAAGTGGGACCCAAGTTTACAAAAAATACGCCCCAGGCGAAAAACCAAATGCGAAAATTAGTAATTTGTTCCCGTTTATAAAACCAAAATCCGACATAAACAATAAAGCCGGTAATCGCAATTCCAAGCCAAACCGGCCATTGCCATATCGCGGTATTTACGACTATATCTCTTTCCATATGAAGACCAAGAGGAACAAAAATCAATTTAATATATACAACAAGAGCATGGAAAAAAGTGTAAATCCGATAAGACAAATGCTCCGTATAAAAATTCGATTGCTGGTAAAAATTAAGCGTGTTTTGAAAATTCCAAACCGTAAGCCGTAAAATTCCATAAACAAATGAAAGCGCCAAAAAAGGCCAGGCCGCAATAACCGACTTTTTCAACGCCGGCAGAAATTTGTCTTTTTGCAAAAAGACAGTTGAAAAAATTATAAAATACAGCGGAAACAAGAATGCCGTTTCACGGCTTAATATCCCGAAGATCAAAGAAACGGACGATAACAGATATCCAAGAAATAAATTTTTATCCCGGAATGCGGAAAAAATCCACAAAGCCAAAAGCATAAAAAACACCGATAACGGATCCCCGCGACCCGACACATACGCGATAGCTTCAGTTTGAAGAGGATGAATAAGAAAAAGCAAAGAAGCTGTCAAAGCAATTTGCTTTTTTCCGATAAATTTTCCGATAATCAGGAAGATGAGAACAGCATTAAATATGTGAATAATATTACTCACGAGATGATAAATCAGAGGTTTTGTTCCGCTTACCGAATAATCGGCCGTAAAGGTCAGAAAAAGAAACGGCCGGAAATAATTTGAATGAAGGCCTATTCCGGATAGAGAATCATTGCTGAACAAAAATTTGATATTGTTCCAAGACCAACTGTGCACGAAGGGGTTGTTTACTATCCAATTGTCGTCATCCCAAAACAATCGGTTATTCAAATTGGGAGCATAAATGGAAAAACCGACGATGATCAGAAAAATTATCGGAATTATGTTCTTTTTAAACATATTTTAAAATTCTCTTAAAATTTTTATTTTTTCGGACTCGGTTTTTTCTGAATTCCAGTCAAAATACTTTTTGGCTTCGGCAAGATCGCCCTTTTTAAAATAATTAACAGCCAAAATGAACTTTACCTGGGAATTATTCATATCGTTTGGAAAATATGTTTGTACGACTCTAATGCTGTCGTCATACCGGTTCGTTTTTATCAAAGACAGGGCATAAAGAAAAACATCCGTTGGCTTAGGTCTTGTCACATAAAATCCTATCGCTTTTTCAAGCGCTTCAACGGCCTTGTCATATTCTTCACTGCCGTAATAAAGACGACCGAGATTGCTGTAAGCCAAAGGAATATCAGGAGATAATTCTGTGGCCTTCAAAAAGGCGGTTTTAGCCAAATCGTAATTATTATCTTTAAACGCAATGGCGCCTATAACATTCAACAGGGGCGAATAATCTTGATAAATATTAAATCCTTTTTCCGCCGCTTCGCGGGCTTCATTTAGACGGTCGTTTTTCATGTAAAAATTGGCTAAATTAGCGTATCCCTGAACGCTTTGTGGCGAGGTTTGAACCATACTTTTAAAAAGGGTTTCGTCTGATGCCCAAACTTGATTTCGCCGGACAATAAAAAAAGAATATGCAGAAAAAAGCAAAAGCAATAAAATAATTCCTAAGGTTTTATTGTTCTTCACAATTAAATAAAAAACATAACCGCCGATTAAAGCCAAACCGACTGAAGGAAAATAAAGCCACCTTTCGGCTAACAAATCGCCGGACTTAAAAATAAATTTTGAAATGACGAGATAAGGAACAAGAAAAGCCAGCGCCCCGATACCTAAAGGCGTATTCCTGAATTTTTTGCTTACCGTGAAAAAGAACAAACCGACGAGAAACATTATGCCGCCGATCGCCTGCCAAGAACTGAACGGATTGCTTATCATGGTAAGCTGGTTATAGTGGTAAGTAGCGGATAAATTGACTGGCGCAAACGATTTACCGATATAAATAAAGGCGATTTTAAACGCCGTCCAAAAACGGGTCCAAAAATCGGCAAAACCTACGGGATTTATTACAAAAAAAGCGTCATCTGTTCCGAAAGCATACCCGCCTAGCGCTTTAAAACGAAGAAGCATATAAAATATGATCACACAAAAGAAAACAAAACCGGTTTTAAAAATAGCCTGTCGTGAATCAGCCGAACCGGTAAGCCATCCTGGTTTCTGCTGAATCAGATAAACAACTAAAAATAAAGCCGGAAGAACAATTATCAGTTCCTTAGACATCACCGCCAATAAAAATAAAAACGCGCTTAACCAAATTTTTTTTAAATTAACCGGTTTTTGTCCGGTAGCCGAAAGAAAAGCAAGCCAGGATAAAATACCAAAAAAGGCAGACAAAATTTCATCTCTTGATTTTATAAAACTCACCGCTTCGGTATGAATGGGCATAAAGGCAAAAAATAAAGCGGATAACGCCGCTAAGGTTTTATCCTTAAAAAGTTTTAATGCCAAAAGAAAGACTAAAAAAATTACCGCTCCGTTAAGTAAAATGTTGATTATATGAAAACTCACTGCTGATTTGCCAAAGGTAATAAAGTTTAAAGCAAAAGAAAAAACCGTCAACGGACGGTAAAGACCCGAGGCGATGTGCTGAGGCAAATACGGCTCCATCCAAATTTTTAATAAATAAGACGGTGAGCTTAATTCCGCGCGATCGGCAAAAAAATGATCATCATAAACAAAATCGCCTTTCAGCGAATTGCCATACAATAAAAAACTGAGCGCAAGCGCGCCTAAAAAAACAAACAACAAAAAATATTTATTCATGTTTCTGACGCGCAAGCTTTACTTAAAATAATTTGAAAAACCAGCCCGTTATTATTCGCCAAATGCTTTTTTTTGTTTCTTCCGGCATTTCGGTTTGTTTGCCCGTTTCCGGCGAAGCGGACGGAGAAACCAACTTGATCGGTTCAGCTTTTACGGACGCAGACGGCGAAACTCTAACTGTCGGCATTAGTGTTTTTGACGGCGTTTGGGTCGGCGCAACAGAAACAACTGGCGATATTTGCGTTGTTATCAAAGGTATCTCTGTTGCGGTAGAAACCGGAGTGTCTGTGGGTGTTTCACTGATACTGGGGATAGGTGTCGGGGTCGGAACAAAGTTTTTGTTTAGCGTAATGCTTACTTTTTGGGTTTCAAGAATAGTTTTGTCCTCAAGTCTTACCGCGTCTATAATTATCTCGCCCAACTGTTGACCGTTAGCAACCAAATCTGTCCTAATATCAAGAACAAAATTAACCGAATTCTCAACATCAAGCTGAATTGACTTAGTGTTGTCTAAACCTTCTTGGGTCATAAAAATCCAATCCACATTGCTCGTAATATCAAACCTTGCTTTTTGTTGTCCTATATTTTTAACATTCAAAAAATAAAGCGGTCTTGAATCCCCTGTTTTATAATCAAAAACCAAACTTTCCGCGCCAAGCTGTATATAAGACGGATTAATAACACCGCTTACCAGGGCTAAAATCATAGAAAACGGAAAAAGTAATTTTGCGACAAGCGTAGACATGTTTTGGGGTTTATTTTAGCGAACGAGGAGCAAAATGGAAAATAAGTTTTACATTTTGTCCGAGTGAAGCTAAAAGATCATTTCGGCGGCGCGATTACCGTAATTGAACCGGTACAATCAGCGTAATATATTTTTTCAACGCCTCTTGAATCGGTCACTCCGTAGGAAACAGTGGCGGTTAAATTATATGAATCGGCAAGAAAATCTTTTAAAACACTAACCCCAACCGAGCGTTCCCCGTTGGGAAGCGGAAGCCCGGAAAATATGTTGGGTCCGATCTTCAAATCGCCGTCATCGGGTAAAATTTTCCACAAAACAAGACGCGCCGGACTGTCAATATTTTGATAAGTAATCTTGGCGTCTTTATTCTCATATAAATTTTTTTCCAGAAAATTAATACTGCCAACAAGCTGGCAGGTTGCCGGACCGGTAATTTGGCCGCTTGGAACCGAAGTAGGCGCCAATCTCTGATCCGGTATACCTTTGAACAAATCATCTTTGTCTTTCGCTTTGGATGGAAACGGAGTTTTAACAATTGGCGAGGGCGACAACAAAGCTGACACCGAAGGAGCTGGCGAAATTATGGAAAATGGTTTCTGATCCCGCAAAACAGAACTAAAAACGATCAGACCAATGCCTGCCACAAAAATTATAATCCACGATAGCATTTTTAACCGGAAATTCATAACAATAATATAGCACAATGCGCTGTTTTTGAAAACCTTTCTGTGAATTTTCCGTTTAAAC
>MGLG01000002.1:24671-26787 GCA_001795975.1 Candidatus Yanofskybacteria bacterium RIFOXYD1_FULL_42_10
CGGCTGGATGCTGTTCAGAATTACGGAGTGACGAAGATAGGACCATTCATGGGCAAGGACTTGAATATGCTCGCCACATTGGTCACCATTTGGTCTTCGCCGGAACGGGCGCCGTCAACATAAGTGATCTGGCTCGCTTCGTCCCTCATGACCAACTGGAAGTAATCGTTCGTCTGCAAAAAGTTCTGGAAGGCAACCTCAACCCTAAAGGTCTTGGATTGGCCACCGGTAATTTCCACATCCTGCTCCCAATCAGTAAAGCTGATTGAGGCATTAACAGTCGGGCTGTCTTGAACGCTATTGACCTGGGTCTGTTGTGAAGCATAGAGTGCGCCGCTATCAGCGTCATAAAGATTTATGACCAAATCTGCGTCTGTTCCGCCGGAAGCTACAGCTTCAAACTTCAATCCCACAGAGGCCGGATCGTCAAAGAGAATCTTTGAATCCGAGAGACCCATAACGGTAATCTTGAATTTCAAGACATCTTTTGTTCCTATTGGCGTACCAGAAGACAAGGAAATCTGCTCAACCTTCGGAAACGCTCTGTAAGCATACATATTGTTGCCCGAGAGATCATCAATGGTGCTGCCGCTTGTATCGCCGGCAATTACCGTGCCGGAACCTTCTCCAACCGCTCTAAATTCATCAGCATTTACACCCGAGAAGTCAATTGAAAAATTGACTTCCGAAGTTGCGCCTTGCGCTTTGGTCTTCATAAGGGCGGTTACTTTGATATCCGCACTAGAATCTTTCGGAATATACGGTCTGTTGTCGCCGGTAAATCCGAATGAAACTGAAGGTCGGGTGTCCTGATTGAACGAACCAACTGAAGTTAACGATGTACCCGCTTTGTTGGTATAGGTAAGTTTTACCTGATCAACATTGGCCAAAACATCCGCCTTGGTGTCGCCAAGATTAAAGACATTTAATCTTTCAATCAAAAACGCTTCGTTGGTTGACCTTATTCTCAAGTTCGTAAACTCGGTATCAGCTTGGCCCCAATATACGGGCGCCGAAATCGGATTAGACGGAGCTAAAGAAACAGCCAAAGTTCCTGCGCTGGAAACGGTAACCTTTACCGTGCCGGTCGTGTTGCTGTTCGGGTCGGAATTTCCCGCGTTAACCGTCGCGCTGTTGTTGTCAACCGCGGAAACATCGCTGGTCGTGTTAATGTCAAACGAGAAATAGTCGTTTGAACCGGACGGCGCGTTGGATGACAAGTTGGTCTTTACCAACAATTTCTTGGTCTGACCAGCCGGAATATTCCAAGCTAAGTTGTTGAACACGATTGTGCCGGTAGTGCTGTTTAAGTTATTGCTTGACGGAGTCTCGGAGATCAACGCTCCGGAATCGCCGTCATACAACTTGACTGCGGAAACTAAGTTTCCAACCGTTACGCTGGAATCATTGGTATCAACACCCACAGCCAAAGTATCTCCGCTTTCGTCTTTGACATAACCGGTAAGGGTGATATCGGTAACTTTCAAGTCAGAGGCAAGAGACGCCGCGAAGGTAATACCGACTGCGTCAATACCGCTTGTTCCCTTTACATAAGTCGTGCTGGTTGGGGAAGAAGATAATCCAAGAGTCAACGATGAACTCTGGATGGTCATGTTGTTGCCCGATAAATCAGCATTCGGAACAACATCGGAATCATCAACTGCCGTGCTGGTTCCGGTATATTTCAATACCGCAACATCACCGGAAGTACCGGACAAATCTGCTTCTCCGTAACCGTCAAGAACAACCTTGATAATATCGGTTGAATCAAGAGCTACGGCCGTATCCGTGGTACCGTTGGTGTTGCCGGTTTTAATATCGGCGGTAACCTTTAAGTTCCTGGTCTGACTGGCAACCAAATCATACATATCGGTGAATGTCTTGGCCGCGCCGGTCTTTGAATCAGGGCATCCGGTCGCTTCGGAAGCGGTAAATGTCGAGCCGTCAGCCGGACCGACAAGAACTGTGCCGGAATCTTCATCAACCACTTTGATGTCTTCCAAGTCATACCAGCCATTGGTCGTGGCGGCAGCATTGGTAAATGTGCCTGAACCAAGGTTATCCAAACAAAGCACCAATCTCGTCTTCTTGACCTCAATATTGTTTGCCGCGGCAA
>MGLG01000003.1 GCA_001795975.1 Candidatus Yanofskybacteria bacterium RIFOXYD1_FULL_42_10
ATGGTATGCCGTCGCGCCGTAAAAATCGGGCGCTTTTTCTGCTACTTTTATCATAAATTTATATAAAACTTATAAGTTATAAATTACTTGAAGAAGATATAATCTTACACGGCAAGTCAGCCACTGTCAACATGGAATTTCATTAAACTTCTTCGGCAAATCAAATTTGGTGGGATATTCTTAAAATAGTTCGGACGGTTTTCGCCCCTCGACGGGCTCGGGGCGAGGAAAGCCCCCCGCGAAATTCCGAAATCGCGGCTCCGCCGCGCCGATGACAATTTCAAGTTTTTCTTTGGCGGCTAGAGCGAAGAAACGAATTTCGTTAATTTATCCTGGTCGCTATCCAGCCTCCCAAGTTTTCGGAAAGTACCAACGCCAAAAGTTTTGTCAATCAATTTACCTAGCGCCAATAAATTATTATTAAATATTGATTTAACAAATATGCCAAACACTTCCTCTTTACTATCAAATATATCGCCATTCTTTTCAAAAATTTTATCTACCAGCGCATTTAATGCTTCTCGTTGCTGTCCATATCCAAAAATCATTCCTTCGCCTAGATTTTCTGGAGCTATACCGCGTTGTTCTAACTCTTGGACTTCCTTAGTAAATCTTTGGTCCTTGTTTCTAAATAAGCCGGTAATGAAATTTTTGGTTAGGGTTTCGGTAACCGCTTCATTAAGATTTTTGAAGTACATTTTCCCTTTGTGCATTCTAGCTTGTAAGCCAGAACGGTCTTCTGTCATCGTTTTACCGTCTTTGGAAACACGAAGCGACCCAAAAGATTTAAAATGTAACATCTCGTGGAACATGAGACGTGCAAAATTAAAATTTTGTCCACTGTACGGCGTAGCAATAATCTGGCCGGTGGATGAAAAGTATGCATTATCTCCGCCCTCGCCCCAACCCCAATGCGGCTCATCAACGATGACAATATTCTCTGGGGGAATGTCAAAATTAGAGAATCCATATTTTCTCCTTATTTCATTGGTCGCTTCATTAGCTAAATTAATTACTTCAATATCCTCGGGGGTCTTTGGAATTTCATGTTCCTTAATCTCGCGAAGTCTTTTTCCCTCGAAATTGTCCTTAAAATCGTCAAGAATTTCTGCCCCCCTCTGCTTGTCAGGTACTCCAACTACTCTTTCAAAAGACGAAGATTTTTCTGGCATAAAAAATTTTCTTTTCCCAAAATTAAAACGCAGTTCGAGCCGATATTTTTACAGGTTTTTTGGCAGTTTTCATCGGCGCGGCGGAGCCGTGATTTCGTCCGCCAGCTGGCGGAGCGAAAACCGTCCGAACTATTTCAAGAATAGACCACTATACAAGAAATTGCAAGTTTTTGTGCACATGGCCGCCGAGCCCCTCCTCTGTCGGGATAAACTCCGCGGGGCGGCTTCCAATTCCTTGCACTTTTCTAAAATGTGGAGTTAGGGAGACAATGTTTGAATATCTAAAACGTAGCATAAATCCTGACTTTTTCAAAAATGAGAGACTGATTTCGAGAGTATATAATAGGATTTTTATATAATACACATTAGTGAGCTAAAACAATATTTATTGACAAATTTATTTGATATGATAAGATATTGGGAGTATTACAGAAAGGGGTAAACGATGGCACAACCACAGCACGGCGATGTATTAGAAAGTGGTCACTGGCAAGTGACAGAGGACTTTGGGTCACCTTTCTTTTTTGACCACACCTTTCCCTGCCCGATTTGCAGAAAGAATAATGCTCTCCATTTCATCAACATGAGGATTTTTCTACCTTGCGATGACTGTCGAGCAAAGGGATTCTTAACGATCAAGATTAACCCGAAAAGTCAGTTCGCAAAATGGATTTTGGGGATTGGTCGCAGATCACCTACAAAAAGTATTCTCTGTATCGATGAAATCAGCTGATTAAGCTGGCACCGCCTATCTAATGGCGGTTTTATTTTCATTCAACTCACCCCAACTCTTAACCAAAAACCACTCAAAATAGTGGTTTTTGGTGTTAAGTAATGGCGTAAAATTAGCAGCTCGAACCTAACAATTAAGGTGGACCCGGGGAGAATCGAACTCCCGACCCGGCAATGCGAATGCCGTATAATACCACTTTACGACGGGCCCAAGCTATAATTCTAACTAATCCGGAAATAATCTCGTAGGTTATCCTGGAAGAAGCTGACATTTTTTCTTTTTAAAACGATAAGTCCCAAAACAAAAAGAGTCGCTGATGTGGTCGTGGAGATTAAACAATAAAGGCAGAGCGCTTTTATTATAAATATCTGCAAAAATAAAAACCATATGGAAGCGGCAACGCCGACGATTGAAAATCTTGCCGCAAATTCCAATGTTTTTTCATTTTTGGAGTCAAGATATAATATCGTGAGCAGAAGAAAAGAGAAATAATATAGTACACCAAAAAGAGCTACCGGAACACCCAAAATTACCGAATAGGGACTGGTGGTTACCACTTCACAGCCGTTGAATATGGAACAGTTAATCGGCGAACCGAGATAGTGTTTGGCTGCAAGATAAGATGAATCTGCCAGCCCGATAAGGCTGACGGCGATAAGGGCAAAAATAACCCAATTAGGGATTATTTTTGACGGCCTCGTTGATGATGTTTTGGAGTTCGTCATAATTTGGCGGAACTTCTATTTTTTTGCCGTTTAGAAAAATCGTCGGCGTGGAATTAACTTGTGATTTTACACCGCTTTGCAGATCGTTCTCAACTTTATCTTTGATTTCCTTGGAATCCAAGTCGTTTTTAAACAGGTCAGCATTGAGGTCAAGCGAGTTTGCAAATTCCTTAAATACCTTTTCCGCGTCTCCCCTGTTTTCCCACTTTGTTTGATTTTCAAAAATTAAATCGTGCATTTCCCAAAATTTATTTTGTTTGCCGGCGGCTTCTGCGGCGTAAGCGGCGAGGCGGGCGTTAATATGTTGTCTTAACGGAAAGTGACGGTAAGTGAAACTTACTTTATCCCCGAAATCTTGGGACAACTTTTTTAATAACGGATAATAATACGCGCAAGCGGGACATTGAAAGTCGCTGTATTCCACCAAAACAACCTTGGCTTCTTTATTGCCCTTGGTCCAATCTGAAGGCGAGACTGCGTTTATCAATATGGCTGATTGATCCGGTTCGGAACCGCCCAATTTGACCATGCCGAAAATTAAACCGGCTGTTCCCGCTAAAACTAACGCCCACAAAAGAAACCGTTTAATTAAACGGCTTTTTGCTCCGTTTTCTTGCCGTTCCAATTTTTCTTGGCGTTTTAATTCCCAGCGTTCTTTTTTTGTAATTTGTTGTTCTTCCATAAGTTTCTTGCGGATGATTAAAGATGTTTATTCTGTCCATAATAACCGACAAATGGTTGTTATGGGTGGGGCTCACCCTATTTTTAATTATATCATAATTTTAACAAAATGTCCATATGGTCGGGCCGCCGAGAATCGAACTCGGTCTTCACGCACCCGAAGCGTGCGTACTACCGGCATACTCCGGCCCGCTTGTACTTACACATAATATTTTTTCATTCTTTCTTCTTCCGCTTTTTTCTGCGCTTTTTCAATTTGTTCCAACGAGCGTTTTAATTCTTCGGGCGATTTTTTATTCAGTTCGCGAATTCTTTCTTTTAAATTTTCCTCGGTATTCTTATTCGGATTATCAAGCACTTCCGCCAACAGAGAATTTAAAATCAGCCCGACTTTTGGTCCCGGCGCAACGCCGAGCTCTTTCATCACATCGTTCCCGTTGATTTTTAACATTTTGGCCGAAATCGGGTCGTGCGACACCTTGTCTATTATGTATTTCAAATGGCGGAGTTTGTAAGGCACCGCTTTCGGCCTTCCGGAACCAATCCTATCCGCTTCACGGACTTTTATCAAATCCTCAATATCTTCGGAACCGACATTGGTTAATAATCTTCTTACCGATGATTCCGTCACTTCGCCGACATTATAATAAAATAAATGATAGCGGACTAATTTGGTTATTTTTTCAGCTTGGTCTTTCGAGAATTTTAAGCGCTCAAGAATGCCGGCGGTTATTTTGGCTCCCACGACATCGTGGCCGTAAAATGTGGAATACTTGCCGTCTCCCCTTTTGGTTTGGGGCTTGCCTATATCATGAAATAAAGAAGCAAGCCGCACATCCAAAGAATATTTTTTTTCGGCCGAATATTTTAAGGCCAGAAGGTTGTGTTCCCAAACCGTATAAATATGATGTAAGTTTTGGCCGACATCAATGCCGTCTTCAAGTTCAGGAACTATATATTTTAACAATCTAGAATCATGCAAAGTCAAAACACCGTCATAAGCTCTGTCGGAATTTATAATTTTTATGAATTCATCACGGATTCTTTCTTTGGAGATAGCTCTTAGCCACTCGGCGTTTTCTTCAAGAGCCTTCAATGTTTCTTTCTCTATCTTAAAGTTTAAAATAGTAGCAAAACGGACAGTTCTTAGTAATCTTAAAGCATCTTCGCTGAAACGGTCTTCCGGTTTCCCCACGGTCTGAATTATTTTTTTCTTAATGTCATTTTGTCCGTCAAAAAGGTCAACAATTGATTTGCCGCCCGCTGTTGCAAGCGCGTTAATCGTAAAATCGCGGCGCGATAAATCGTCTTCCAACTTTGAAACGAAATTCACTTCTTCGGGGTGCCGTTTGTCGGAATATTTTGCTTCTATGCGATAAGGCGTTATTTGGACTTCCTTCAGCGATTCGTCTTTGCTTTCCGTTTTAACCGTAACCGTTCCGAATTTATTGGCGTAAAAACTGTCGGGGAATACTTTTTGGATTTCTTCCGGTTTGGCGTTGGTGGCGATATCCCAATCGTTCGGTTTTTTGCCCATGATTAAATCACGGACGCAACCGCCTACGGCATATCCTTCAAAATCTGATTTTTCTAATTCTTCTATAATATTTTTTATTTCTTTTGGTAAAGTTATCATATTTTGGTGCCCTCGGGAGGAATCGGACCCCCAATTTTCCCTTAGGACGGGAGTGTTATATCCATTTAACTACGAGGGCGTTAATAATAAGTTGATTAAGTATGTCAT
>MGLG01000004.1 GCA_001795975.1 Candidatus Yanofskybacteria bacterium RIFOXYD1_FULL_42_10
TCTTATTTACATTTTGTCCGAGCGAAGCTAAAAGGGGTGAATACTCCGCCGCTCTGCGGCGGTATCAAGAGGCGAAGCCTCCTCTTGATATCTCGCGGCAAGCCGCGAGTAGGATTCATTTAATTATTATTTTGATTATTATATAACCGACATAAATTCCAACAATTCCGATTATGCCAGCAAAAGCCGTTGGCGCAGGAATTGGCAATTTCAATAAAGCAAAAAAGAGACCCGCAATCAATCCTGTTATAAAACTTTTAATAAGTAAAATCATTATTTTAACATCTTCCAAAACATATCATGATGCAAATAAAAAAGCAAAAGGCGCAGATTGCCCCTTTGAACATGAATGTGATGTGTGAGCTCTGCGCCTCTTAGATTTCCCACAAAATAACCGTTCAAACAAAAAAATTTAAACAGTTATTTCGTGGGAAATCTAGCTACTGAATTTGCCAACGATCCAATAATATCTCAAACCGTCAGCATATCTACAAAGAACTAATTACATTATAGCGCTATGGTGACACCGGTCAACACCCAAAAGTGGATAACTTTGTCATATGGTGACATGGTGACATTGTCACCATGTCACCATAAAAAATTGTTTTAAAATAAGGATGGAATGGATTTTGTTTGTGTCACCAATATTATTGGTGACAATTTTGGTGACACGGTTATAGACACCATAGAAACAACTCCGCCCATTACTTGTATTTAAGTAATGGGCGGAAAAAGTATCATACCATTTAGTTCTACCTTAGTATATCTATAATTTCATACATAGCTTCTCTTGAACCGGCAATGACTAAATAATTTTTTCCATTAGATGCGGCAACAATCGCATAATCAACAGTTTTGTCCGGATATGCAAAATTAATGTAATTAATATCCGTTTCGCCATATAAACTGTTCAAGAAAGCTTTACTGGCCGCTTTTTTAACATCCAGTTCAAATAAATTTTTAAATTCATCCGCCATTGCGGACTCCCATTCCTTGGAAATACTGGCCGCCATTGCGGGTTCGTTAACTTCGGTTACCAATATCAGTTTTTTAATATTTATAGCGCTGGTATCAGGCAAACCCTTGGCTGTAAATACTTCCTTTTGGCCATACAATAAAACCGCTGATTCGGCGCCAAGATTGGTTTTCAATTCTGCCGGATATGCCACAAGAAATTTATCCATTATGTCGGTCAGCGCGGGTATCGCTCCTTCGGCATTAATTTTAATGTTTAATTTATCAAAAGTTCCGCCGGAAACCGTTTGAGCGGTTATTGCTTCGTTAAAATCAGTTGTCGGATCGGCGCTTACGGAAAGATCAATCTCAATCGGAACCGCGTTGCTTAAAAGCTGATTAAGCGTTGCTGCCGGCGTTGCCGTAGCAGTCGGCATGGGCGTCTCTTCCGCTACCGGCACTGCCGGCGTTCTAATCACAAAAAACCAATATGCCGCGCCAGCCAAAACAACTGCCAATGAAATGCCGATATATAACAAATTTCCGCCGACCATTTTCTTCCCACCTTCCGGAATAATGATTTGGGGCGCTTCTGCTTTCTTTGGCATTGGCGCCGGAGTTGGAATTTTTGCTTGAGCCATTGGCCCGGTCTTTTGAGTTTCTCCTAATTTTACTTGCATTCCCGGTGTTGACGGTTGAACGGGCGGCTTGGGTAAAATTGGCGCGGGAACCGCCGGTTTTAACGGTTCAATTGTCCTTGGAATATTTACTCCGCTTGGTTTTTGACCGGTTTTTAATGAAGAAATGTCTTCGCTCATCGTTCTTATTGATGATTGATATTCTTTGGCCGGAGCCGGGGCAGGAACCGGTTTTGGCCGCTCCGCCGGTTGTATTGGCGGGGGAACCGTTTGAGTTGCTTGCGAAGCCGGTTTGGGAATAAAAGGCGGAGGCATAACCGGTTTTGAAACCGAGTCGGGGACAGAAGACGGCATAATCGGGCGCGCCCGCTCAACAGGCGGGGGCAAAGCTACCGGCGGATTCGACTGGCTCACCGCAGGCGGAGAAACCGGCTTTGGAGAAAAAGGCGCCGGTTGGAAACTTTTTTGTTTGGTTAATTCGTTAATTAAATTATCAATGGAAGTTGTTTTGCTTCCCTGGTCATCTGCCATTTGAAAAATGCTTATGGATAATTGCCGATAGACAACAGCAAAAAGCTGTAGTCCATGGTTTATCGGCCATGAGCTTTGTTAGAACTTAATTATTAAATTTATTTTAACACATTCGTCCGGCTTTCAATGTACACATGTGCACAGATAATAATATCCGGAACCGCCATATGTGTGTGCACATTACCTCTTGGTATTGACTTTTCCTTCGGATAAGCGAAGAATAATTGCAGAAACCGGTCGGCAAAAGGAGAAAGACGATGCCTTTGGATTTACAGCTTTTGCCCGTGGCGCTTTGTCTAATTTTGCTTTGGCCTGCTTTGAAAATTAAAAAATTTTATTTCCGCCAGCTTTTTTCCGCGTATGTCGTCGGCACATTTCTTGGTTGGGCAACTACCAGTTATGCCATTGAAACAGTTCAGGATCCAACTTTGGAATTGAAGAACTGGTCAATATCATTCATCTGTCATATTCATCAAATGGGCTTTGATTACTATATCGCCATAGCCGCTCTGTCTTTTTTGCATATTATTGTCGCGATGGGAATTCTCTGTCTGATACGATTCTGTGTCAGGAAATATTCCGATGAAGAATTGCGCATTGTGGCCTCAAATTTATGGATGGGTATAGTCGTACTTTCCTCGTTTTATGACACCGCCAACAATCTCTATGCCATTTTGAATAACCTGGAAATTTTCAGATAAAGTTAAATTGATTGTTAAATATTACCAAAACCCCTTCGTTTTTCACAGAGGGGGTTCTTCATTTACCATGTAATCAAAAGGCGGGCTCGAAACGAGCCCGCCGAAGATACAATCAAAAAATCCAAAAAAGAAAAAAGAAATCAAGCGACAAACTACTTCTTCAAAAGAAACAGCGGGAAAGCCGGACGCCACGATAGCTAAACCAATGCCCAAGAGCATTGGCATTCACACAGAGCTGGTGATCGTCGGGATCCCAGCCGGAATCGACGAGACGGGCGCCCGATTTGGTGGCAAGCCAGGTCCAGCCAATTTCATCTAAGTGTTTGCCGGTTTCTTCAAAATATTTCTTCTGGAAGAACAGATAGTCTTCTAAGGTAAGGGCTTCGTCAAGTTTAACGGCCTTGCCTTTGATGTTTAGAGTTTGTTTGAGTTCCGGACGGTCTTTGAGGTTTTGAGCCTTGTGGACTAAGACAAGGCGGGGTTTATCGGTGTTCTAGCTGATTGCTTCGGAGAAAGAGCCTTCTTCTTGGAAATTAGCGAATTCATAGTAGCCCTGTTCCATGCCCATCTTGTCTTTAATCTCGGTGAGAGGGAGGTTGCCTGGGATGATAAGCAATTCATCAAAGCCGTTTTGTTTAATCGCCTGTTCTATCTTGACCTGGTTTCTATCCCAGATATCTCGGATGGTATCCTCAAAGTTAAGAGGCAGGTCTATCTTGTTTCTTTTGTAAAAAGAAAGGTAATCTTGGAGTTTGGATTCAAAGTTAAGAGTGATGGTTTCTTTTCTTTTTTTCGCTTTCTTCAATTTCAATCTTTCTTCTTCCTTTTCCCGCAGATACCTGACGACTCTTTTGTCATCCATGAAGATGGTGATTTTGTAATTGTTTTTCTTGAATTTTTCCACTTCTTCGGGAGTGTAATCGGGGTAGGGCATTGGTTATTCTCCTTTGTTGTAAAAGGGCCTGCTTTGACTGAATGGGTATATTGTATCAAGAAGCGCGGGGATGTCAATAGTATGTAATACTCGCATCAGGGTTGTCTAGGCGCGTTTTTAATTGAAGTTTTACATCCTCGGTTTCATCGTAAGCGAGATCCTGCCGTTTTCATCCACGCCTTTTACCCAGACATGGACTTTCTGTCCCATTTTGAGAATATCAGTCACCCTGTTCACTCGTTGAGCGCTCATTTCCGATATGTGAACCATGCCGTCTTTGCCCGGCAATATTTCCACGAAAGCGCCGAAGTCCTTAATCGCAACGACTGTTCCGTCAAACTCATCTCCAATCTTGGCTTCATAAGTTATGTCTTTTATCATGGCAATCGCTTTATCCATGCCGTCTTGCGTATCAGAAGTAATAAACACGGAACCGTCGTCTTCTATATCAATAGTCGCTCCGGTTTTATCAATAATATCGTTAATTATCTTGCCCTGGGGACCGATAACAGCTCCGATCTTTTCGGGATTTATTTTTATCGTCTGTATTCTGGGAGCATAAACGGACAATTCTTTTCTCGGCTCCTTTAACGCTCCGGAAAGCACGCTCAAAATCTCCAATCTCGCTTTTTTGGCTTGTTCAAGAGTCTTCTCCAATATTTCCTGATTGATGCCTTCTATTTTGACATCCATTTGCATCGCCGTTACACCGTCTTTTGTTCCTGCAACCTTCAAATCCATATCGCCGTGGTGATCTTCCGGACCCTGGATATCGGTAAGAATTTTATATTTTGGAACTTGCCCTGAGTTTGTCGAAGGGTCAAACATTAAACCCATGGCTATGCCAGCCGCCAAATCCTTTATCGGCACTCCGCCGTCCATCATCGCTAAGGTTGAACCGCAAACGGAAGCCATTGATGACGACCCGTTTGAAGATAATATTTCGGAAACGACTCTGATAGTATAAGGAAAATCATCTTTGGAAGGGATGAGAGGCAGAAGGGCTCTTTCAGCAAGAGCGCCATGGCCGACTTCCCGGCGACCCAAACCGCCCATTCTGCCGACCTCGCCGACGCTGAACGGCGGAAAAACATAATGATGCATAAATCTCTTTTTGGTCAAATCAATTTCCATCGTTTCAATCCATTGCTCCATGCCCGGCGAAGCAAGCGTCAAAACCGACAAAGCCTGCGTTGTTCCGCGGTTAAATAATCCTGTTCCGTGAGAATGAGGAAGCACGCCGACTTCCGCGCTAAGCGCTCTCAACTGGTCGATCTTTCTGCCATCAGGGCGTTTCTCCGATTCAAGTATGTTTTTATGGACGATCCTGTCTATTTCATCTTCAAAAATTTGAAGCGCGTCTTTAGTTTTTTTATCAAGTTCTGGGTTGCCGGCATATTGGGTTTTAATATATTCCACCAGCTCATCGCTTGTTCTGTGCAAACCCTCCACATATTCCTGCTTGTGGGGCGTATAGAGCACCTTTTCAAGTTTGGGAGTAACAAAATCGCTCACCACCCCCGCCAAGACATCGTCGCGACTTGATACAACCAATTCTTTTTTCTTTGGCGCAATATCTTTAACAATTTCTTTTTGGAATTTGATCAGTTTTTGAAATTCCTTAAAAGCGTTTTTTATCGCCTCGGCCATATCTTTTTCCGGCACTATTTTGGCTCCGGCTTCTATCATGTTTATCCTGTTTTCCGTTCCGGCAACGACAATATCAAAATCACTGCTCTGCCTTTCAAGATAAGTCGGGTTGAAAATCAATTTGCCGTCAATTCTGCCCACTCTTATTCCGGCTATGGGCCCGTCAAAAGGAATATCGGAGATCATAAGCGCCAACGACGCGCCAAAAAGAGCCGGCATATCCGGATCATTTATTCCGTCAAATGTGAGCACCGTTGCCACTACTTGGATCTCATTTCTGATGCGCTGATCAAAACGGGGGCGGATTGAACGGTCAATCAAACGGCCGCTTAATATGGCTTCCTCCGAAGGCCTTGACTCTCGCTTAATCCATTTGGAACCCTTTATTTTACCGGCGGCATAATACTTTTCTTCGTAATCAACCGAGAGAGGCATATAGTCAACGCTCTTTTGGTGCGCCGACATCGTCGCAGTAATCAAAACGGTGGTTTCACCGTATTGAACGCGGCAGGAACCGTTCGCCTGATTGGCAAGACGGCCTATTTCCACAAAAAGCGGCTTTCCGCCGAACTCTTCCCGATAAGTTTTTATCTCCATACCAAATGAACAAAGAGGGGAGAGATGAGCAACTTAGATTCTGCCCCCTCCCCACTTTCCGATTAACTCTGAAAGTGGGGAGGGGGCAAAGCCCCAGATACTTTATGTTTCTCAACCCCGTCCACTCAATTGTCTAATTAAAAATATTAAAATATTGGATAGCAAGCTTGTAGGGATTTACGGAGCCCGACGGGGAAAAGGCGAAGGTTCACGCCGAGGAACTTCGGCGGGAATCGCCTGCGAGCGAGAGGCAATCCGCCAGCTGGCGGATATGTCGTGCCCCACAAGTTTGCTATCCAATAATTTGCTATTTTAACAACACTTTTTCCTTGCTCTCTTCCAAATCAACAAAATTATTGGCCGCTTCGGTTAATTTGGAACTTGTGCTTCTCTTAAAGCCCATTGTCTCCACTATCAGCCCGCTGAATTTTAAATATTCCACCAGCGGTTCATAGTCTCCATCGCCGGAAATAATCACCACCACATCAAGAAGCTTGGACAAACTGATTGCGTCCACCGCCAGACCGACATCCCAGTCGCCCTTTTTCATTCCGCCGGGAAATATCTGCAAGTCCTTTATTTTTAATTCAAAACCGGCCTTTTCCAAAGCGTCAAAAAACGCCTTTTCTTCCTCCGTATCGGATTTTACAACATAGGCCACGGCTCTGACAAGCTGTCTTCCGGCAGTCGCCAATTTCAAAAGCTCCCGGAAATTCACACGGGCTTTATATAAATTTTTGGCGGAGTGATACATGTTCTGAACATCCACGAACACTCCGACACGGTGAGTTTTTCTTTGAGGAACGGTAAGCTTGTTCAAGAAAATAAAAATTGTTATATTGTTAATTGTTATATTGAATTCAAATTAACAAGATAGCAAATCAACAAAATAATAATATATATAGCTTAGTTCAATCCCAATTTCTTAATAACAGAACTGTGTCTTTTGGGATTTTCCCGTTTTAAATAATCAAGCAATCTTTTTCTCTTGGCGACCATTTTTAAAAGACCGAGACGGGAACTGTTGTCCTTTTTGTGCTTTTTGAGGTGTTTTGAAAGCCGTTCTATTTCTTCGGAAAATAAAGCAATCTGCGCTTCGGCAGAACCGGTGTCTTTGTCGTGGATTCTCACCTTTTCAATAACTTTTGATTTTTGTTGAGGAGTTAACATAAAAATGGATGGCAACTTACCGTTGAAGTTAATCTAACACAAATAAAAAAAACTTGCAAGAAAAAGAAAAGAGGAGATGTTACCTCCCCTTTCAGTACTCTTTAATTATATCATAAACAAAGATAAAAGTCAAATTTTGTCAAAGCAGACAACCATCTTGAAATGCCGGATGAGTTCCTTTTTCAACTGCTCTTTAACGGTAAACACCCATCGTATCTTTTCCATCTTTTTTCTCAAATCGGCAAACCAGAAATCAATAAATTCAATCTTTGTCGTCTCTTGTGTTTGCGTGTCCGGCGATGTTTTTACGGAAAATATGAATGTGCGTTTTTCGTACCCGTAATCATCGGCTTCTTCGTTTATGCCCGCGTCTTTCATTTGTTGTTTCAGCCGTTCGTTCCTATACCCAAGTAGAATCGCTTTTTCATTCAATTTTTCATATATCATCCGGCCCACCTCCGCAGGTTCGGCCATTAACGCATCAATCATATCAATCCCGCAATAAGCAACCAGGGACTTAATGCGATATCTCATCATGAGACCGTTAACGGCCATCGCAATGATTACCGCCGGTCCGACTGCTACGAAACCAAGCACAATTATCACAACATATATCTCAATGAAGAAAAACATTATTTTACGCTCCTTATTTTTTAAAAGCCGTCACTTGACGGCTTTGCAGGGTTCGCAATCATCGGGGACAAGCTTGAAGTATTTTGCGGCTTCGCAAGCTTTTTTAAGATCCCAATACGCGCTGGCTGCTTCGTTTTGGGCTTTTCTAAAATCTTGTAAATATTTGTTTGCGTCGGCAACCGCAAGAACAGAACTTTTATTCATTACGACAGTTTCAGCTTTCCGCGCATTTGCATAATTCTCGTCTAACTCTTCTACTCTTTTTTCCACCGCAGGTTCCAATAAGTCCCCTTCTACCCATGAAAATCCGCCTTGCGGGAGCTCAATGTTAAAATATTGTTTCAAATATTTGGTATTATCGCGTTTATCAACAACTGCCACTGCTACATTCAAAACTAACCAAAGTATACAGATACTACAAGACACAATTAAAATTTGAACCAGGGTAAATCCTTTTTCTTCACTTTTTCTCATTTCCTTCTCCTTCGGCCTGCCGTAGCTTTTAACGCAGGCGGCCCTTTTGTCAAGGAACGATGGTGATTAGACACTATAATTTTATTACGCCTCTGTCAAGATTTAGTGGTAATTCAATGCCATAATGCGCCAGTGAAGTAATTGCTATCTTGCTATATTGTTAATTGTTAAAATTAAAACAAGACAACAAGCTATCAAGGTAACAGGGTATCAAGATAGCAATTCCCCACCAACAATTCTTAAAAACTTAGATATGTCGTATAATGTAAGCAATGAGCATTGCTGATTGCTATTATTGTTAATTGTCAGCTTGAACTTCAAGATAACAAGATAACAAGATAACAAGATAACAAATGGGCGGTGATATCAAATCTCTCAAAATCCAATACCTTGAACATCTGGAAATAGAAAAGAATCGCTCGGAAAAGACGCTGGAAAATTACGGCCGGTATCTTGACAGGTTTTTGGGTTTTGCCAAAGTCGCAAACGCTGGCGATATTTCGGAAGATTTAATCAGGCAATATCGGCTATATTTGAACCGGTTTAAAGATGGGCATGGCGCGTCCCTCAAAAAAATCACCCAAAATTATCACATCATCGCCCTCCGCAATTTTTTAAAATACCTTGCCAAGAGGGGAATACGCTCGGTATCGGCGGAAAAAGTGGAATTGGGAAAACAAGAAGACAGAGAGGTTGTTTTTCTTGAGGCGAATGAACTTGGAAGATTGATGAAAGCGGCGGAAGGCGAGAACGGACTTGATGCTTTGCGAGACAAGGCAATCATTAGCACCCTGTTTTGCACAGGAATGCGCGTTTCAGAACTTTGCTCGCTGGATAGAGAAAAGATTGATGTAAGCGGAGGAGAAATATCAATCCGAGGCAAGGGGAGCAAGATACGGCTGGTATTTTTGTCGGATCAAACCAAAAAAGACTTGTCCGAATATTTGAAAAAGAGAGCGGACGCGGACGAGGCGATGTTTATCAGAATACCGCGGGGAAAAAACGCTTTGACCAAAACTGCCAATTTGCGTCTCACGCCCCGCAGTATCCAAAGAATTATAAAAAAATATTCAATAAAGGCCGGCATCGTGGGAAAAAATGTCAGTCCACACTCCTTGCGTCACAGCTACGCCACCGATTTGCTCCGCAACGGCGCCGATATCCGCTCGGTGCAGGCTCTCCTCGGCCATTCATCCGTCACCACCACCCAGATTTATACTCATGTCACGGATAAACAACTTAGAGAAGTTCACAAAAAATTTCATAACAAGAAATGATACCGTCTAATCTGTTTCCCAATAATTCCGCTCCGACCGCATACCGCTTTTCAGTACCGATAGTCCGCAACTTCCAGTCCCGATTGCTTCGCAATCGTGGATCCGCGATTTGCTATTTGCGCAAAGCGCAAAGCAAATCGGGACGAGTTGCGTCTATCTGCATTCTCGGCATTTTGCTCCTCGCTTTAAGAAAGCTTTGGAGACCAAGCCAAAATGCCTGCGAAAGCTTCTTCAAAGGGTATGCGGCTCTCCGCGGAATTAAAATATATTAGACAGACATTTCAACTCAACGACTCACCATGGTGAGTCCCTCCCCCTATGTCCGGTGTAGGGGAAAACTTGTTAATGCCGAATATTGACATAATTGTTAAAAATTATAATAATTGCCGCAGAACATAAACAATCGGGAGGATAAGTAAATGACCTGTATTGTTGGTTGGATAGATCAAAATTGCATGGTAATGGGCGGCGATTCGGCCGGAATCGGCGGTTATGATGTAATAATCCGCAAAGACCCGAAAGTATTTACGCTTTCACAGTCGCAAGGACCGGATATGCTTATCGGTTTTACATCTTCATTCCGAATGGGCCAGCTTCTCATGACGCTTGAAGTTCCAACCGCGCAAGAAGAGAAAAAACCGTTTTTGTTTATGGTAAAACAATTTATCCCGGCCGTTCGCAAGCTTTTCCAAAATGGCGGATTCTTAAAAAAGGAGAAGGAACAAGAACGAGGCGGAACATTTCTAGTCGGATACCGCGGGAGATTATTTCAAGTTGAGGACGATTTTCAAGTTGGAGAATCACGCATGCCATATGATGCGGTAGGTTGTGGCGCCGATTTTGCTCTAGGCGCTCTTAGGGCAATGGAACAAACTGGTTATAAAACATCGCCGGAAAGAAAAGTATTATTGGCTCTTCAGGTGGCCCATACTCAAAGCGCGGGCGTAAGGCCGCCATTTAAAATATTAAAAGTGGATTTGAAAAACACTAAATAGCCCAAAACAAAAGCCCCGCCACAACTTCGCAAGATGTTGGCGGAGGCTTTTTTTATTATAGATACTTATTCGCGGTTTCAATGAACTTAAGCGGATCAACAGTTGCGTCGTTTATTTTTATTCCAAGATGAAGATGGGAACCGGTTGTTCGGGCTCCGGTTGAACCGGAAATACCGACAATTTGTCCGGCATTTACCTTTTGACCTGTGGAAACTTTAATTTCCGAGAGATGGATATACAACGAAAAAATTCCAAAGCCGTGATACACGACCACAATATTGCCCTCAAGCAAGAAATTTTTTTCCGCCAGAATCACCACCCCAGAATTAACGACTGATATCGGCGCGTTCTCGCCGGTTCGCAAATCAACTCCTCGGTGCCAATCCCGGTCATCTTTGTTTTTGGAATAAATTCTCCAAATCCCGAAAGGGTCGGTTATTGCAATTTTATTGATGTCTTGTTCAGCAAGAGGCGAAACAAACTTGCCGGGAATATAGTTTGGGAGAGAGCCGGTTGACCGATAGGCCGCCTGCATCATTTCTCCTTCGCGAATTCTTTGTTTTTTTTGTTTTTCCGTCGGAGTGAATTTTTTCATTCGTTCTTCTCCAAAATCTTTTAACAAAATCTCAATAGTCCGACAATCGCAACAATGGCAAAAAAGCTGATATTGCAACGCCGTTTCTTTGTTATTCAAATCAATCAAAACAAGATCGTACTTGCCCGGCTTTTGATCGGCGCTTATGCCGATCAAAGCCAGCCCTTGCGCGTTGAACCGATAGGTCTTGCCAAAAACATCTATGCCGAATTTTTCTATGGCCGATTTATCGCCTATCTTAATCACCAAAATATCGCCCTGATATATTGGCGCATTGCCACTCAATATCTCAAACTTAACACTGACTGCTTCGGCTCCGTTCAAAAAGAGAGCCGGCAGAATGGCAAAAATAACAGCAAAAACCGCTATTCTAATTTTCAAGGTGCCGCCTCCCTTCTTTTAGTGGCTTAATGCCCATAAGAATATCTTAATCGTAATTTTATTTCAATCTTTAATTCACTAAAACATACTATCCAGCTATTTCTGACAATTTTTCTTTTTTAAAAAAATGAGTTAGTATTTATTCAATGAATTACTTCAACCACCAATTCCACACATTTGATTCGGGACTGCGGCTTATTACCATTCCGATGGAAGGAACGAGAACTGTCACCGTTTTAGTTTTGGTCGGCACCGGTTCCAAATACGAAACCAAAAACATCAACGGCATTTCGCACTTTTTGGAACATATGATGTTCAAAGGCACCGAAAAACGGCCGGGCGCTTTGGATATTTCCCGTCAGCTGGATATTATCGGCGCCGAATACAACGCTTTCACCAGTAAGGAGTACACGGGATATTATGCCAAGGCAAGCTCCGACAAATTAGACACGGTGATGGATGTTATTTTTGATATTTTTCTTAATTCCAAACTGGACGCCAAAGAGATCGCGATGGAAAAAGGAGTTATCGCCGAAGAAATAAATATGTATCGGGACACGCCCAGCCGCTATGTTTCAGATTTGTTTGAACAATTGCTTTACGGCGACCAGCCGGCCGGCTGGGATGTCGCCGGAGAAAAAGAAATAATCCAAAAGTTAGAACGCGACGATTTCGTCCAATATTTCAATTCACATTATGTGGCGGGGGATACGGTAGTAGCCGTCGCCGGCAATATCAATCCGGAAAAAATCAAAGAAAAAACCGCCGAATATTTTAAAAATGTGAGAAACGGAACCAAGGTGTCCAAACTTCCGGTAAACGAACAACAATCCGAGCCGGCAACCTTAATTCACTGGAAAGAAACCGACCAAAGCCACTTTAATCTCGGCGTAAGGTCTTATCACATGTTTGACGATCGCAAATATCCTTTGAGCATTTTAAGCACTATTCTCGGCGGGGGCATGAGCTCGCGTTTATTTCAGGAAGTGCGGGAGAAACGCGGTCTGGCATACTATATAGGAAGTTCAAGCGATGAATACACCGACACCGGATTTTTCATGGTCAGAGCGGGAGTGGACAAAAACCGAACCATGGACGCAATCAAAGTGGTGATTGAAGAGTTAGCCAAGGCGCGAGACGGGGGAGTAAGCGCCAAAGAACTTCAAGACGCCAAAGACCATATCAACGGTGGAATGGCCTTATTCTTGGAACATTCGGATAATGTCGCAAGCGCCTATGCCAGCCCGATTCTATTTGAAAACAAGGTTTTGACAATTGAAGACAAACTTGCTAAAATAAACGCGGTAACGCTTGAAGACATTGGCGGCGTCGCCAAAGATATAATTAAAAACGACCGCCTAAATCTTGCGCTTATCGGCCCGTTTAAAGACCCCGAACCGTTTAAACAAATCTTAAAAATTCAATGAACGACCACATTCATATAGATATTTCCACGGCAAGCATTCTGAAAGCCATTTTGATGGTTCTGTTTTTTGTTTTTCTTTATTTTTTAAAAGATGTTCTGTTCATACTTTTATTCGCCATCATTATCGCTTCGGCCATTTCTCCTTTTGCCAACTGGCTTGATTCCAAGGGTTTCCCCAGATTGTTAGGTGTGTTGCTGTTATTTCTTAGCATCCTCGGTTTGATGATACTGTTTTTCTCGCTGATAATTCCTTACATATCGGAGGAGATCAGCCAGCTTACCGTCGCTCTGCCGCAAATAGTCATTAATATTTCCTCTTCCCTTGAAAAAGCGCAAAGCGTCTCGCCCAAGTTTCTTGATTTTATAAGCGAGACGCAAAACGCGTTAGAGGGCTTGTCGTCATATTTCCAGCAAGCCGCCCAATCCATCGTCGGCATGGTGGTCAGTATTTTTGGCGGAATTATGTCTTTTATCGCGATAATAATAATTTCTTTTTATCTCTCTGTTACCAAAAAAGGTATAGAAAACTTTCTTGGTTCGGTTGTTCCGGAAAAATATGAGGACTATGTGGTGGGCCTTTGGAAAAGATCGGAAATAAAGGTCGGCCAATGGCTGCAAGGGCAGTTGCTCTTGGCGCTTATCGTTGGATTGATAGTTTATGTCGGCCTGTCGCTGATGGGGATTAAATTTGCTCTGGTGCTGGGTATTTTAGCGATGTTGCTTGAAGTGGTGCCGATGATCGGGCCGGTCTTGGCCGCGATTCCGGCGGTATTCTTCGCTTTCCTGCAAGCGCCGACTCTCGGTCTTTGGGTAATTCTTTTTTATATCATCGTTCAGCAACTGGAAAACCACATCTTGGTTCCGCTTGTTTTTGGAAAAACGATCGGCTTAAATCCGATTGTGGTGATTATCGCTTTGTTGGTCGGTTCCCAACTGGCCGGAATCCTTGGCGCCATCCTTGCCGTTCCGGTGGCTACAATAATAGTGGAAATGCTGGACGATCTCGCCAAACACAAGGAATCAAGAAGACAAACCATTTAATTGTTAATTGCTGATTGGTGATTGTTTAAAGCGGACTAACAATATAACAATTAACAAGATAGCAATCGGCATTGTTGTTGTGCTCTACATCGTCGCCACCCCCATCGGAAATCTTGAAGATATTACTCTCCGAGCCATCAGCGCTTTGAGCAATGCCGATTTAATTTTGGCGGAAGACACGAGAATCACCCGCACCTTGCTTGAACGATATAATATCAAGAAAGACATTATCAGTTATCACCAGCACAGCGCTCTTCAAAAAATTGACCGGATAATCGGCTTGTTGAAAGAGGGAAAAACCTTGGCGTTGGTATCTGATGCCGGGACGCCGGGCATTAACGACCCGGGCAATTTTTTAATAATGAAGGCGCTTGAAGTCCTGCCTGATTTGAAAATTGTGCCTATGCCGGGAGCCAATGCCGCTGTTTCTGCTTTGAGCATCAGCGGTTTCCCGTCCGACCAATTTGTTTATCTCGGTTTCCCGCCCCACAAAAAAGGCCGTCAGACATTTTTCAAAAATATCGGCGAAATTGAAAAAACTATTGTATTTTACGAATCAAAGTATAGAATTTTAAAAACACTTGAAGAACTGAAAAAAAATTCTACCGTTGGAGAACGCAAAATAATGGTCGCGCGGGAACTGACCAAACAGTTTGAGACAATTTACCGCGGGACAGTTGACGAGGTGTCCGCTAAATTAAGCCACGACAATATTTTAGGGGAGTTTGTCGTCGTTATCGCCTCTACAAACCACTAATTTTTACTAATATATTAATTAAAATTTAATTCGTATATTGGTAGTTATTCGTAATTTAGTAGTAAATGTCAAAATTCTACATCACAACCAGCATTGCTTATGTAAACGCTCCGCCTCACATCGGATATGCTTTGGAATTGGCGCAAGCCGATGTTTTAGCGCGTTACCATAGGTTGTTGGGCGATGACACTTGGTTTTTGACCGGCACGGATGAACACGGAACTAAAATAGCCAAAGCGGCCGCAGCGGCCAACCTATCGCCCGAAAAATTTACCAACCAAATTTCCGAGAAATTTCTTTCCCTCGCCAAAGTTCTTAATATTTCTAATGACAATTTTATCAGAACAAGCGACCAAAAAAGACATTGGCCGTCTGCTCAAAAACTCTGGCTTGAGCTTGCCGAGAGGGGAGACCTTTACAAAAAGAACTATGGGGGCCTGTATTGCATCGGCCATGAGGCCTTCATAAAAAAGAGCGACCTCAAGGACGATGTCTGCCCATTGCACAAAACAAAACCGGAAAAAATAGAAGAGGAAAAT
>MGLG01000005.1:0-2807 GCA_001795975.1 Candidatus Yanofskybacteria bacterium RIFOXYD1_FULL_42_10
TTCCCAATTGGATATTTTTAGGAATAGGCAATCGCATGATAAACTCACTTCCTTTCCCTACACCTTCACTTTTGGCTATGATGCTTCCGTTGTGAAGTTCAGCTAATTTTTTGGACAGAGATAATCCTACACCAAGTCCAGAGCCAGCCCCAGCGGTGTCTGTTTTTGCTTGAAAGAACGGTTCAAAAACTTGGGTCAATATATCTGGAGCGATGCCTATGCCGTTGTCTTTTATGCTGATAATGACGATATCATCTTCTGTAGTACAAGTCAGATTAATTTGTCCTCTCGGGTCGGTGTATTTGACAGCGTTTATGAGCATATTAACAATGATTTGTTCAATGCGTATAGGGTCTCCTTCCAGGTAAAGGTTTTTCTCCGGAAGTGATACTGTCACGCTGTGTTCTTTAAATTTGATTGCTGGATTTACTGTTTCAAGGGATTTTTCTATAACATCTTTTAATAGGAAAGTTTCTTTTTCTAGTTTTAACTTTTTTCGCGAGATTTTGGAAATATCAAGCAAGTCGTCAAGAAGGTGCGATATGGTATAGACATGCGTTTCTATTATTTTTATCAGGTTTATAACATCTACTTTTTCTTCGATGCGGATTTTCATTAGTTCAAGTGAGCTTACCACTGGGGCTAGGGGATTGCGCAGTTCATGAGCCAATATTGCCAGGAAATCATTTTTGGCTTCATCGGCAGCACTTATTTTTTGCAGTGCATGCTCAAGTTCATCCACATGTTCTTTCAATTTTAGCATAAATAGTCTTCTTTCTTTAACAATACTAAGAAAAATAAGGAAGATGACAGAAATAGTTCCAAGGAAAATCTGCATATACAGAAATCCGTCGTTTATTGGGTTTATGATGAATGGACCGCGACCATAGATAGTGCTCCACACGGCTATAATTGATGTTATTAAAATAGAAGAAGTCATTCCTCTGGAGCCAAAGCGAATTCCACTCCAAATGAGAGGAAACAATATTAGGTACAATACAAGACTGGTTTTAAGCTGCACTATTGGATACCAGAAAATAATTAAGTTTGAAATAATAAGGAAAGAATAACCAGCTATTATCTCCAGCCATCCCAAAGAGTCCTTATTCCACGGTCTTGTCGGAATAAGACATGTCAGCAAAAATGGGGTCATAATTAAAGCACTGACTGAATTTCCTATCCACCATGCAAACCATGTGGCCGGAGCTTGATACAGGTCAATTACATCACCTAACCATATGCTCGTGACCCCTATAGTGGCAGAAGTAGTCGCTCCGACAATTGTAACAATGCCTATAAAACGCAAAGTATCAGGCAGTCGTTCAAAACAGCGATACAAATTGACATACTTGCACAATAGATATGTTGCCAACAACGCTTCCAAAGTGTTGCCAATAGCGATGCCGAGAGCGACAAAAGGCGAGCTCCCCGTCATCAGATTTATTGCAAATGCTGCGATTGTGATGCCTGGCCAGAGACTATAGCCATAGATAATAAGGAAAGCCAAAGCGATACCGGAGAGAGGCCAGAGAGTAGTGGCAAAACCATGTAAAGCATAAAAAGAAAGGCCCAGTTTTGCCGTTAAAAAGTAAATTAAAATTAAGACTCCTACTTTTAGTATATACCAAAAGTCAAGTTTTATGGCATATTTTTTAATCATAATGTGCGATTTTATTTTAAAAGGTCATTTACAATTTTGGAAGCTCTGTCCAGCTCGTCTATGTTGCTTTGGAGAGTGGTTTTTATATCTAGAGGCAGATTTGGATGGAGTAAGGCAATCTCGTTGTTTATCTTTATTATTGATAGGGGATTTCTAATATGATGAGCAAAGTCATGTAAAATTTTACTTCTGGTCCTCCACATTTTTATATAAATGGCAATACATAAAGACACTACAGATAAAAGTATAATTAAAATAGAGATAGTCATTTAATTTTTGAGCTTATACCCTCGGCCACGGATGGTTTCCAAAAGATTTTTGTCGCCTACAGCGTCAAGTTTTTTGCGCAGATTTTTGATATGCACATCCACCACATTACTAAAGGAAGCCTAATTGAAATCCCAGAGATGTGAGAGAAGTTCTTCACGGTTTACCACTTTGTTTGGATTGCGCATAAAGTATTCCAAAAGGACGAATTCCTTGAGAGTTAGTGGAATAGCTTGTCCAGCTTTGTAGCATTTGTGTTCTCCAGCATTGAGTTCTATGTCGCGCACTTTGAGGACAATAGGAATCATTTCTTGGGGGCGTCGCAATAAAGTTTGAATGCGGGCGCAGAGCTCGTCAAAAGAAAACGGTTTGACAATGTAGTCGTCAGCGCCGGAAAGCAGGAGGTCTATTTTACTTTTGATTTCGTCCCGAGCAGTCAGTATAAGTATCGGCGTAGTGATATTTTTCTCGCGCACCGTCTTGGTGATGGAAGTGCCGTCCATGCCTGGCAGGGTTAGGTCAAGGATAATGAGGTCATAGTCTACGTGATTTAAAAAGTATTCTATTAAGAGCTTTGACACCATCGCTGACCACATCTACAGCATAGCCCTTTTGGATGAGCCCATGGGAGAGGAGCCGGGCTAGTTTTATTTCATCTTCAATAAGTATTATTCGCATGGTGATTGCATTATCTCATGTTTGAATGAAGTCTTCATGAAGTTAACAATATTTATGATTATACACATTTTTCATTGAATATCCATATAAAGGAATATATAATTGTATTATGAATATCAAAATCCGCTCCACAAATTTTGGTCTCACTCCCCCCATCAGTGATTACGTATCAAAAAAAATTCTCTCACTTGAAAAGTTTTTG
>MGLG01000005.1:2885-4986 GCA_001795975.1 Candidatus Yanofskybacteria bacterium RIFOXYD1_FULL_42_10
TCTCTGTGAAGTGGAAATAGGCAAGACATCCAATCATCACAAGTCAGGGGATATATTCAAAGCGGAAGTCAATATAACTGCGCCTGGCCACAAGCAAATTTATGTCGTGGCAGAAGAGGGAGATTTATCTACCGCCATTGACATTGTCCGTGACGAAGCCGAGCGATTATTAATTTCTCAAAAGAAAAAACGAGGGACTCTCTTGCGTCGAGGCGGAGCAAGAATCAAACAGTTATTAAAAATGATAGACATAAGACCAAAACGATGGCGATAAAAATATGGAAGTTGGAAATCTAAAACAGAAAGCAAATAGGGGACTGGTAATGTTTGTTTTTGGTTGCATTATTATTGCTGTAGGACTTCTCTACATCATGCAAAAAGCCGAAGCTCTCGGTCAAAATTTCTCACCAACCCAAAACATTGACCAGTATTTGAATTAAATTTGTCCGGCACTCAAAAAGCATCACTTGGACACTCCGTGTCCAAGTGATGCTTTTTGAGTTACTCTATTAAAAACTTTGCCACTTCTTTGTTTTCTTTAATCCATTCTAGTGAGGTTTGAGAAAACTCTTTGTAGTCCGTAAAATTTTTAAATTGTTCCAAAATAATCTCTTTTTTACAAATTTCCTTTTTCTCTAAGCCAGCATATTCATTCCAACTTGACTTGGACACTCCGTGTCCAAGTCCGTGAACTTTGTCATTGAGATTGACATATACACTTGTATGTAATAATTGTTCATTTGACTCTATGTGAACCGCCTTAAACGATCCCTCAAAGAGAGCTCCGCTACGTTTATATTTATGATTATAATATTTAGAATATCCAAGTAACCTGTGCATAAATTTTTCTATACCTTTTTCTGTCACTTGCTCCAAAATAAAATGAAAATGGTTTGGATTTAAACAATAGCAAATAAAATCAACCAACTTGGACACGGAGTGTCCAAGTTGGTTTTCTTTGTTAAACCTGTTTTCGTAAATACTACCTATTGGTTCAACCACATTGAATTCTTGCATACTTTTAAAAAATCTGTCCAGATCATTTTGGTCATGAAAAATAGTACGTTTGTCCACTCCACGATTAAATATGTGGTACTTTTCTCCTTCAGCAAATTCTAAATTTCTCATTACCTCAAATTATACACACTTGGACACGGAGTGTCCAAGTAGTATAAAAGGTACACAAAAAGCTCCACCCTGAAAGCGAATGCTTTTTTGTGTGGAGCTGAGACGAATCGCTTTAGGAGAGTTGAAGACTTAACCCACGACAGTGAGATAGGATGTCATGTTGCTTCGATACTCAAGCCGTCCGTAAAATGTGATTAGTTCCTGGACTGGTTTTCTCCGATACTGAACCTGAATCTGTCCGTCTCTCACTTCTACTCTATGGTCGACGTATATCATCGCATTTTCGTATCCGTATTTCACTCTGAGAATAAAGCCGTTTCTGAATGGCTCAATCCCAAACACTCTCATTTTCTTTCCGTTCATCTTGAACGCTGAGTAGCGAGCAAACCTTTCTGTCGTAGGGTGCGAGATGTAAAGCAGTATGCAAAGCCGTCGCAACTCGCGACGGAAGAGTCTCCATAGTTTCATGTTGTCTCCTTTTTTTATTTCTCAATTCTCTTAGTTAATTATACACAATAACCATCCTATTTGTCAAGTATATAAAGTAACCCTAAGAATAAGGTTCTTTCTGGCCTTTGAGAAAATCGGCATAAGACATTTCTTTTCTGCCTTCGGGGACGATACGGTCTAGGATAAGTTTGTCGTTTTCTATGTGCGCGCGTTTGACGATTATGCGAGACTTGGACACGGAGTGTCCAAGTGGTCGATCAAGGAAAAAGTAAGCTCCGGGCCAAATGTGATAAGCGCGGATTTTTCGGAGGTTTGTTTCAGCATTGTCCGAGAGATTTATTTCTCCGTCAGTTTTTTCTATTTTTTTGCAAAATGTCGCTTTACTATGGTCTTGTTCTTTTTCCTCTATCTTTCCATTTATATAGTCTGGCAAGATTTCCGCTAGAAGCTTTCCGCCTTCTTTTCCTAACATATTTTCTAAATCTTCCTCGTACGGAGGCCACTCTGGTACAGAAACTTTTTT
>MGLG01000005.1:5031-6686 GCA_001795975.1 Candidatus Yanofskybacteria bacterium RIFOXYD1_FULL_42_10
AATGGAAACGCCGGTTTCCGTTTCTCCGTTTAGAATCGCCGATTGGATAGGAGAAGGGCCGCGGTATTTGGGGAGAAGCGATGGGTGAATATTAACAAAACCGTATTTGGGCAAATTAAGATAATCTTTGGGGATTATTTTTCCGTAAGCGACTATGACGCAAAGGTCGGGTTTCAATTCTTTAAATTTTTGGAGAAATTCAGTGTCTTTTTTGAGGGATGACGGCTGAAAAACGGGGGTATTGTTCTGTTGGGCTAAGATTTTTATCGGCGGGGAAACCAGCATTTGCTTGCGGCCAACCGGTTTGTCGGGAGCGGTAACGGCGGCAATTATCCGATAGTCGTTTTCAATTAAAAACTTAAACGCCGGAACGGAAAATTCCGGCGTTCCGAAAAATATTATTTTGATTTGTTCGGTTCCCATCTCTAATTAAGCCGCTTTTTCTTTCTCGGCTTTTTCAAGCGCGTTTTCCCATGTTTCAAGCTCTTCTTTCTGTGTTTTCTCTTTCTCTGTTTCAACCGGTTGTCCCCACGGCACTTCTTTCAAACCTTCGGGTGTTTTGACGAATCTTTTTACTTTTTGATCTTCTTCTTGTTTCTCAAATGTATCGCGCGGTTTAAGCGCTTCGGCAAGAGGAATTTCTTTTGGTTTTCCGCCTTCTATTTTAAAACCCATTACTCGCTGGTCTTCGTTCTGTTCCGGCAAGTTGTCGGTTTTCTTCTCAACCGGAGCGGATTCCCAAGTTCCTTTTTTAAAAATTTTTGGTCCCGATTCAAATCCCATGAATTAACTCGTTAGCTTGTTATGTTGTTAGCTTGTTGATTATCTCAAGATAACAAAACAGCAATATAACAATGTATTTGCTTCTAACTATATCACTTTTTATCTTTTATTACAATGCCGTTTAAGTGGTCGGCTTCATGCTGTAAAACTCTTGCCAAAAACCCCCTCGCTTTGAATTTTATTTTATTTCCGTTCTCGTCCAATGCCTTGATTTGTATTTTTTTTGAACGGCTAATGGAAGCGTAATATTCGGGAATAGAAAGACAGCCTTCTTCCAATTCATCGCATTCGCGGGAGCGGCTGGTAATTTCCGGATTTGTAAAAGCATCTGGAACATTATTTGTTTTGGCAAGTTCCGGGTCAATCACGAAGATATTTAATTCGGAACCAACTTGATTTGCCGCAAGGCCGACGCCGTTGTTTTTCTTCATGTTTTCCCTCATAGCCGAAATCAACTTTTTGGCGGAGCCGTTTTTTATTTCTTCGGCAGATACCGAAGTTGCCTTGTGGCGCAAAATTTTGTTGGGTAGTTTAACTATTTCCATGGTTCAATAATACAGAATGAGGGGATTAATTTCAACTCCAAATAATAAGCACCCTATAATTTAACGAGTGCTCCGTCGGGCCTTTTCTTCGGTCTTCTGATTCAGAAAAAAGCCCGACCTTCGCTATATGGTTTTATTGATAGCTTATACTTTGCTGAGTAATGTCAAACAATAAATCCAAGCAAGCGGATGAGTCTTTGAGCGGGTTTTGAGGTCGAAAGCGGGCATGGAGTCCCGCCTTTGGCGGGACGAGCGAAGACCCCCAATTTCTGAATTGGGGGCTCGAAGAGCCTCATCCTTGAGCGAGCCACGCTGGGGCGAGCGAGA
>MGLG01000005.1:6722-22071 GCA_001795975.1 Candidatus Yanofskybacteria bacterium RIFOXYD1_FULL_42_10
GCCTCATCCTTGAGCGAGCCACGCTGGGGCGAGCGAGAAAAGCGAAAAGATTGCATCCGCTGGATTGGATAAAAAGGGGCAGGGGCGAAGCGAAGTTTTAAATTATTATCATATTATCGCTTTCGGGTCGGCGTCTATAATCCAGCCGGCGGGGACGAATTTTAACAGTTCGCGGATATTTTCAAATTCGGGGGAAATTTTTAAAATGATATTGAAAATATACAGTCCTCGTTCTCTTTCTACGGACGCGGGAGAAGCATCAATAATTTTTGCGGTTTTTTCCAGTTTCATTTGAACGGCGGCTCGTTTTAATTTTTCAGTAAGCAATCTTGCTTCAAAAGACGCTTTGGCTTGATTTTTGTGTTTAAATGATAATTTTATCAGGCGCGAAAACGGGGGATAAGAGAATGTTTGTCTTGCCTGAAGTTCGTTGTTGTAAAATTTGTCGTATTTTGCATCCTGCAGGGTTTGAAAAATCGCATCTTCGGGATTGTGGGTTTGGATAAGAATTTCCGACGGTTCAAAGTCTTTTAATTTTTCCATTTGATAAATAAACTCCTCGTCGGTTTTATAATCCGGAGAATTGACGAGCGCGTCGGCGTTGATAATTCCGATAAGATTAAAATTTAATTGATAACGGCGGCTGAAAATCATTTGAGTGGCGACAAGAACGGATGTTCTCGGCTTTTTTATTTCTTCCAGCGCCTCTTCTTCCTCGGTTTCATTTTTGGCGATATCGGAATCAAGAATTAAAACGGGAATGCCGCTGATGTTGTTTCTCTCAAAAGTTCTTTGGATTTCATCGTATATTTTTTGACTGCCGGCTTGTCCGGCGGTTTTTATTTTGTAACTGTTGCAATTGGCGCAAAATTGCGGGATTGGCTGATTTCGGGAACAACGATGGCAGATTAAAATAAAATCGGTTGTTTTGTGGACCCTCATTGCTACGGCGCAATCGGGACATTTGACCGCAAGACCGCAGTTTTGGCAGACAGCGATTCCCGAATAACCGCGCCGGGGAGAAAAAATGAGGATTTTTTGGTTGGCGAGCTTAACGCGGGAGACAAGGATCTCTTTTAATTTTCTGCTTAATGGCGAAAAATTATTTTCTTTCAATTCCTCCGTAGCATTTACGATTAAGAGCTTTACGCCGTTTTTAGTTTTTGTATCGTTCATGGCCAACTTATTATTTTTGATAAGATTGTAATTTTGAATGCCAATTACCGAAGAAGTAAAAATAATTTTAGAGCCGTGTGCCGCGGCGATGTGTTTGGCAAGTTCCGGAGTATTGTATCGCGGCGACATGTCTGATTTATAAGCGTCGTTTAACGGGTCATCAACAATAATCAGCCGCAAATTTTTAAAAGATAAAAATAGAGCCTGGCGGGTGCCGATTATTATTTGCGCTGTGCCGCCGGAAGCGTTAACCCAACTTTCAAAATATTGTTTGTTGGATAATCCGGAATGAATAACGACGGTTTTGTATTTATCGCTTAATTGCGCCGACAAATATTCCAAATTTATTTTTTCGGGAACGATGAATAAAACCTGTCCGCCTGCCGGCGAGGCAAGCCCGTCATTGAGAATAGATTTTTTAATGTGGGGCATTAAATTATCCAGAGTATCTTTGGCGCCGGATAATATGATAAGCGGTTTCCCGGGAGATTTTTGCGGCGGCAAAACCGTTTCAGCGGCGGTTTTTAATTCATATTTTTTTTTCAGGAAAAACGGAGGAAGAACGGTTTTAAGGCAAAGGCCGAGAGGGGCATAATAATATTTTGAAAGCCATAACGCCGTTTGGAATTGACCGGCGCTTACTTGGGGAATTTCATTCACAACCGAAGATAATTTTTTTAACTGGAACCCAGTTTTTTTGAGAAGAATTTTTTGCGATTCAAGCGCGGCGTAACTGACGACAATTGCGTTAACCTTTCGGTTGTTCAACGATATTTGGACTATGGCGCCCTTTTCCAGCCGACGGTCAAAAAAGTAGCTCAAAATTTGAGGGACATTCGGCGGTAGAACGGCGAGGGGAATTACTTCTATGACATACATAATACTTAAGATAAGACAGTTCTATTACTAATACAATGTTTTAGGCAAACCATAGGGATTGACAGGTTGGATTTTATAGATTATTTTGTATTAAGTTCATTAACCACAAAAGGGGAAGGGTGGGAGGAAGACATGTTGAATCAGAAACTATTTGAAACCGCGCCTATTGAAGCGATGGAACAATTCGGGGAAGAACTGAGCAAGAAGAGGCCCGAACTTAATCTTTTTTACGCTGTGGACAAGAATCGTAATCCAATCTTGAGGGTACGACAAACCATTGAAAAACAGACAAAAAATTTTAAGATTTGCTACAATGTTTCAGCAAAGCAATTTGAAATTTCTTCCACAGAATACAATAATGCGGAATCTACCACTTTGGATATCAAGACTGCTTTCTTTCTTTTGGAATCATTATTCTTTGATTGAACCAGAGAATATCTGATTCAATCTCGGCTCGTTAGATTTTAGAATTTAACGAGTTTTTCTTTTTATACCTTGGGCGTCATTTGAAGATGGTGAATTTTAAGTTATAATTTTAATATGGAAAAGCAGGGAAAAATAAGAGTAAGAATCGCGCCGAGTCCAACCGGCAGTTTGCATATCGGTACGGCAAGAACCGCGCTTTTTAATTGGCTTTTTGCCAGAAAAAACGGCGGAGAATTTATATTGAGAATTGAAGATACCGACCTTGAACGGTCTGACAAAAAATACGAGGAAAATATTATTGAAGGATTGAAGTGGTTGGGTATTAACTGGGATGGGCTGATATATCACCAATCGGAGCGATTGGATGTTTATGAAAAATATTTAAAACAGCTTTTGGATTCGGGCAAAGCGTTTTGGTGCTATCACACCGCTGAAGAACTTGAAGCGGAAAAAACCGTCCAGATGAAACGCAAGGAGCCTCCACGCCACATCTGCGGATATAAAACTCAAAACTCAATCCGCTCCATCCGCCAACTGGCGGAGGCGGACAAAACTCAAAACCAAGAAAAAGGAATAATAAGGTTAGCGGTTGATGAGAATTCAACGAGAGTGGTTCATTTTAATGACGCTATCAGGGGGCAGATAGAATGGGAAGAAAAATTAATAGGGGATTTCAGTTTAGCAAAAGATTTGCGAACTCCTTTGTATAATTTTGCGGTGGTGGTGGATGATACTGATATGGAGATTACCCATGTTATCAGAGGCGAGGATCATATTTCCAATACGCCAAAGCAAATTCTAATATACGAAGCTTTAGGGCGGGAATTGCCGGTTTTCGCGCACTTACCGCTTATTTTGGGAAACGACAAATCAAAGCTTTCAAAACGCCACGGAGCGACTTCGGTTATGGAATACAAAAAAGATTATCTGCCCGAAGCGCTGATAAATTTTATGGGATTTTTGGGGTTTACTTATGATAAAGAAATTATAAACAAGGAAGAAATGGCGGAAGAATTTGATTTGGCAAAAGTCCATAAATCCGGAGCGGTTTTTGATGTTAAAAAATTGAATTGGCTCAATTCGCAATACATAAAGCGGCTTGCGCCGTCAGAATTTAAAAATTTAACGGATTTAAAGGTTTCAGATGCGGTAATACCGCTTATTACCGAAAGACTAGAAAAATTGTCCGATGTAAACAATTTTGAATATTTCTGGAAAACTCCGGAATACGATAAAGAACTTTTGATTTGGAAAGGGTTTTCGCTTGATAAAATAAAAGAATCATTGGAATTAACTCTTAATACATTTGGACAGAGAGAATGGATACAACAAGAAGCGCTCCGTAAATATCTGGATGCCGAAGCAGAACAATTAGGAGACAGAGGACTAATCTACTGGCCATTGCGGGCCGCGCTGACCGGTCAGGAAAAATCACCCGATCCCGTGGAGATTGCCGCAGTGTTAGGAAAAGACGAAGTAATTAAACGAATAAACACAGCGATTGACAAGTTGAGTGTTTAAAAATTTAAAGTATAGAGTTTAAAGCATAAAGAATGATAAAAATAAAGATTTTATTTTTAATTCTGTTTTCTATTTTTTACTTTCTATTTTCTGTTTCAGCCGCCGTTGCCCAAACCGACCAGGAAAAAATGGCGGAACTTCAGATACAAATTGAACAGCTTGAAGAGCAGGCCCAGCAGTATCGCGGGACAATCGCTCAACAAAGAGAACAGGCAAACACCTTAAAAAATCAAATCACAAATCTAAAAAATCAGATAAATTCACTTCAGGCCCAAGTTAATCTTACCAGCAAAAAAATAGGCAAAACCGCCATGGAAATAGAGGGAACTCAAAATACTATTGTTGACACTCAGGATAAGATAAACCGGCGCAAATTATCAATCGGTCAATTATTTATTCTTCAAAATAGACGGGATAATGAAAGTTTGGTGGCGACGGTTTTAAAAAATAAAAATTTGTCTGATTTTTTAAATCAAAGAGAATACAGCCAGTCCGTGACCGCCAGTCTGCTAAATATCGTGGATGAGCTGAAAAGCGACAAACAATCGCTTGAATTTCAGCAGGAAAATTTAGAAAACCAAAAAAACAACATGGAATTTTTAAAACGGCAACAGATTTCTCAAAAACTTTCTTTAAACCAAGTGTCGGCGGATAAAAATAAGTTATTGATTGAGACGAAGGGCCGGGAGACGCAATATCAAAAAATGCTGGTTGAGGTGGAGCAAAAAAAAGCGTTTTTTTTCAATCAATTAAAAGAGCTTGAAACGCGCGTCATTCAGGGCGGATTATATATTGTCCATGAAACCGCTACCGGCACTTTACCAAAAAAGGGAACGAAACTGTTCAGTTGGCCGGAGGAAGATTATCGCATTACTCAAGGATACGGATGTACGAGTTACGCTCGTTGCAACAGATCGCGCGGTCCCTACGGCGGCGCGCCTCACAATGGTCTTGATATGGCGGCGGGTTATGGAAGCCAGATTCGGGCAATCGCCGAGGGTGAAATAATAGCCAACGGCAAAAATGACGGCTGGGGCAACTGGGTGGCGATCAAACATCCCAACCAATATAATCTTGTCAGTGTTTACGCTCACATGAGTTCGTTGTCGTTTTTGCAGGTCGGCACCAATGTCAAACAAGGCGAGATTATCGGCTACGAGGGCAATACCGGCAATGTTACCGGTTCCCATTTGCACCTTAGTTTATATAAGGATTTCTTCACTTTTGTAAAAGATACGAATGGCCAGCTTTATTTTAACTATTTTGAGGGTTCGGTAAATCCATTAGATTATTTGAAATAAGGGAAAATTGTTAATTGTTATCTTGATATCTTGTTAATTTCAATAATTAATTTAAGTTGCATCGCAATCATAAGTTTACACTAAAGTTATGACTAAAATAATTATTCTTGGCGGGGGATTCGGGGGAATTCGCGCGGCTTTAGATTTAGAAAAAAAGTTAAAACACTTAACGGAGCAAGGCCAAGCAGAAATAACATTGATAGATAAAAACAGCTACCATCTTTTTACGCCTTTGCTTTACGAAGTGGCTTCCGCTTCCGATATAGCCAAAGATCCATTTGCGGTAAAACTTAGAAAAACCGTCTGTATTCCGTACCAAGATATTTTTGAGGGGAAAAATATAAAATTCATTCAATCAAAAGTGTCAAAAATCAACTTAAGCGAACGCCTGATTGCCACCGGCGGGGGAGAGGACTTGTCTTTTGATTATTTAATTTTGGCGATTGGCGGGCAAATGGAAGATTTTGGCGTCAACGGCGTAAAAGAATACGCTTGTCAATTTAAAAATATTGAAGACGCTCTTTTGGTGAATCAAAAGATAGAAGAAATCACAAAAAAAGCGGCGGAAAACAAAAAACAAACTCCGATTGAAATTTTAATCTGTGGCGGGGGGTTTACGGGAGTTGAATTATCGGCGGAGATCGCTGGATATATTAAAAAAACGGGACGCGTTTTAGTCAGATTATTTGAGGCCGGACCCAAAATATTGCCCATGGTTCCTGACCGGGAAAGAATCAAAATATCAAAACGGCTTACAAAATTGGGCGTGGCCATCATGGAAAATTCCGCGATAGAAGAAGTCGGCGCAGATTTTGTTAAATTAAAGAACGGCCAAAGAATAAACGGCGATTTGGTTATTTGGACAGCCGGCGTTAAAGCGAATGAAGTTTTGAAATTCATAGAAGGCTTGCCCCTTACGGAAAAGGGGGGAATTGCGGTTGAAGGAACTATGCTGGCAAAAGGTCTCAAAAATATTTTTGCGGTAGGGGATATTATAGAATTTATTGACCCCAAAACGCAAAGACCAGTTTCGGCGCAGGCTTATACCGCCATTGATCAGGGCAAAATTGCCGCAAGAAATATTTTTAATCTGATTTGCGGGAAACCGTTGCGTTTCTATAAGCCCTTTTCCGGAGTTTGGGTTTCTCCGGTCGGAGGCAAATACGCCGTCGCGTATTTGTTAAAAAGTTTTATATTCGGGGGATTGAGCGGCTGGATTATCAGGCAAATTATTGATTTAAGGTATTTCTTTTCCATCTTATCGGTAAAAAAAGCGCTTGCTTTATTTTGGGAAGAAGTGTCCTTGTTCATAAAGAATGATTAATACCCTGTTATAATGGGAAAAGGGGAGAGGGTCTGATGCTTCATTGCTCTTGACATGTATCAATAATATTGTATTATACTATTATAACGGAAGAGCAGGGGAATTAACAAAACATGAAAACAATTACCGCGATTATTATTTTGTTTTTTACGGTAAATATTTTCTTTTCAAGAAGCGTGTTTTCTTATTCCGCCAAATTGGAATCCAACACAGAGAAAGCCGCCAATGAAGTTTCAAATTTCGTAAATAAAATTATGCAGGATATGTTTAAAAGTTTTGGCGGAAGCAAGAATGTCAATATTAACACCAACATCCCCATAAGCCCGCCCAAAGAGGTCTCGTTTGATAACTTATTCAACTCTGAAAGCTTCTCAAGCGGCGATATTATGGAAGCCATAAGGGCAGCGCTGATTTTTGCGATCAATCTGTTTTTGATAGTTATAAATATTGTCGTTGAGGTGTTTAGGGGTTTGTTGGGAGTCTTAAACGACGGAAAGTGAAGCCCGCGGCGTCTAAAAGGAATACTGTGTCGCATAACCTACATTATCGGACGCATTAATGATTTGGAGAATTCTTGTATCCCCTAGTCATTTTACTTTTGTAAGCTCTCATATTTTCTCTTATAGCGAAAAGTTTTTGGTTTTCTGCCGGTGTGCATCTCGTTTTATCTTTTTTATGTTTATACATAATTTTAAGAGCTTGACTCCATAATTCAAAATCATATCTTTTCTTGGCTCTTAGCGGATATTTATTAAAAAACGGCAGGATCTTCTTAAATAGGTCATCCATATTTTGAATTATGTAATGAGCCATACTACCCTCCTTCAATAGATAGATATGTCCACAATTTAACAGATTTTTAATCTTTTCTAAAATTTCTCGATCATCTGCTCGTATATTGATTGCAAAGTAAGGTGTCCATCTAAAGTATGTTGGACTGCCGGCTCGCTCATGTCTCATTTCACTTCTGTAGGTTAAATAAAAACAACCCTCTCCATCTACAAATCCTGCCACATAATCCCCACATAATTTAGAATTATTGTTCATATAAATCTATTATAATCTGTCGCATAACATTTTGCAATACTGGCTGTGCAACTGATGTTTGTAATAAAAAAACCCGGTTTTGGACTTATGTCCTCTGCCGGGTTTGTGTTTGAGCGGGATTATTATTTATTCGCCGAAATAATCATCATTAAAACGGTTGCTGAACAATCCCTTTTGCAACAGCTTAAAGGATTCATATCTTTGTTCGCAAACTTCAATAGTTTTCCGCAGGGGTTCTCTATAATCACGATAAATATAATCACGATAAACAGGGTTTCCCTCTCCCCTTGTCGTTTTCCATATTTGCTTTAAATGCTCAATGGCATATTCCAATTCCGCCTCTTCCGTGCCTTTGGCGATAAGAAAACAAAGTACGGATATTCGCGTCCAATTATCCATATTGATGGGTTGAGAGTAAACATGTTCCAGTTGTTCAAAAGCAACCCCAAGCATCTTATTGTCTCTCATTTTTTCCTCCTTTTTTACGGTAAGAGTATCGGTCTTTTGAGTTGAAAGGTTAATGCCCCGCCTTTTTTAATCAGCCGTCCGAAATCCAATTCTTCAATTCTGATTACGGCTCCAGCTTCGGCGTTCTCTTTTCGCCTAATCAAAACTTTTTCAATGGCGGCCTCGTCATCAATTCCGTTGCCGTTGACCGAGAAGAATTCCGTGATAATTTCTCTTTTCTTCATTTTTACCCTGGGCAAGCGCACGCTTGAAATAAACCTATAACAATCGCAGGCCTCTTTCTGCTCCGCCATCTTTCAATCCCCTCCCGATTGGTTTGTTAAAGAACCGGTTAAGTAAAATACTATACGATATTTTATTTTTTGTCCAGGGTATTCAAGATTGTTATTTTGACAGCTTGTTATCTTGTTAAAATTTAATTAGCAAGATAGCGATTAACAATATAGCAATTTATTTTGTTGAATATCAAACAAGCTTTATTTTTGACCACAAACAATGAAAAATTTAAAAGTACTTGCTTACCAATGGTTCTTTGTATATTCTTGATACATGCTTAAATTAATTTTTGATATAGAGACGGTGGGAGTGGAGTTTGAGTCGCTGGATGAAAAGTCCAAGGAATATATAATGCGTTTTACCCAATCTCCCGAAGAAAAAGAAGAAGCCAAAGAACGGTTAAGTTTCTCCCCCCTCACCGGCCAGATTGTGGCGATAGGAATTTTAAATCCCGACACCGAAAAAGGCGCGGTTTATTTTCAATCGCCGGAAAGAGAGATTGATAAAGCAGAAGACGCTAAAGCTCAATATATCCCCTTCTCTTCAGAAAAAGAATTGCTTAAAAATTTTTGGGATGTCGCCGCGCATTATGAACAATTCATTTCGTTTAACGGCCGGTCTTTTGATTCGCCGTTTCTTTTTGTCCGCTCTGCTATTTTAAAAATAAAGCCGTCGGTCAATCTGATGCCCAACCGTTATTATGACCAACACATTGATCTTTTTGACAGGTTGTCTTTTTTCGGCGCGGTAAGACAAAAAATGGGATTGCATATGTGGTGTCAGGCATTTGGGATAGAAAGCCCAAAAGCCAACGGAATTACCGGCGATGATGTCGCTCGTCTGTTTAAAGAAAAGAAATATCTTGATATCGCCAAGTATTGTTTCGGTGATTTAAGAGCGACCAAGGAATTGTTTGAATATTGGGACAAATACATCAACATCAAATAGTTTACGGAGGGAGAATGGCATATAAGCTCTTTTGGGATTTGCGGAGCCCGACGGGGCGAGCTAAAGGCAAAATTCCAGCAGGAATTTATGTCGTGCCCAAAAAGCTTATTTGCCAATCTCCCGTTCTGTATAATGTGGTACAGCAATGTTGAAAATTTTAAGAACGCCAACGGCTACACGATAGACGGGATTTGGTATCCGCGCGTTACTTCTATTATCTCAATTAAAGCCAAGCCGGCGTTATATATGTATTATGCCGGTTTGCCTGATTTTAAGACCGGCGAGGCGATTAAAACTAAATCGGCCGCGGAAGGAACGCTTTTACACGAAACCGTTGAAGCTATTTTGAGAAAAGAACCGATCGTAATACCGGAAACCATCAAACCGGCGGTTTCCGCTTTTATGGATTTTTATTCTAAAAATGATGTTATCGCTCACAAAATAGAAGAAAGAGTTGTTTCCAAGAAAAATAATTACGCCGGAACGATTGATGTTTTGGCGACAGTCAATGGTACGATGGGTGTGTTGGATATCAAAACATCACAGGCTATTTATCGGGATTATTCAATGCAAACTTCGGCTTATATTGAGGCCTTCAAAGAAGATCTCACGCTTCCACCGCTTACCTGCTGGATATTAAGGTTGGATCAGGCAAGGAAATGCTTAAAATGTCCCGCTACTATGCGTGAGAAGGGCGGGAATATAAAAATCAGAGGAGAGAAGACCAAATGCGAACATCAATGGTCGGAGGTGCGGGGCGAATGCGAATTCAAAGAACTCAAAACATTTGAGTCGGATATTCAGGCCTTTCTCGCTTGTAAAACTCTTTGGGAATGGGAAAACGAGTTTTGGCTTAAAAAAATTTAGAAGACCTAAAAAATAACCGGATAGTATGTTTTTCGGGCACGGCGTAAATCTCTGCTGAGATTTCGCCTTTCACTCGGACCGTCGTCCTCCGTAAATCCCTCAAAACATACTATCCGGTTATTTTTACTCAACGGCTCACCTATGTGAGTGAGCCGTTGAATCCAAGCAAGCGGATGAGTCTTTGAGCGGGTTTTGAGGTTGAAAGCGGGCATGGTTTTTTGCGAAGCCCCGCCATGGCGGGGCGAAGCAAAAAGAGCGAAGACCCCCAATTTCTGAATTGGGGGCTCGAAGAGCCTCATCCTTGAGCGAGCCACGCTGACAAGGCGAAGGTTCACGGGAGGAACTTCCCGGGAATCGCCTGGGGCGAGCGAGAAAAGCGAAAAGATTGCATCCGCTGGATTAGGATAAAAATGGGGAGGGGGCGAAGCGATGTTTAATGTAAAAGAAAACCGACTTTCGTCGGCTTTCTCCTTTGGCTTACCAGTTATGGCTCTCCAGCTTCATTCCATTTTGCCAGTTTATCTACAGCTTTTTTATAATTCTGATAATCCTTGAATCAGAATCATACTTAACGCGCCAAGCACTTCATCGTTAGGGAGTTCTTGTTTTTCAAATAAGTACCTAAATGACGGATATACTCGCCTACAAATTAAATAGTCAAGAGGAAGACCTAATACATCAGTTTCCGTTGACTATCAATTGCAATTCCCCGCTAATACGAAACCCTTGGCTTCTGCTTCTTTGGTCTTTCTCGGCAGAGTGTCAGCTTCAAATCAAAGAAATATAGCGCAGGTCGGGCTTTTTTTCTGAATCAGCAGACCGAAGAAAAAAGGCCCGACGGAGCACTCGTTAAATTATATGGTGATTCGGAATTTAGAAAATAAGGCAGGGTTTATGGTTGGCAGTTCCCAGCCAAAACATAACCCTTGGCTTCCGCTTCTTTTGCCGTATTAAACCATATCTGATTTTCCGGTTTTATGCGTTTGGCCCCCGAGCACCATGTAAAATGATATTTTTTGGGATTTGAATTCTTGGAGGCGACAACTCTTGTATCCGACGGTTGCGGCTTAGAAGTAGCGCTAATCCCCTTTTGAACGGTGATTTGTGGCGTGTTGCCACTAACAGCTTTATAAATATTGGCCCCTTCGCTTATTTTTATTGGGGTTTGGTGAAGGGCGTTGATTTTGCCGAGATTGAAGCTGATTATCGCTACCAACGCGATACAAATGCTCAAAAAGATATGGTTTGTATATTGTTTGACTAAATTAAGGAATTTTGATAATATAAACATCAGTTAAAAATCAAGTCCATAAAGTTCATAATGTTTAATGTTTATAAAGAAAATTCATTATAAACATTATAAACTTTTGAGCTTGCGCGAAGCGCATGGCGCATACAAAGGCAATAGGATCAACACAATTAGGGCGAGATTCCCAGCCGAAATATTTGGGAGTCAAGCTTCATGACGGTGAAACGGCTAAATCCGGCAATATTATAATCCGCCAAAGGGGAACTAAGGTTTTACCCGGAAAAGGTGTCCGTATCGGAAAGGATGATACAATTTATGCAGTAATGACGGGTAAAGTCAAATTTGCCACCCGCAAAAAGAAAAGATTTGACGGTTCTCATCGATTGGTAAAAGTTGTAAGCGTTTTACAGTAAATTTGAAGAATAAGTAAAAACGGCTTTAAGAGCCGTTTTTACTTATTCTTCCTTTAGTTCTTTAACTATAATTTTGACGGTTGTTTTAACGCCTTGAGCGAGTTCTACTTCGGCCGTATGTTCGCCGATCTGTTTGATATGCTCGCCGTGTTCTTCAAGTCCAATCATCTCTTTTTCTATCTTAGCGCCGATAATTTTAGACAATTCGTTGGCGATATCATTTTTCGTTACTGAAGAAAAAAGCTTGCCGGTTTTGCTTGCTTTTTTGGCAAATTCAATTAAAATATCTTTTAATTTTTGGCTAAGTTCAACAGCCCTTTCTTTTTCTATGGTTAAGGTCATCTCCAACTTCTTTTTTAGTGATTCAACTTCTTTGATGGAACCGTCGGAGGCCGGTTTGGCCATATTCCGAGGCAAAAGAAAATTCTTGGCATAGCCGTCGGATACATTTTTTACATCGCCTATTTGTCCGAACCCCCTGATGTTTTGTAATAAAATAACCTTCATATATTATTTAAGCATGTCAATCGCTTTATCTAATTGAGGATCTTTGTCCGGTATGCCGATTTCAATTTTGTTTTCTTCCATATCTTTGCTTGGTATTTCAACTTTTACATCCGGCTCTATTCCCTTTTCAGAAATTGAGATGCCTGACGGCGTGAGCCATTTGGCGATGGTTACTTTTAACGATGAACCGTCTGAAAACTTTTCCAATTCCTGTACGGAACCTTTGCCGAATGATTTTTCTCCCACCAATTTGATGCCCAAATTATCATGCAGAGCTCCGGCTAAAATTTCAGACGCCGAAGCCGAACCCCCGTTTATCAATAAGACGGTTGGATATATCTTTAGCGCGCCGTTCCCATCGCTGGTAAATTGATTTCTTGTACCGTCGGCAAATTCTTCAATCGTGACTGTTTTATTGCGATTAAGAAACCAGCCGGCGAGATTTATCGCCGAATCAAGCAAACCGCCCGGGTTATTTCTTAGGTCAACAATCAAGCGGTCGGCGTCGGATTTTAAAATTTCTTCGGCTGATTTTTTGAATTCCGAATCAACATTTTGATTAAAAGCGAATATCTGCAAATAAGCGATATGTTTGCTGTTCTTTTCCAGCATGATCCACTCTACTGTCGGAATTTTGATGGTTTCTCTTGTTAATTCAATCGGTTTGGTGTCTCCGTTGGATATCGTCAGCGTAACTTTAGTGCCAGGCTTGCCTCTTATCAGATTGACCGCCTCATCTACGGCCATGTCGGCTGTTGATTTGGAATCAATTTTTATGATTTTATCTCCGTTTTTTATGCCGGCTCTGAACGCGGGAGTATCTTTTATCGGAGCAATAACAGTAAGAATGTCGTTTCTTTTGCCTATTTCTATGCCTACGCCTCCGAAAGCGCCCGAGATCACTTCTTGGAATTTCTTGCTGTTTTCCGGTTCAAAGAAAACGGTATACGGATCACCCAAACTGTTAACCATGCCTTTTATCGCGCCGTAAACGAGGTCTTGGGTGTTTATCTTGTTCCGATTAACATACTTTTTGTTTAAGGTGTTCCAGGCATCCCAAAACAAAGAAAAATCAACATTGTCGGGCTGATTGGCTTCTTGATTTATCAATTGTTTAATAAAATCGGTAGCATCAGCGGTGCCGGTTGTTTTGTATTGAATAAATAAAATTCCCCCGCCAAATCCTGCGGTTAGGGAAACGATAATAGCTATAATAAGCAGCTTACGATTAAATTGCATAGATTGAATTACGCGATGTATTAAATAATCCGTATTTTTTAAAATATTTAAGGGCGTCTTTCAGATGCCAGCGGGTTTCTTTTTTAAACAAAAAATCAAAAATTCCGAATCGGCCATAAGAAACTCTTTTATGGTAATGATATATTTTGACTTCCGGATAATAGACAACCTCATAACCATTTTCCCAAAAACGCCGCGCCCAGTCAACATCGCTCATATATAAAAAGAAATTTTCGTCCATTAAGCCGACTTTACCGACGGCTTTTTTACTTGCCATAATTGCCGAACCCATGAGCCAATCCACTTTGGCTGTTTTCGTAAGATTGGCGTCAGTCATTAAAAAATTGTTTAAAACTTTTTTCGCAAACGGCAAATATCCGAGAAAACTTCTGCGGTACAAAATCGTGAGAGGATTATAAAATTTGAAACAGGAATTTTGTCTAGTACCGTCAAAGTTAAGCAATTGAGGACCGAGCAAGCCGATTTCTTTGTTCTTTTTCATAAAATCATACATAGTTTCTACGGCGTTTTTTAACAGAATAATGTCGGGGTTAAGAATTAAAACGAAATCTCCCTGGCTTGCTTTGATGCCTTCGTTAACCGCTTTAGTATAGCCGATATTGGTTTTAAACGGCAATAATTTAAATTTTGGAAATTCTTCTTTTGTCAGATTTTGAGTTTCTACGGAACTTTCGGAATCAACTATGATTGTTTCATAATCAAAACCGGCATTTAAATTTTGCTCTAAAGATTTCAAGCACAATCTTAAAAGCGGCGGATTTTTAAAATTAACTATTATGATTGAAAGCATGAAGATTGATATTTAAATGTTGTTTTTATGGTGTCGGCGAAGGAGCGGTTATTTCCTGGTTCAGATTTTTGAAAAAATTTTTGATTTGGTCAAAATTATCGCCGACGGGCAAAAGGATATAGGCGTTGTTTTCTCTGCTTTCATAAACTAAGTTTTCGGTGGAGATTACATGTTTGGTGATTTTGGCGGAATCGTTTATTTCTTTTGCCATATTCAGCAAATCTCCGGTATTCCAAATATTCAGGTCGGTATCTATGTTGCCGCGCAAAGTGTTGAGGGCGGTGATTGTTTTAACGGGATTGCTCCAAAAATTAAGATTGGCAAGCTTATCTTTGATTGCGAAGATTACCTGCTGTTGGCGGCGCGATCGATCAAAATCGCTGGAAGAATAACGCGATCTCGCGTAATATAAGGCATTTTGTCCGTTTAAATGGTTAACCCCCGCCGGGAGTTTAAACTCGTATCCCCATTGCCCCGATTCTTCAAACGGTTTAGCCAAAGCAATGTCTATGCCTCCTATCTCGTCAATTATTTTTTCAAATGAAGAAAAATTGATTACCACCGCCTTATCAATGTACACCCCGGTTATTTTGGATATCAGTTCTTTTGTAAAATTAAGCCCCCCGCCTCCATAGACGCCATATTCGTATGCGGTGTTTATTTTATCGTTTTTGTTTTTCTTGATTTTTACATATAAGTCTCGGGGCAAAGAAACAAGCGAAGCTTTCTTGGATATCTTATCGTAACTTACAACCATTATCGTATCCGCCAAAAGCGGTCCGGCGTCTTTGGCGTCCGGTCCGTCTTCACCCCTGATTCCGAGCAAAAGTATATCAAAACGATTTTCTTCTTTATTCGGCATGACATAGTTTTTGTCTATCGGTTCAGCCGTGTTAA
>MGLG01000005.1:22136-26723 GCA_001795975.1 Candidatus Yanofskybacteria bacterium RIFOXYD1_FULL_42_10
ATCAGGCTGTTGATAGTAAGTCAAAATTGTTATCTTGTTATCGGAACCATCTCCTCATTTCTTTCGGGCCGACTTTCGCCTTTTGCATAATGATTTTTCTATTTCTTATCATTTTGGGAAACAGTTTTAAAAAAATTGGAATTTCAAAAAGAACTTTCGGCTCAAATAAAATTGAGTAAATAAGCACCATTGCTTCTCTAAAAACGATTTGAGGCAAGTCCTTTAACAAGTTGATTATATAATCATTTTTTATAATTGTAAAGCGGACATTTCTCCAGTCCAGGCGTCGTTTTTGGATGGAAATATGAGAGCGTCGCTTGATTCGCGAAAGATAATCTCTTGCGTGTTTAGCAATATTTTTAGTGGTAGAGCGGTCATGGTACGCGATTACGGCGGGCGCTAAAATTTGTTTCCAGCCGAATAATCTCATGCGCCAAGCTAAGTCCAGATCATCGCCGTAACCGAAAGAACCGGCGCGATAATCCGGATCAATGATTCTGCCGTTAATTTTGCAGTTTTCAAGAGCGGTTCTTCGGAATATCGGCACGGCGCCCTCAACTGCGAAAATATCCTGCTGGTCATTAAATTGTCCGTTGTCTTTGTCGCCGTGTCCCAAATTTATAATTCGACGGGATTTAAAAATAACAAATCCGACCGTGTCTATGATATCGGTGAACACTGGCGTTGGTTGGCCGTAGAGTTCCATTTGGTAAATTTTTGCCTGGATGGCGCCGATCTTAGGGTCTGTTTCAAATACCGCTACGGCATTTTTGAGAAAATTTTTATCAAGGATGACATCGGTCGTGGCAACAATTATTTCTCCTTCGCTTTGTCCAAAAAGTTTTTCTTGTCCGGCCCAAAAACCGATGTTGACTGGATTTTCAACCAGCGAAAATTCTCCGAGTTCCGAGTCACATCCGTCAGCCGGCGGACCGATTTTCAATTCTTCTCTGATTATTTCTTTGGTTTTATCTGTTGAGCCGTTATCAAGAATGTTGATTTCAATTAAATTTTGAGGATATGATTGTTCTTTGATGGAACGCAAAGAATGGCGAATAAAATTTTCTCCGTTCATCACCACTAAATTAATTGAAACTTTGGGCAAACTGGCTGTCATATTGTTTTAGCCGATGTTTTTTTGTTTAATACTGCGGCTGTGGTAATTACAAAAATTAAAAATGCTCTTTCATCAAAAATCGCCGCGTCGGTAAGAAGATACAGTAAAACCCAAGGAATAAAAATAAGAGCCGTTGCGTTGTAAATAATAAAAGTTTGATTGCGCGATTCTATGAAGTTTTGATAAGCGTTTTTTATTAGCAGCCAAAAGAAACAAAGAGACAAAAACAATGCCGGAATTCCCATTTCAGCCGCGATCTGAAGGTAAAGATTATGAGCTGAAGATCCCGCCTTGGCCAATCTTAGGTCTTGTTTGAGAACTACCGGGAAATTACCGATGCCGACGCCCAACAACGGGTGTTTAACGATTGAAACCAATGATTTTTTCCAAATTTCAATCCGTTGGCTGTTTGAGGTCTCGCCGAAGTCAATGATTGATTTTATTCTGTTACGCAAGATTAAAGAATTTCCTTTAGAAACAAGAAATTGGGGCGAGGCAAAGATTGGAAATGCCACTGTGAATAACAGGAAAAATAAGATTAAGTATGATGATAAATATGTGAATATTTTTTGTTGAGACGCGTGTCCGTATTTTTTTAATAAAAACACGAGGAATAAAACAACAAACAAAGTGCCTGCGCCGGCGGCCCATATCCCCCGCGTTCCGCTCAATATGGCGGCCAAGAAAATAACGGGGATTAAAATCACTGTTTTATTTACGCTTGCCGTTTTAAAAATGCTTTGTGAGTTGATGAATTTTTCAGGAGATAATTTTTTTAAAGCTACAACAAAAACCGAAGGTAAGCCAAGCAATAAAAATATCGGGAAAGAGTGGGAATCCGGGAATAAAGAAAATACTCTGAGCGAAAGCTGGTCACCGAAATAAGCCAGCCAGGTATTCCCGACTCGTACCGCAATATTGCACCATTCTGCGCCAAATTGCCGGCACTGAATGCCTTCTCCCCATAAAGCCATAAACTGATATATGTCCACAAAATATGTGGAGACGACTTGCGCCAGCCCCACCATAGCCACAATAATTGTTGGGATCGCTAAATTTTTAATTATATTTTCCCGGAATTGCTCTTTTTTATTGAAAAGATCATAGGCCACTATGCCGATTAAACTAAGATTGATGAAATACAGCCCCCTTTTTACAGCAAGAAGATAATTTTCTGCTTGAGTAATTGATAATATCGCAAACAATAAAATCACAATCAACAAAATAGAAGAAAAGTTTAGTTTTTTTAATCGGGTAAAAGGTTGTCGCACCCATTCTAAAATTTCGCTAACCGAGTTTCCGAAAAACCATTTTAAAAATAATATCGCTGAAATAATTCTCCATGTGTTAAAATTATCAAATGTCGCCGTAACGGGAATGGCGATAAAAAAGGGTATGGAACGAACAAAAAAAGTTACGCCATCTTCAATCGGAGCGAAGATAACATAACCGGCCAAGATCAAAACAAAATATGGGACAATCCATCTTGGCATTATTCCCAAGATTATCAGCCCGAACATTGCTAACTCAAATACAAATATGATGTTTAGTAATTTTCGCATGCTTTGAAAAAGTTATCAGCAAAATTGCGCCAATTTAATTTTGGCGTTAATTCTTTATATTTTTGCAAACAATAGTTTCTTTTTTCCGTATTGGTAAGGCCATCTTTAATCGCGTCTGCTATCCCGTCAATGCCGTATTCGTTTTTTACAAAAAACGCCGCATCGCCAAACAATTCATGGTTTAATTCGCAATCCTTGACGACTACCGGTACGCCGTAAGAAGCGGCTTCAACCGGCGGTAGTCCGAAAGCTTCTGAAGAGGAAATGTAGATGAACAGTTTGGCGTTGCGGTACAGATCGACCACTTCGGCGTCGCTTTCTATATATTCGTGGTGAATGATTCGTTTCCCGCCCAATTCCTCGTTTATTTTTTTGACGAGTTCGGCGATAATTGGCGGGTTATACTTATCTTTGCCGATGAGGATAAATTTCATGTCAGGGAAATCCGGCGTGATTGTTTTAAATGCCAAAAGCGTTTCAGCCGCTCGACGCCGAGGGAACATTTGGCCGACGAAAAGAACATAGGGACTTGTCTCTTGTCTCTTGTCTCTATCTTTGGGGGAAACCCCCAATTTTGCGACAAAAATTCTATCGGCGGTGACGCCGTATAATTTAATAAGTTCTTTTTTTGAGGCTTCGGAAATAGCTAAAATTTTTGTTGCTTTTTTTGCCGCCCAGTTTGAAAAAAGACGGTAAGCCAATTTATATTTGAACGGCAAAGTCCCCGTTTTATATTCGTAATAAACATCCGGGGTGAGCATGACTATGGATTTGCCAAAGTATAGCGGAGGCAGATTGTAAGAAGGGAAAAATATCATATCCACCCTGTCCAGCATTGCTCGAAGCGGCATCATAATATGATAAAAAAGGTTAAATGAATTAACGAACGGTAATTTTAAAACCTTCTTTACAAAAATAGGATTTTGCAAAAAAACATCGGACGGGATTTTAGATTTAAAATATAAATATAGTTTAACCTTTTTTTGATATTCGGGATTGGTGGCGTATTCTTTTAGCAAATTCAAAACTAGATGGCCGACTCCCCATCTAGATTTTGCATCCTCTAAATTTTCGCATTCAATGCCGATTTTTAACATTTTAGTAAAAATAATCATTTTGTTTGGGGCATAGTGGCTATTTTGGGCACGGCGTAAATCCCTGCTGTGATTTCTCCTCATACTCGCCCCGTCGGGCTCCGTAAGTCCCAAAAGTAGCCACTCCGCCCCTCGCTCAATGATTGATAGCGTAAAAATTCTAATGCCTATAAACTAACATTTTTCGGTGTTTTTGTGGACTTGACAAATGGAAGAAAAATATAATCAAAAATCGGGTCGTTGTGAGGACAAGCGTAGTCTGCCGCCGGAGCAGACGAAGCGGGCTGAAGAAGGATAGGGGTTGTTTTGAAAAAAAAGCGAAAAGAGCGCATCCGCTTGCGTTGAAGGAAAAGGGGCAGGGGTGGAGCAGAGCAGCTTATATCATCTTTAAATTTGTCTCATTCGTCGCAGATAAAAATCTAAAACGCCGGAAATAACGGCGCGGGATTGGGCGGAATGGTGGCCAATGAGAAGTTTAAAAATTTGTTTGAGAATAATGAGCCAGCTCCATGGCCAGACAATGATTTTAATATACCACGGCCCGTTTTTAAAATTAAAATAAAGCGCGTTGCGATAGTGATACCGCAAAAGCAAGGGCGAGCCCAATTTGTTGGTGGCGGATGATACGGCATGATGCGCTTTGGGATTCGGCAAAATTTTTATTTTAAATCCCGCTGCTAATGTTTTTTTTGAAAAATCTGCATCTTCAAAATATAAAAAATAATTTTCGTCTAAATGGCCTATTTTTTCAAAAACTTTTCTGTTAATCGCCATAGCTCCTCCGATGACATAAATTGATTTTTTATTTAACCTT
>MGLG01000006.1:0-13910 GCA_001795975.1 Candidatus Yanofskybacteria bacterium RIFOXYD1_FULL_42_10
TACAAAATGCCCTCTATACCACTGCTCATTGATCCGCCGGCCGGCGGACTCTCCAAGCTGAATCTTATTTGGGATCTATAATCCTCCAAGATCCTGTACCAAGTATTGTTATTTTAAGAGAAACTAGCGAGGCGCGCTGAGAGAAGCCGTAACCGCTCTCATTCTGTCCTACATAGTCCTAGAATTCGGCCGCCGGAAGCCTTAACCGCCGACAGATTAGCCTAATATCCAAATATATTTGTAGCACATATCATCATAAAAAAGAAAGAACGCCTGTTCGTGAAACACGAACAGGCGTTAGGAGACCAGGGGTCCAGGGATCCCGCCTCCGCTAAAGCTACGGCGGGCAGGCAAGAACCCAGAACCCCAGAAAACCAAGTGCCTACTTGCGAACGGCAGCGAACCGGCAGATGTCGTCCCACCTGAGGGCGTCCCAGCCCAGGCTCAGCCTGCGCCCCAAGCCGTCCCTGTCGAGGTAAGGCACGCCGCGGTCGCCATCGCGATACTGCCACGCGGAGCCGAGAGCGACGATTGGGAACTCGCGTTGCTTCTCCGGGTGGGTGGTGCCGAAGGCCAGTAGCTCAGGGAGCGTCGCTGCGCAAAGACCGCGAGCTTCGAATTCCTTTAGTACCGCGTCCGATGCCATGTCCCGTCCGAAGTGAACGAGCTCGACGACCACTTCCTGCTTGCCGTTGCCGGTCGTCGGGAAGTTGCCGCTGGTGATGTCGCTGTTGACGTAGTCGTATTTGCCGTTGGCGATCATCCGTTGGAGCGTCTGCCCGTAGTCCACGAGAACCTTGTAGCAGTTCTCCACGAGTTGCTCGATCGGCTTTCCGGACTGGACGATCAGTGCGGCGATCTTCTCGATGATGCTTTCGCCTTCAGGAGTCGCCAGCCGATAGATGTCCGTGTCTGTGCCACCCTGTTTGCGCACTGCGGATACGAGAGCGGTGATAATGCTTGTGAGTATGCCGAGCGCACTCACAATTGCCGGAACGTTCTTCCGTGCCATGATGTTTTCTCCTTGTTTTAGCTCATCCCTAACCCTACGAAATTGCAGGGCCTTAGACTTGCCAGAAACGATCCATGCCAGCGGGCCATCCACGATAGCCATAGCGGTAAATTGCCGAATCTCGGCAATTTACCGCTATGGCTATCTTCGCAAGTAGTGCTTTTAAGGTGCTAATTTAACTGCCCTTTAGTTGTACTCTACTTTTGACCAAAAAGTCAATCTCGTCTACCTCACTTCCGCCCCAAATTGCTTCTTGGTTTCCTGATAAATCTTATCCTGAATCGGGTCAATTTCACTTGTTAAAAGTGTCCGCTCATTGCTTCTATAAATAATACGATAAGTATAGCTTATCTTATCTGCGCCGAATTTTTCGGAATTCTCGTATTTATCCAAAAGCCTTACCTCTTCCACCAAATTGCCACCAATATCTCTGATAACATCAAAATAGTTATTGGGTACGAAATCATTTTTAACGATAAACGAAATATCGCGGGTAACGGGCGGAAACTTGGAAACTTCTTTGAATTTATTGCCGAGACGCAGTTGCTTTTTGACCCTCTCATTCTCCGACCAAAGCAGACGGATATCCGGCAATTCCATGCTGATTATCGCCAATCTTTCCAACCCAAATCCGAACGCCCAGCCATTGTAAACATCGGGGTCAACTCCCAAATTTTTCAATACGCTCCCCTTGACCACTCCGCTTCCAAGCACTTCCAGCCACCTATCATTTATTTCCACTTCCATTTCCAAGCTCGGATCCGTATAAGGAAACCTATCCGCATTGAATCTGTATTTAACATTTTCTCCGAATACGGCTTTGGCGATTTTTACCAACACATCCTGCAAATCTTGCGAAGTAATTACTCGGTCGCTTTTCTTGCAAAGATACCAGCCGTCCATCTGATGAAAGACATTCATATGATTGCGATCAATTTCGTCTTTGCGGTAAACCTTGCCGTGACATAAAGACCCGACCGGCAAACCTTTCTTGATTCTCTCTTTGATATTTTCGTCAATCAAGTAGTAGTACCACATGATGGTTGTATGAGTACGCAAAATATAATTGCTTGCCCCGTAGGGTCGCGAAGCGACTCCTTCGGGGTCGGTCAGATAATAAGTGTCGGATTTACTGCGAGCTGGATGATCGGGCGGAAAATCAAACAAATCAAAACTTAAGTCGGCTTTTACGATTTCGGGAACTTGAATGACATCAAAATCCTTAAAATCTTCAAGACCGATGATTCTTTGAGCTAACTCATAAATCGGACTTCCCTGCATCCGCGATAAATCAGGCATCGCTAAAAACCGCTTTAATCTCTCCCCTTCGGGATCGTGGCGGTTATTTAACACCTCCAACGCCTTTTTATCCTCGTCTGATTTAATAGTTATATTCATTTTGGATATTTAACTTTACAAACCAAATTATATCAGCCACAAAAGAGATGCGCAATAATCATTTGCTATCGGGAAATTAATAACATATTATAATTAAAACCGTATATCAGACTTAAATAATATGGAAAATTTATCCGAACCAAAAACCAAAACAGAAAAATCTTCTCTGGAAAAACGCAATTTAATTCAAAAAGACCTTATAGAAGATTTCTGTAAAAATTCCGAGATCCAAGACCCGGAAGAACGCGCCAAGTGCGCTATAGATTGGGTTTTAAAATACGCCGACAACTTTGACCAGCTTGATAAATCTAAAGTTGATGAATATTACCGTCTCGCCACTTCCGGAACGGAAGAAGACAAAATCCGCAAAGCAGAACTGCTTTCTCAAATTCAAACATCTCTTGTGGAACTGGACAATAAGAACGGATAAATGAAACCGCCCTTTGAGGGCGGTTTCATTTTGGCGGGAGTGACGGGACTCGAACCCGCAACCTCTTCCGTGACAGGGAAGCGCTCTAACCAATTGAGCTACACCCCCAATAATTCCTCAAAATCCTATCATAAATTCCAAAAAAACAAAAGCCGGCGAAGAATAATTCCCCCGCCGGCAATGATAATTTACCTGTCAAACGACTCCTTTTGAGCCGCTTCGGTCAACTTGTTGATGAAATAATCATAAGGGCTGGCAACCGCCAATTTATGGACCAGCGATAGAGTTCTTTGTCCGGTATAACTTACCGTAGATTGCAAATGTTCGCGAATCCTTTTGATAATCGGGACGACACTGCCGACATAATCAATTTCCAACGGCTGGCCTTCCTGGGCCGGCGAGCTTTCAAGAATTTCCGACGGATTTTCCCAATCGTTCCTGTCAAGAACCGCGTCCGGCGATGTCATTCCGCGATATTTTTTAACTTGTTTTTTGGTGGCGGGATTAATGCTTATCACTCCCGGCGATTCATCGGTTCCGGCAATCATGCTTCCAAGCATTACCGTGTCCGCTCCGCAAAAAATCGCTTTGGCGATTTCCCCGTCATCTTCAATACCGCCGTCGGCGATGATTGGAACCCGCCCATCCACGCCGAGATAAGCTTCTCTGATGGCTTGCATTTGGGGCACGCCGACACCGGTTTCAATGCGGGTCCGGCAGCCATGGCCGGGACCGATTCCCACTTTAACCGCATCCGCGCCGAGATCCGCTAAAAATCTTGCCCCATCGCGCGTACCGACATTTCCGCAAACAAGTTCCGTATTTGGAAATTTTGCTTTAAACGATTCAACCGCTTTCCTCATAACCTCCGAATCGCCGTGGGCAATATCAATAAGGACGCAATCAGCTTCGGCTTCAATAATCGCCGCCGCCCGCTCCATAAAATCCCCCGTCGCTCCGATAGTCGCGCCGACAAGCAGCCGGCCGCGGGAATCTATAGACGAATACGGAAAATGTTTTGATTTTTCCAAATCCTTCATCGTGACAAGTCCCCTGATTTTTCCATTCTCATCAATAATCGGCAATTTTTCTTTACGGATTTCGTACATCACCCGTTCCGCTTCTTCAAGAGAAACCCCTTCTTTTGCCGTCACCAACCGGTCAAACGGCGTCATAAATTCAGAGACCAATTTTTCATCATTGTCCCTGGGGAAATCCCGCCTTGATAAAATACCCGCTAAAATTCCGCTCCCCGGAGATTCCTCCACCAAAAGGCCGCTCACTTTTTCAATTTTTACGATTCGTTTGGCTTCCTTTATCGGCATATTTTTGCCCACCGCCAAAGGATTGGCTACGATAAAAGATTGCTGGCGTTTTACCGCCGCCACCTGCCGCGCTTCTTTTTCAATTGAACAATTGCGGTGGATAAAACCGAAACAGCCGTTTAATGAAAGCGCTTTCATCATATTCTCGCCGGTTACCGTGTCCATATTCGCGCCGACAATCGGCGTTTTTATGGAAATGCGCCGGGAAAACTGCATTGTTAAATTGGCGTCTTTGCGGGAATCCAGCATTCCGTGATGAGGCCGAATCAAAAAATCTTCAAATGTGACGCTTTTAAAAAATTCTTCCATCCACATATTTTCTCCTTTTTTCAAAGTACGGTTTGATAATTTTGTTGTATCAAAAAACCCCGCCCTTGAAAAGCGAGGTTAGTCGGCATCCAGCTCGGAGTGCCAATATATTTTTTCTATCCGGCGGAACCCGGTATGACCGGGCAAGCCAAATGTTATATGATGTTTCATCGGCATTCTATGGGTTGCCGAATCGTTGCTTATCGCAAAATCATCATCGGCGTAAAATCCGATATGGCGGTGTTCTGTGCCGTCTTTATCAATTTGTTTTTCCCAAATAATCACCGCCCCGATTTTATTTTTCAGCAACGGCTTTATTTCTTGCCACGCAGTATTTAACCAATCTTTTCCGGCGTCAACATCAACCCATCCGTTTTTTAACATATCCTTTTCCGTTGAATCGACTGTGGCGTGCATCCCGCCGATAAGTCCGTTAAGCAAAAGTATCCCAGACACGGTCACCGCGCACGACAATCGGCCGCTATCCAGCAAATCGACTTCGGTTCCGTTATCAAGCTTGGCGAACAGATTCCTAAATATAAAAGTACCCTCTTTCCCCCGTATCAAATTAAAAATCATCGCCTGATAATTTTTCTTTTTAAGCAATTTTGGCGGTATTACTAAAATTTTGGGCATACGGATTCCTTTCGTTGGAATATCCGAAAGAAGATGGATAAATTGTATTAAAAAACCCCACATTGGTCAAACCTACAAGGCCTCCCCTTGCAGTTGCAAGGGGAGGCCTTGTAGGTTTGGTGAATAACACTTTGCAATTGACGCTTTGCGATTTACCGTCAATTACCTCGGCGCCACTTCTTTCCAGATAGGGATAGCTTTTTGAATGTTGACCGGCTTGGTCAAATTGCAACTTTGGCCGGCGTTGTCGGTGGCGGTAAGAGTCGCGCCGTAACTGCCTTGAGTTGTGTAAGTATGCGTAGGATTTTGCAGAGCCATAGATATGGTAACTGGTTAGAATTATTTTAATGAGTATGATAGTATATAAAAATGGAACTAAAAATTAAAATAAGTGTTATTGTAACCGATAAAGACCATGGGGTTTTGTTGCTTAAAGAGAAAACCGAAAAGCATGACCGGCCTCTTTGGAATATTGTTAAGGGCACTTTTGGAGACCACGATAATGAAAATATTTTTGAAGCGGCAATCAGAGAATGCAAAGAAGAGGCTGGTGTTGAAGTAAAGTTAGAAAAAACAACGGGTTGCTATGTTATTCAAAAAGATGGCGATTTTAAATTACAATTCAATTTTATTGGAAAAATTACTCAGGGTTCGCCTCAAATAGCCGAGGCTAAAGAACAAGCGAGCAGAAACGAAGACATTAGTGATATCAGATGGTTTACTCCAGACGAAATCAGAAAAATAGATTCTAAAGAGTTTATTTCTAAAAAAATATTTTTAATGGTTCAAGATTGGTTAAATAACAAAACATATCCCTTAGATATTGTTCATTATTTAGAATAAGCTGGACGTTTTAATAAAAAAGACAGTATAGCTACTGTCTTTTTTGCAACTCAACAACCAATAAACCATAAATTGAGTTGCCATTTTTATCCTTATTAAACTTATATCGCGGGTATATTTTTTCTATCCATTCCATATTTTTTTCTGTTTCTCCGCCTTTCCTAACTTGGCGGGTTCCCTGTTTTAATACTTTGAAGCTATAGCCCAAAGCGCAATTTATTTCTTGTTCTAAGCACACACATTTGACGAAATTAACTTATTAGTGTAATATATTCGCAATGGTTGTTCTTTTGTAAATACCAACAACCGGAAGGGAGAAAAGCAATGCAGACACGAGAAGCGGAAGATCCCGAAATCAGGCATTTTCGAGACGAACAGCCAGATTCACTGCCTTTATCGTTTGAATACGGTGAAGAGCATGAAAACGGCGACGAACGGCAATACGGTTGCGAGTCCGACATCCTCACGGATGAAAAGTACTCCGACACCGACTAATTGCCACCGGGGACCGAGAAACTCGGTCCCCTATTTCTTTTTATAATTATTCTTATGAAAACAATTCAAATACAAAGCCAAATTAAGCGTCTTTTCGAAGAAGACCAAAATGACCGCATTCAATTGCGCAAGAAAAATTATTCTTCAAAAAAACTTTGGACAATCCTAAAAAAAAATGATGAAAGACGCCGGAATGCCGTAAACAAAATACTTTCCAATAAAAAAATTAAATTACGGGGTATAGATTATTTCCGTATTGGCGTTGTTTTCCAACATGGCGGAACAACTCAAACAACCGCCCAAGCAAAACTATTTGCTCAGAAAGGAATAGCATTGGGCCACGACAAAAGTAAGTGGCTCTATGCAGCCGCCACAGACAGATTGCTGTTAATGCAGAATAAAAAACAAAAATTCGGCACTCAATACCAAAAAAACGCAGAAGGCCAATGGAAATTAATGCCGGTCTCTCCCAGCACCATAGATGCAGAACGAAAAAAATACAATGTCATCACTTTACAAAAAGCCAGAAATATGGCAAAATTTCTTACAAAGAGAGAGCAAAAATATAGCTACCTTAAAAAAGTAGGCCAAACTCTAAGAAAGTAGCTCTATCGGTTCTTTCACAAGGAGAAAGTCAATGATATCCTTTCCTGTTTTTCTTGATTACCTATTATCTATATGCTATAATTTTATTGGAAATTTAAGAATAAACTTATGGACAAACAGAAAATTATAGATTTGTTACTGACAAAACTTAGGGAAGTTCGAACTGCAACCATTAAGAGTTACGAGGGCTATAAAAAAGCTTCTGCGGAAGCCCCAGGAGCGATGCAATCGCATTCTGATACTTCAAAATTTCAAATCGGTATTTTGGCAGATTCTGCTATGCAACGCGTGCAAAATATTGATCAACTTATTGCTGTCTTGCGCCAAATCAAAACATCCCAAAATTCAGAAAACAAAAGTATTCAAGTTGGTACATTAGTGCAAACAGAGGAAAATGGTAAGATGATTTATTTTTTCATTACGCCTGAGGGCGCAGGCGGACAAAAATTTGAAAGCGACGATATCCGCATCCAAACTATTTCAATCAACTCTCTGATGGGCAAGGCCATGTTTTCAAAAAAAGCTGGACAAGAAGTAGAAATCCAAGTGCCGGCTGGCATTAAACGATTCAAAATTCTAAGTATTCAATAAGATGACAACCCAATATAACAAAAGCCAGTTCTATATAGAACTGGCTTTTTTCAATGCAATTATATCTTTTGCTATTCTATGAGTGAAAAATTCTTCTGCTGCAAGAATAGACGGGGGATTTGAGCGATGAAGACAAGAGCGAACCATTAATTCCTGATTATGCGCTTCAATCCTGGGTCCATAATAAAATTCACGACACTGACCAACTTTTTCTAGCGAACAATCGCCACAAAGAGATTCTACTAAAAAGGGGCGAATAAGTTTGACCTTAAATATAAAGCCATCAAGCGTTTGAAATATTATTCCACAACTGGAACTTCCTTGAATAATCTGTGCACATAATGGTTTAGCGCCTAATTTATTACACATATGCATCATTGTTGAATAAGAAACTTCTGTGTGCTCCAATTCATTCATCACTCGCCACTCTAAATTGGCTGCTGATACAAATTCTACAATTCGCAACGCTGGATTTTCATTATCTATCACGACAGTGTTGATTTTAATTTTAATGTGCTCACGAAGTAAAGATATTAATGTCAATTGTCGCTCTATAGCTCTATTGCCCCACAAAGTATTTCGAATGGGACTCATCATCTTGGCAAGCTGCGCACCATCAAGAGTATGAATGCTTAGATTTAATTCATCTAAACCGCAATCAATGCATGCAAGATATTGATCGACACCTGTTTGGCCATTTGAGGTCATTTTAACTCTGAAATCAAGTTTTTTAGCAGTTTTTATTAGTTCAGTAATTTCAGTATGAATAGCTGGTTCTCCTCCAGTAAAATGAACCTCTGTAAAACCTAGCTGATCGCGAAAATCAACCAAAGTATCGGCAAATTTTGTACCATTATAAACAGGATTGGATGAACCGGATCCCTCTTTGTGACAAAAGTGGCAAGACCACTGACATGTATCATGCACTTTTACCCGAACACAGTTTAAACTATCATATTTTACTAAACCCTTTGCCACAAGATTTTTGAATATCTGATACATTATTTCCTCCTCTTTTCCATAAATAACTCATAAACTTTTTCATATACCTGATTTATATCTAAAGATGAAGTGTCAATAATCGTCAGCTCTTTGTATGTTTTATATATTTCTTGCGCCAAATCAAGCCAATTGTCTGTTTGTTCAATGCGTTGATCACAAGCAACGATATTTTCTCCGCGGATCATTCTTCTTTGTCTACGAGTTTCTCTGTCAGCCGTAAGGAGTATTCCTACATGGGGCCAAAGAATTGGCAGTTGACGCATATTAACACATTTTACTTTTGCACCCATAGCTTTATGCATAGCAAAGGTAGAATAAATATAGCGATCAATTATGACGAGTCCGTTATCTGCTGTCATCGCGTGCAGAAGAGGTTGAACCGCAATTACCGAGGTAAGATAATAGAAAAAACGCGTCTGTAAATCATTAACGCTCTCCACCTCTTTTCTAATAGATGCAATCGGTGGTTGTGGCGTGTATAAATATTGGAATCCCAGTTCAGATTCTAATTTTTTTGCAAGAGTTGTCTTACCAACGCAATCAACCCCCTCTAAAACAATTATATTGTATTGTTTCTCGTTTTTCATTTTATCAATCTCCTGAATGTAGAAGAACTAATTATGTTTTACCATATAATAACCACCTTGTCAAAAACTCTGGCAGAATTATTGATTACGGGCAAAAAGTAAAAGCGGTCTCTTGAGAGACCGCTTTTTAACTTCCCCTACCTCGGTGCCACTTCTTTCCAAATCGCATTTACTACTTACAAGGACAGTCCTTGTAAGTAGTAAATATCCTACTCCTAACGGGGCGCAACTTCTTTCCAGACGGGGATGGCTTTTTGAATGTTGACAGGCTTGGTCAAATTGCAACTTTGGCCGGCGTTGTCGGTGGCGGTAAGAGTCGCGCTTGAGGTAGACCAAACCCAAGAAAAAATATAAAAGCCGACATACTTTTGTCGGCTTATTATTTAAAATTCACAAGGTATTAATATCTTCTTCAGAACAAGATTTGTAATAACTTGCAGTCCATTTTCAAAATGATACTGACTTTCTGCCGACAGAACTAAGTCCTCTAATTTCTGTGGGCGATAAGTGCCGGATTTTAAGAAATTTACAAACATGGTTAATCTTTCATCCAAATAGCCAGCCATGGTGTTTCCAATAAAAATGATACTTCCAAAGTCTTCTTTCCTTGTCCTTACCCTTTTATTAATCTGATAGGCCTCGCAAAGCTCAAGTCCCGGAGCACATTTTTCAGATTGATTAAATTGAGAAATAATATTCGGCACATTTTGAGGCATAGCATATGGGTCAAGATTATAAATCCCACCATTTAGCATTTTAGCTTCCATTCTGCATCCGCCGCTACATTGTTTTAAGATAGAACAGCTTCGACAGATCTCCGGTAGATAGTCCTGTTTGGCCCAATGGGCCATTCGTTCCCAAATTTCAAGAAGAGATTCTGTAAAAATATTTCCATAAACAGAATCTAAATGAGAGCACGGCCTGGCTTCGCCGGTAGGACCTATTGTCATACCAGTTACTCCAGCAAAGCATTTTCTGCCTAAAAATTCTTTGAACTTATGAGCAATGTTAATGCCACACAAAGGATAACATTCAAGAAAACCGCTCTTCATGCCTAAGTTCTTTGAAACCGTCAGTAGATCTTCCAGATGTTCATTAAATTGCTTTTGGTCAAGCTTCAATCCCCGGAAATCCTGGCAATTTCCTGCGCATGAGGCCTTGGTAGCATAAAACCCCCTTACGCCCAAAGATTTAGCAAGTGTGGCTGTTTTAATCAAATCGGTATTATTTTTAGCTGAAATAACCATGCTAATACTGACGCTAATGTTATTATTAATCAAAGTTTGAATACCTTTTATTGTTTGAGAAAAAGAACCCGTTGATTGCGTAATCGCATCGTGGTTTTCAGAAGTTGAACCTAATAAAGAAACCAAAACCCCTAAAACATGTTTTTGCTTGAACATTTCAACATCTTCGGGTAATAGACCCCTTAAGGTTGAATTTATTCCGCAAGTAAGCCCCCTTTTCCCGCATTCAACAATAAACGCTTTGAGAGATTTTTTATTGGCAAGAGGCTCGCCGCCGGTAAGAACAAGATGAAAAACTCCGGCATCGGCCAACTTCTCTGCAACCAAGGGAACCATGGCAAAAGGAAAGTCGGCATATTTACGAATTCCTCCCGGCTCTTTTGAACGCCAGTAATTGTAACAATGAAGACATACATTTGGACATTTTTCGGTTAATTCAACTTGTACTATGGTCGGCGATTTAATTCTTCGATACATTTAGCCCTCCGCATGCATTGTAAATGTTCTTAATTGGTGATATAATCATACAATAAACTTAATCTTTTGTAAATACCATGTTAAATTTGCCCCAAATAAAAATAGGAATTAGCCCCGACATAGATGCCAAGGCGTTTATTAATTTTCTTTGGCATCCTTTTCTCAAGCAAAACCGACATAAGATAATAAAGGTTTATCCAGAAATTGAAAGTATGGTTAGCTCTAATTCGGCAAAAGAAGATATCAAAAAATATCTTTTTACTCTCCACCAACAGAAAAAAGAACAACTTGAAATCATAAAGAATGATCAAGAAAAAATAATTGAAGAAAAGGGAGAAAAAGCATTTCAAAGATTGGGAGAAATAATGAATTATACTTGGGAAAATCCGTTTACCTACACGGCATATTTCTCCCTTCTCCCTTTCTCGCCATTCAAAGAAGACCACTTTTTATATTCAACCCTAAATCAGTTCAAAAAAGGTATATCTAAAAATAAATCTGTTTTGGTGGTGGCAGTACATGAAATATCCCACCTTCTTTTTTTTCAATATTTAAACAAACTCGGAATTCAACTTTCAAAAGGGACAACGCATCTTTTCAAGGAAGCTCTCACGGCCGCAATCTTGCAAGACGCAAAACTTTCGGCATTTTTGGATTATAAACACACGGAAGTAAATCCAGAAATCAAAGAATTATATGTTAAAAAAAATGGCCGCGTTTTAAAGGCAACCGACTATTTATTCTATTTGCTGATAGAAAATATGGATTTGAATAAAAACTTTTTGGAACAACTGAAAGAATCTCTGGAAGAATTTAAAAAATCAGACAAAGATTTTGATGAAAAAATGGATTTTTGGAACAAGCACGGAAAATTAATATTCAAAGATGCGGAATTATTAAAACAGTTCAAGGAACCCGTTCTGATTGATTAAACAAAAAAGCGCCATTAACAGGCGCATGTATACTTGGCTATTACCGTCTTAATTTTCCGGTATTTTCTTATTCTGAGGGGTCATAAACGCAAACGACACAATCACAACTTAAGTTGCAAGCTACTGCCTCTATCTCAGCATTGTCACACTCTTCGCAGTTAAAATCGCAGTCAACGCAATCACAATTGCAATTACAGGGAATATTATCGCAACCCGCGGATAATACATTAGCCGTAGTTTCATCATTTTCTTCAAAAATAGAAAGAAATCCTTCATTTCGTATGCCGTTCATAAAACCTCCTTGTCCTTGTTAAATAACCATACTTTACTTATACACCCCTTATCGTCAACATGTCAACCCCTTGTAATGGTTCAATAGCTTGACTACAAGCAAAAAGTAAAAGCGTTCTCGCAAGAGACCGCTTTTTTATATCGCTATATTCTATTCTTCGTCAGCCAAATCTTCCGCCTGCTGAAGCAGAACCTTGTCCAATCCGTCTGATGCCTCTTTTTCCGCCTGATCCAATTCAGAGAAAATCTTGTTGATTTTGCTTATTGCCTCATCAACCTTCGCCTGATACTCATCCATGGCATTATTTGCTTTTTTGTTATCCTCATCAATCTTTTGGTTGATTATTTTTGCCTCTTCAGCTAAAGCATTAAGTTGGTTAAGCAAATCTTGTTGCTCGGGTGTTAGATTTTGTTCTGTTTGTATCTCGTTTTGTATTTCGTTCATAATTTAAAAAATGAATTGATTATTGATGAGTTTTTATTTTTTTATTAAAAAATTCATCAATGCTTTTATTAAACTTATCCAAAGACAACCTCTTAACTTTATAATATTTTCCAAGAATATTTTTAAAATCTTTAAAATCTAACTTACCGTTTTTAGATAAACCGGTCTTTTTTAAAAACTCATTTCCGTCAATAGACACATCTGCGATGTTCTTGCCGTATTTTTCCACGAGATAAGCATTCCACATGGAAATATATGCCGGCGCTTCCAATCGCTCTTTGTTTTCTTTCACGGTTTCCGTCGCTGATTCCGGCATTGTTCCTGTCGTAGATTGTTCTTCTCTCGTTTCAAAAGTTTCTTGCGCCTCTTTTCTTGGATGCGCGCTCACTTCCTCTTCACCTTTAAATTCTTCGCTTCTTGTTCTTGCCTCAACTTCTATTGTTATGGGTCTTTTAGTTTTCACGCGCACAAATTCCTCCCGATTATCCCTATAAAGATTTGCCCTTGCGTCGGTTTCTCCAATCTGCCGATTTATTCCTGCGTTCCCCTGCACCAAATTCTCTTTTTCAATTTTTATATTTTCATAACCCCGAACTATAACACTTGAAAGCATTTTTACGGCTTCAAACTTCCTAATATCTTTTTCAGACATGCCCACCCTCCTAAGAGATTCCTCAATTTGTGTTTTTTTCTTGTTTAAATCTTCCAATTTAACCAACTGTTCTTTGTGATTTACCTCCATAACCGCGGCGAATAATTCATTCTCATCTTTTAACAATCGGAGTCCTTCCAACTCTTTTTCCATCGGTTGCAGTTTTTCATTGTAAATACCAATAAGTTTGTCGGCAACCATATCTCTCTCGTTCGCGTGTAATTTTATTCTGTTTTCCTTTGCTTCAAATTTGCTTTGAACCCTGTCTTTTTCATTCAACAAATCTATTCTCTGTTTTTCTATGTCTTTTAACTTGAGTTGCAACGATTCAATGCCAGGTGCATTTTGCTGTTTTAAATCATCCATCACTGATTCCATCTCTTGCTTTGACTGAACAAACAATCCAATTTTTAAATTCAGACTGTCTATTTGATTTTTTAACTTGACGGCTTTTTCTTCATGACGATCTACCCAAAATTGGTTGTAAGCAATCTCATACTTCCCAACCAGTCTATCTACAACAGGAATTTTATAGAGACCTTCAAAAATTTGATCAGCAATCTTTGTTCCACCATTAGACATTTTACGGAAAAAATCCTGATTGTCAGAACTTAAAAAAGTCTCTGTTTTGT
>MGLG01000006.1:13952-14230 GCA_001795975.1 Candidatus Yanofskybacteria bacterium RIFOXYD1_FULL_42_10
AACCTTCCTGCGTTTTATCTTCTGGATTGTTTGGGCTTTTTGTTTCCGGAATTTGTGCTTTTGATTCAAGCGGTTCCGGTAAAGTTGTGGGTTTTTCTAAGTTCATTTTGCTATCTCTTATTAACTAACTAAAATGATAAACGATCGTACTTTAACATGCTATCAATTATTTTTCATTTTATCAACTTTTGTATCCCCCGCCTTTTATCCTTGGCTTTATTTAAAATGTTGTATGTAAATATTTTTTATTTTACTGACATTGTTTTTGTCATTAAATC
>MGLG01000006.1:14269-15568 GCA_001795975.1 Candidatus Yanofskybacteria bacterium RIFOXYD1_FULL_42_10
TACCTCGGGAGTTTACCCCGAGTTTATCGAGGGGCCACTTCTTTCCAGACGGGGATAGCTTTTTGAATGTTGACGGGCTTGGTCAAATTGCAAGACTGGCCGGCGTTGTCGGTGGCGGTGAGAGTCGCGCCGTAACTGCCTTCGGTGGTGTAGGTGTGGGAGGGGTTTTGCAGAGTGGAAGTGCCGGTATCACCGAACAGCCAGCTCCAGGTTGTTGGACCCGGCGCGTAAAATGTCGTGGCATCGGTAAACTGGACCGGTTCGCTGATGGGCGGATTGGTCGGAGTGAAGGAAAAATCAACCTGCGGATAAGGGTAGTTTGGCGTTGAAAAACCAACCGTGCTTGACCAGGCAGAAGAAGCATCGGAACTGTTCCAAACCATCACCCGAACATAGTAGTTAGTGTTAAACTGCAATATCCCCGATCCCCCGAAATAAGATGTGGAAGTTGAAATGGTTTTAGCGCTGTCAACCTCCGGACTTACAAAGCTTGAATTATTATCAATCTGTACCCGATACGCCGACTGGGGACTTCCAATCGGGTCAGTATATGTCCAGCCTACTGTCGCCGCCGGCCCGGACACGCAATAATTCGGTTGGGTCGCGGTCACGCCGGAAGCGGACGGCGGAAGAGCGATAATCGTGATAGCGGCTCTTGCTTCCGCCGGAGTGGCAATGTCCCGTTCGGCAATTACTTTTCCGGTAGAACTTGAATTATATGTATGAGCAGTTGTGCTCTGCGGATTTGTATTTACGCCGTTGCACTTATACCCGACGGAATTTGACAAACAGCTCCCGCCAGCCGGCGTGGGAAGAGTTCCGCAAGCGGCTTCAACCGTCGCTACGCTATTGGAAGTATCACTGCAATTCCACCAAAAACTGTAGTTAATGGTGCCAACGGCGGTCCCGCCAACACTTGCGCTTAAAACCGAACTCAAAGGCGCGAAATCGGTGGAGGGATTGGCGGTTAAACCAACGGAGAGAGTCGGCAATGGATTGACATTCACTGTTACCGCATTACTGCACGGGTCGCCTAAACCGGTACAAGAAAGCGTATAGGTTTGAGAAGAAGTAAGGCTTCCCGTTGATTGTCCAGGATTGGAAGTGCCCGTCCAACCACCCGGCGCGACAGAACAGGAAGTGGCATTGATTGTTGTCCAAGACAAATTGGAAGCGGTTCCATAATCAATGCTTACCGGCCCGTCGCCCCCGTCAGCTTTAATGTCGGCCGTACAAGCAGACCCGGCCGTAACGGTAACACTGCAGGTATCGGTTTGGCCCTGATTGCTGGTAACGGTA
>MGLG01000007.1:0-2041 GCA_001795975.1 Candidatus Yanofskybacteria bacterium RIFOXYD1_FULL_42_10
ACGAGCTAAATCTATTATTGTAGCTAAGGCAAAAAGAGAAAAATATTTTTCAAAAATTGAAAAGAAAAACCTTCACTTGATTAAAATTTTAAATAATAATAAAGAAACCGCTAAATTGGTACTATCTGCTTTACATTTGGGAGAAGGTGCAAAAAATCGCAGGGGTAGCATACAATTTGGCAACTCTGATCCGGGGATTGTGTGGCTATTTATGAAACTTATGAGATTTTGTTATGATGCGGAAGAATCTAAATTTAGATGTACTGTATTGTGTCGAGCTGATCAGAACACAAGAATATTAGAAAGATTTTGGATGCAAATTACGGGCATAGTTAAGAAGCAATTTTATAAAACAAGAATTGACAAGAGAACAATTGGCAAGCCATCACGCAAATTGGACTATAAAGGGGTATGTGTGATAAATTATTTATCAGCAAACACGTATTATGACTTAATCACATTAGGCAAAATGATGAGTAAATAAATGGGCCTGTAGTATAGCGGTAACACGCAATCATGGCATGATTGAGTCCGGGGTCCGACTCCCCGCAGGTCCACCAACAGGAACTTTCAATGTTTGACGGCCAAGTTCTTAAAATAAAAAGCAGCTCATGTTTGAGCTGCTTTGATGTAGTAATGTTATTTATTGTTAATTATTTTTAGTCAGTATGCCACAGCAATCTTGCAATTTTTTGTTAGAACTGCAAAATACATAAGTCGTTTTGTGTTTTATTGCGTCAGTTTGCCTTTCGATATCAGTAAGAACATTTTCCATTTTTACTGTTTCTTCGCGAATTTTATCTGCATATTCTGTTGTGAGTTTTTGTAAAATTAATAGCATCTCGTTCTGCATCTCAATAGGTATTAAAGAATATACATCATGTAGCCCTTTGAAAGTTATATAGCCAGCCAACGGTTCAAATTCTTCTAATGTCACCGACAAGCATTGAAATAGAGCGGGGAGTTGACATACTAACACACCAAAACGAACGGTGCCAATATTAAATTCTATTTTTGCCGAGTTTAAACTTATTACTCCTCCCAGATCCAGCCATAATGTACCTATTTCTTTTTCATGCTCTTCTCGGATTTTCTCACCTTCTTTTTCAGCGCATTCCTTAACAAATAATTTAAGTTTTTCTTTGGCTTCAGCACTGATAACTTGGGCTTTAAAACTTCTCCAATCTTGCGCGATGAAACTTAAAAAGTAAGCCATAGTAATCACCCCTTCTTTTTAACGTACTTAGCAATATATTACAATAGTTGTGAAAATATGTCAACTATTTTGAAATAGTTAGGGGAATCGAAATGATTTAGGTAAATTAAATTGCCCCCAATTCTTGTAAGGTTTTCTCAAATTGTTCCACCGCTTTTTTGGCTTCGGCGTAGCGCATGAAATAGTTGGCGTCGTGGGCGATTTTGTTCCTTGTTTTATGGGCGTTCCACAAGCCATCCAATGTCGCCAATTGGCCCTGTTCTATGGCCATCAATCTTTCTCCGAGAGATTCGCCCGGAAACCCAGCCATTTTTAATGTGTCATCTATTAAATTATCCGCTTCTATTACAGCGAATTTCCATTCCGCTTCTCGATTGGAGTTTATATGCCTTAAAACTTCGCCCCATCTGGCATTTGACGCTCCGCCCTCGGCTGATTGGGGCGGTAAAATTTCTTTGACTATACTGATTTTACTGCCTACCAAACTGCTCAATTTGATAACTATGATTATGAATGATGCTCCTAAAATCAAAGTGGCAACTACTAATATCAGTTTGAGTACTCCAAAAGCTCCGCTTCCCTGAATTTCAGGAATATAGCCGATTAATTGAGCCAAAGAAAAATCTCCTAATCTAAAATTGGAAACGCCGTAAATATTAGCCAAGGTATTTGAAATTAATCCCGGTTCCATTTTTGTTTATTTTTTATAAGTTTGTTCCAGTTGGTGGGCTATTTTAAAAATCGTCGCTTCGTCAAAAGCGCGGCCGATTATCTGAAATCCAACCGGAAGATTTGTTTTGTTTCCGTTTCCGCAGGGAACCGAAA
>MGLG01000007.1:2150-5362 GCA_001795975.1 Candidatus Yanofskybacteria bacterium RIFOXYD1_FULL_42_10
CCCTATTTTGAAAGCGGTGGTTGGCGAGGTTGGTCCGACGATAGCATCAACTCCGTCAGTTGACGGATCAAAGGCATTGTCAAAATCTTTTTTAATCAGCGCTCTTACTTTTTGAGCTTTTAAATAATAAGCGTCATAATATCCGGCCGACAGGGTAAATGTTCCGAGGATAATTCTTCTTTTGGTTTCCGCTCCAAAACCCTCGGCTCTTGATTCTAAGTAAGTGTCCAGCAGGGTTTTGGCGTCTTTGGCAGAATAACCGTAACGAATTCCGTCCAATCTTGCCAAATTGGAGGATACTTCGCAAGGCATGATTATGTAATATGCGGCCAGGGCGTATTCCGCGTGAGGCAGAGAAATCTCCTTTATCTTGCAGCCAAGGCCTTCTAATTTTTTAATGGCGTCTTCAACTTTTTCCCTTACTTCGTTATTCAGACCTTTGCCAAAAAATTCTTTCGGCACGCCGATTTTTAAATTTGCCATTTCTTTATCTATATTTTCAGTGAAATCAGGCACTTCTGCGGGAATAGTGGTGGAATCAAAAATATCGGAACCGGCGATGGCTTGAAGAACTAAGGCGGCATCATATACATTCTTGGCAAGGGGCCCGATTTGATCCAATGAAGATGCCATAGCAATCAGGCCGTGCCGGGAAACTCTTCCGTAAGTCGGTTTTAGCCCCACGATTCCGCAAAAGCTGGCCGGCTGGCGGATTGAACCGCCGGTATCGGAACCGAGGGCGAAAACAGCGAGGTCGGCGGCGACGACGGCGGCGGAACCGCCCGACGAACCTCCGGGAACGCGGGATAAATCAAGAGGATTTTTGGTCGGGCCGAAAGCCGAGTTTTCGGTTGACGAACCCATGGCGAATTCGTCTAAATTGGTTTTGCCCAAAAAATTTACGCCGGCCGTTCGCAATTTTTTTATTACCGTCGCATTGTAGGAGGAAACATAATTTTTTAATATTTTTGAACCGGCAGTGGCAATCGTGCCGTCAATCAGCAGATTGTCTTTTATGGCGCAGGGAACGCCCGCAAGTATATTCGCATCATTCGTGTGCATTTGTATATTGGCATCGTGTTTGTCAAAGACCGAAAGATAAGCATTTAGAGTTTTATTTTCTTTCTTTATTTTGTTCTGATAATGAGTAAAAATTTCTTCAGCGGAAAACTCGCCTTTTTTAAGGCCGTCGGCGATATCTTTGATTGTGAAATTTTTAGCCCCCATGTAAAATTTGTTTAGTTGAAGATAAGCCATTTTCGGGATTTACGGAGCGCGACTGGCGCGAGTACAAGGCGAAATTCCAGCAGGAATTTACGCCGTGCCCGAAAATGGCTTATCTTCAACGCAAACCTACCTTTTTAAGACACTTTTAACTTTTACGAACCTGTTTTCTTTATGCGGAGCTTGTCCAATCAGTTTCTCATTGAGCATGTCGTTCATTTTAAATTCATTTCTGTCTTTATCGTCCCGTACGGAATTTATCAGACCGGCAGTTTGATAGAGCGGTTCAACATTGTCCGTGTCAACCTCGTTCAGCTTGTTTATGTAATCTAAAATCGAGGACAGGTCCTTTTTCAGTTTGTCTTTTTCTTCCCCCCCCAGTTTTATTCTTGCTAATTCGGCAAGGTGGCTTATTTCTTTATCGGTGAGCATTTATATAATATTAAGACGGTTTAAAATTAAACACAATTTATAGCATTTTTAAAAACTTCTCTTCGGTAATAATTTTAACTTTCAGCTGCTTCGCTTTTTCATATTTTGACCCCGGTTCGGAGCCGGCTATGACATAATCTGTGTTGTTGAAAACGGTTGAGGAAATGTCTCCGCCGAGCTGTCTGATTTTTTCTTTAGCTTCTTCGCGGCTCATCGTTTCAAGAGCGCCGGTGATAACAAAAGTTTTGCCGGCCAGCTTGTTGCTTGTTGCTTGTTGCTTGTTGCTTTGAATTATTATTCCCGCTTTCTTAAATTTCTCAATCAGCTGTTGATTATATGGTTTTTGAAACCAGTCAGAGATGCTTTTGGCTACAACCGGTCCGATGTCCGGAACATTGCTTAGTTCTTCAGGGGTTGCTTTTTCGATACTCTCTAATGTTTTTCGGATAGAGGCTGGTCCGCCTTTGGCGGAAAATTTTTGAGCCAAAGCAAAAGCTGTTTCTTCGCCGACATGTTCTATGCCGAGAGAATAAATAAACTTATCTAAAGCGACTTTTTTCTTTGATTGAATGGCCTCAACGGCGTTTTGGGCAGACCTGTCGGCAAATCTCTCAAGGTTCAAAAGGTCATCTTTTTTAAGAGAAAACAGATCGGAGGCATCGCGGATAAGCCCGGAATCCATCAACTGGTCAATTATTTTTGGCCCCACGCCGTCAATGTCAAACGCTTTTCTTGAAACAAAATGATAAATCGCCCCTCTTTTGATAGCCGGACAATTTTTGTTGACGCACTTAAAGGCGACTTGCCCCGCTACTTTTTTAATTGTTTCACCACAAACAGGACATCTGGAGGGCATATGAAATTCTTTTTCTTTTCCGGCGCGAAGGTCCTTAATAACTTTTTTGATATCCGGAATAACATCGCCGGCTCGGCCCACCACCACCGTATCTCCTTTCTTTACGCCAAGGCGTTTTATCTCATCAAGGTTGTGGAGTGTGGCCCTTGATACTGTGGTTCCTCCGATTTGAACCGGCCTTAAAACGGCTACCGGCGTCAGAACACCTGTTCGACCGACCTGGACGATTATATTTTCCACAATCGTTTCCGCCTCTTTTGGTGAAAATTTGTAAGCAATCGCTCCGCGCGGCGCTTTGCCGACAACCCCCAATCGTTTAAAAGTTTCGTTGTCGTTTACGATAACCACGACCCCGTCTATTTCATAATCTAATTTTTCTCTGTCCTTTTCCCAGCGATCTCTGAATTTTTGAACTTCATTCATATCTTTGCAAAATTTATTATTGGGATTTATTTTGAATCCAAGAGCTTTTAAGATTAAATGTTCTTCTTCGTGTTTTTGCTGGCCGACATCGGTTACCAAAGAATAGGCAAAAGAATCAAGATGGCGGGAAGCGGTAATTTTGGGGTCAAGCTGGCGCACCGAACCGGCTGCCAGATTGCGGGGGTTGGCATATTCTTTTAGGCCGGACTTTTTTTGTTCAAGGTTTGTTTTGTTAAATTCTTTAAGGGTAATAAACGCTTCTCCGCGAATAGCGATT
>MGLG01000007.1:5373-6734 GCA_001795975.1 Candidatus Yanofskybacteria bacterium RIFOXYD1_FULL_42_10
AGCTTTTTCTATCCTTGGCATGAACCGTTCCAATCCATCCTTTTTCAAATTATTTAAAATTTCATCTGTTTCAAGCAGTTTCAGGGGAATCGGTTCAACCGTCTTTAGGTTCTGGGTAACATCTTCTCCGGTTATGCCGTCGCCGCGAGTGGCCCCGGTTTTTAAAATTCCATTCTCGTAGAGCAACTCAATGGCTAAGCCGTCTATCTTTAACTCACAATAATAACCTTCTTTGGATGCCCCGCCGACGAGCCGTTCAAAGCGAGCCTCCCACTCTTCCATATCCTTAAAGTCAAAAGCATCATTAAAAGAGATCATCGGCATCGGATGCTTAAATTTATTGAATTGTTTAAGCGGTTTGCCGCCCACTCTTTGGGTTGGAGAATCGGGCGTTATCAGCTCCGGGAATTGCTGTTCCAAATCAAAAAGTTCCTTTTTCAAAGAATCCAAAACCTCGTCGGACATTTCCGGCTTGTCCAAAACATGATAAAGATACCGATGGCGGTTTATAATTTCGCGGAGTTTCTCTATTCTTTTTTCAGTTTCATGTTTTGTGTTCACCTCAATGAATATACTTGAAAAAAGAGGCCATGAAAAGGGCTATCAAGGCAGATGAGAGAAGGCGGGAAATTATTATAACTCGCTTACCTCAAAAGAGCGGTTAACTCCGCCGTAAGAGCCGACAGTTCTGTAATTTAGCGGCTGAGCGGAGCAATTTGCGACTTCCACTCCTGCCGCATCGTAAATTTTATACGAAGCATTATCAGATATGGTTGGGCTTGGCAGCGGGGCAAGCGGATATCTGTTGCCGTAAAGGCACCATTCAATGGCGCTGTCGGCGGCATAAATCGCTTTGACCGAATTGGCTGTTTCTGAAATTGAGCGAAGTTTGGGTACGAATATTGAAGCAAGGGTCAAGGTGATCGTCAAAATAACGCTTAGCATCAAAACCGCGAATATCAAAATTGAACCGAGCTCTTTTTTAATCATTTTTTGGTGGTTGTTTGCCATTTATTGTAGAAATTCCGTTTCCACGCTTCTTGAAGAAACGGAGGTTTGAATTTCAAACTTAATTGTTTCTTTGCCTGTTCTGTTTTGGGCGGATGAAATAATGGTGACCACGGTTTGTTTTTGATCAATGGCGCCGGAACCGCGGACGCAGAAATTCATTCTTGTAAAATTAATTGCAGACGAACTTATGTCAACGGTTGTTCCGCCTTCGGTTTTTTGGACGACACCGACGCTCAAGCCATAAACGATTGCGCCCTTTACCGGATGGGTAATCGTCAGCGTCGTTAATCCGCAGGTCGGATCCTCCTGGTTTTCTATTTTGCTTACCCTTATGTCCCTCGCCATCATTT
>MGLG01000007.1:6758-20605 GCA_001795975.1 Candidatus Yanofskybacteria bacterium RIFOXYD1_FULL_42_10
CAAAACGAACATCTCGTTTTCTTCAATTTTTTGGGCGGCAAAGGCGCGCCGCTCATTGGTGAGAATGCCGATAAAAATTGAACTTATGCCGATGGCGATGATTGAAAACACAAACGAAGCGATAAGAACTTCAACGATGGTAAACCCCACTTCCCCACTTTTTATTTTTTCTAAATTCCTTGTCATTTGAGTTTTATACTATATACAACATACTTAATACTTACTGACTATCTCCAATTAAATAAATGTGATTCGGCGGTAATACTTTTAGCCCTGTTCCCTCTTTCTGTCCAAGTAACATTGCTGACAATCTGCAATTCTGCCGCATTAACCTTGGTTACGGTGATTGTGCGCTTAAAAAGACTGTCTGTTCCGGCGGAATAATTATATAACCCGTTATTTATTTTTAGAGCAGGATTGGAGCCCAACGCGATCAGAGTGTCGGAATTCCAGTCAACCCGCCATGTTCCCGCAGTTATATTGTTGTCAAAATCCAAACTTTGAAACCAATTATTGTCTCGGATTGCCCTCACTATTTCAATGCCCTCTTGGGCGAGGTTGGCGGCGGCGAGATTATTTTTTATTGAAAAAGATACATTGGTTGCCTGAGTTGAAAGAAAAAGAGCCGGTATCAGGGCGGTGGTTAAAATAACCAGCGTAACCATTGCTTCAACCAATGTAAAACCTTGTTCATCGTACTCGGCACATCTTTTTTCGGGTACGGATTTTTTGAAGCTTAAAAAATCCTGAAGTCCTCGCGCCGTCGCGCTCGAATCCCCCTCCAAAAGATATGTCTTCAACGAGTTTTGTAATTCAAAATTATTGGACATCAATTTTCCCCGAAGTATAAATTGTTATTGTTTTGCAATTTGAGGGGCAAGATCCGTTTATTTTACCGATAGTTATTATTTGGCTAAGACCCAAAGCGGCATTGTTGTTCAGGTAAGTTTTGGGATCCGGCGGTTCAAAGAAAATATCATTAAAAGAGCTTTTAAATTCAACCCGGGTATCCAAGAAATTTTTGGTGGAACTAACGATATCTTCCGCTCCGAAATTTCTGTTTTGAGCAGTACAATCGGTTGATGCCGTGCTCGGACCGGCATAAACGGCATAAGAAACAGAATCTATATAGCGAATACCATAACCGCAACGCAGGACCCCGCCATATTTTACGCTTGAAGCGGCTTGCGCTTGGGCGTTTCGCATATCCGAAACAAGTATATTTGCGGTCTCGTTTAAATCCAACCTTGTCCTTGAAAAATTAATTATTACGGTTGTGGCAATAAAACCGGCGATACCGGCCACAACGAGAATCTCTATCAGGGTGAACCCCGCCCATGAAAGTTGTTTATTGTTTTTAGCCATTGTCTATTGACATTACTCAAAGCGGATTTCTATTTTATCCTCGGGCGATATTTTTATTGTATTTATATTCTCGGAATTAATTTTTTGAGAATTTAAGTAAAAAACAAATGACTTGCCGTCTATGTTGTTTGCATGACTGTTGATCCGCATAATTTTAACTTTTCCTTCTTGATTTATACCATAGCGGAAATTAATTTGGCCGGCGGCGGCGGAAGCGTTAAGAGCGTCTATGATGGTCATATCGTTTGTGACCTCTCCCTCAAACAATCTCTGTTTATCTTTAAAATTAATTAATAATGATGCCTGGATTGAGTTTGAGTCATCAACTGGCCAATCGCTATACTTGAGAGTCCTTTCAATAAAAACAATGGCCATTGCTAAAATAACCACAAGAGCAATTTGGGCAAAAAGAATTTCGTTCTTATCTTTAGAAATATATTTTAAGAATTTGAATTTCATTTTGAAAAATTATGAAAACAATGGAAACAACGGACAGAAATATGCCGAAAGGCAACGCGGTTTTCATGGTAGCTCGCCGCAGAGCCATTAGCATGATTCCCCATAAGGCGCCTGACCAAATAGAAAAAATGACCGCTAAAAATCCTAAGGGGTATCCGAACAAAAGGCCGATAAGCGTCACTAATTTAACATCTCCAAATCCTATCCATTTTCCGCATGATACTATAAAAATTATAGCAAAAATACCGCTTAAAACTAAGCCGGTTATTAACAGGTTCCAGATTGCCCCTCTTTGAAATAACAATGGATAGATTGCGGCAAGAGCGATGGCGGGAATTATGATTTTGTCGGGAATTATAAAATATAAAAAATCAGAAAAAATAACCGATATGAAAATCAGCAAAAAAAATAATTGAAAAATAATTGAAAAATCAAATGATAATTCGGTGCGGTAAAAATAAGTTACAAAAACAGTAGCTGTAGCTAACTCTATGATCGGGTAAACAATAGATATTTTTTGGCGACAGTATCGGCAATGGCCTCGAACCAGCAGGTAGCTCAAAAAAGGCGCCAAATCATACCAAGCTAACTGATGACGGCAATGTGGGCAATGCGAACGGCCCGCCGCAATCCCTTTTTCTCCCAAAGGAAGACGGACAACAAGCACGCTTAAAAAGCTACCCAAAGAAAGCCCGATTAAAAATATAAAAACAAAGGAAAATACTAAAGTCATTGTTAGCTTGTTAGCTTGTTAGCTTGTTAGCTTGTTAGCTTGTTAGCTTGCTTTGATTTTTCAAGTTAACAATATAACAAGATAGCAATTTGCATTCTTAATTATATCTTTAAATTATTAAAACTAAAAACCGCCCCTAAAGTGAGAAGCGGTTTTAAAGAGCTCAATTTTTTTATTGGCTTTGGCCTTGATCGTATAAGCAATCAATGGTAGTTGAAGAAGCGCAGGCTTCAGTTGTCGCCGCAACGGATGCGTCATATTTTCCGTCTCCGCCGGCCCAGGCGGAAGAGTTAATGTCGCCATCGCCTTTTATCGCCGAGGACGATTGTTCAAGTTCAGCCCAGATATGATATTTGGTCGGTGTTCCGGCGGGATCATAAGCGTATTTATAAACATAGGTTCCCGCGCTTAACGGGTCTGCGGGTAATTGGGTTAAATATTTGGTGGCTAAAACAGCGCCTAAACCTGCATAAGTCGCAATTTCCGGATATTCTCCGTTATCATCAAAATATAGTTCTAAAGCCGTTCTCACCTGGTTGATATGAGCGATTCTTGCCGCGTCTCTCGCTCTTTGTCTTGCGACGCCTAATTGCAAAAGCAATAAAGTTGCCAAGATGCCGATAATGGAGATAACGACGAGCAACTCAACCAATGTAAATCCTTTTTGGTTTTCTTTTAATTTTTTGAAGAGCGACACTTTTTCTGATTGCTGGTTGCCGGCCGCCGGCTGCTGATAAAGCCGCCAGAAACTAAAAGCAAACCATCAGTTTTAGAGCAAAAAACTTAATTATTCTTTCTTCAATATTATATCCAAATAAAACATTGTCAACAATTTAGATATCAACAATTGTTCATAAACTAAAACCCCCCGCCATAATTTTGCAGATATTAGCGGGGGTTTTAGTTTATAGACTTTATACAGTTGACCAGCTCAATAGATATTTTTAGCCGAACTATCATTGGCTTCCGATTTAACCTTCGGACCAGGCTCTCCGACAGTGTGTCAGAGAATCGACATTTTTATGGTTCGATAAGCTCACCACGGTGAGCCTGTCGAATCCGTTGAAGAATAGAGGTTGGATGTGAAAAATTAGAAATCTTTCCCATCTTTCGCCTCAAACTTCTATTCCTTTCGTGCATCGCGCGCTTCGCGCGCAAGTTACAAGTTTATAAAGTTATAAAGTTATAAAGTTTTTTTAATTATGCTTTATGAACTTGATAAACTTTTAACTTTCAACTTGTGTGCGAAGCACAACAATAGAAAGGAGGTGATCCAAGAGCAGCTTCCGCTACCCTTGCCTTGTTACGACTTAGTCCTTGTCACTGAGCCTACCGTGTCTCCATATAAAAATACGGATCTTCAGGTATTCCCAGCTCCCTTGACTTGACGGGCAAGTATCCTCTTAGATTAAGAGTTGATGTTCCCATCGTACCTGCGGATTTCCCGCATACGACGAGCTCTAATGCATTTTTGCTTTTAGATTACACAAGAATTTCAGGCCTTCCGTATTAAGATGCTCATTTTTACAAATTCTTTCGAACAAATCACAGAATATTTTAAAATCATTTTTTTTAGAATTGAACTTAAGATGATATTTTTTGAAAAAAGGAATTATAATTTTTTTCAAATCATTACGATTATAAACTTCGTAACGATAACAATTCTGGTGATTAGGTCGAACATCTCTTTGGAAATATACGCTTCCACAACCAAAGAATTTTTTAAGCCTATAAAGAATATCCTTGTCTTTCTCTATAAGTTTTATATAGAATCTTGGCTCTGCGTATACTCGCCTTTTCTTTTTAATTGGATTTTCGGGATTTCGAAGATAAACCGTAAAGCTTCCTTCTCCGTCTGTTAATCCAATTATATAATCTGGTGTAAGCATTTTGCATTGGAGTGAATCCTTCATCCGATTGGATTACTATGATTCAGCTGACTTCTGACGCGGCGTCAAATCTATTATGCCATTTTAGCAAACTATGCAAAGCGCATAAATTGCTTTACGCCAGATCTCCTCGGGTTAGTTGCTTTTCTATTCCTTGCATTCCCGCGGCCCCTTTCAAGGAATTTTCCCTATGCTCACTGCCAATCATAGGTCAATTCAGGGTGTTTTATCGTGGGACTGCTTTTTGTCTTTAGTTCCTTCGTCCTCAATCCTCGCGGATCGGGACTAACTTTTGACTACGCTCCAACACGGGTTGTCGGAGGAACGGATTTTAACCGTTTAGAAAAGAAACCTGCCGAGCGCTTTTATTGTGAGTGCAAAATTCGAGAACGTATTCACCGCAGCGTTCTGATCTGCGATTACTAGCGATTCCGGCTTCAAGGAGGCAAGTTTCAGCCTCCTATCCGAACTGAGGATGCCTTTGATGGGATTAGCTCCCCCTCGCGGGTTGGCAACCCATTGTAACATCCATTGTATCATGTGTGTAGCCCAAGACATCAGAGGGCCACGCTGACTTGACGTCATCCCCACCTTCCTCTTCCTTACGAAAGCAGTCTCGCCTGACAAATATAACAGACGATAGGGGTTGCGCTCGTTAATCCACTTAAGGAAACCTCTCACGAGACGAGCTGACGACCGTATTATTCCATTATTCCTAATGGTACGGACTATACTTTCATCCCTCTCCATGCTTGGGGAGGGAGCCAGCGTTTTATGGCAATATTATATATTATTTGTTGCCATCCTGACTATCTCTGTATAGTCAGAGTCTCTACGGGACCCAAGTACAAGTTTTTGTAACTTTATTGAATATGGACTGATTACATTTGTAAATTTTTTAGTATCAAATCTAGAAATATAAATTACAAATGTATTTGATGTGCGATATCTGTATAGTTTGGGCATAATGCCAATTTCTTGTAATAAATTGGTGTCAAGTTTTGCATCAATCTCATTTCCATAAGATATTCTGCAATCTCGTTTTAGGTCTTTAGATATACAACCATCGCCATCAAATCTTCCTGCGATATAAGCTTTTATTGCTTCGGCATTATTTATACTCCTCTCGTTATTATTGTCTTTGAATTTTTTAAAAATTCTTAATAACGGCCTGCAATTTACATAAATCTTATATCCAACATATTTTCTCTTTCCTGTTCTGTATTGATCCAATTTAATTCTTTCTTTAGGAAATAATCCTGAAAGAAAATTTCTAAATTTCTTAATTAAAATTAAATCAATATTGCTCAATCCTATACTGCTTGTCCAGTGGTAGCCATCAGCGCACCAAAGGCCAAGAATATAATAATCTTGAGTTGATTTCGGAAAGTTACAAAAACTTGTATTCGGGCTTCCCACGGTATTATCCATATATTAATTTTAACATTAATATATTTCGGACTCCACCGTTATGAGCTGGTTATTTTTGTAGGGAATTGCTCCCCTACCGGCCGATAGTTCAGCCGTGCAGCACCTGTCCTAGAGCCTTGCGGGGGCCCCGGTTTCCCGGAGCTTACACTAGGATTTCAAGCCTTGGTGAGGTTCTTCGCTCAGTGTCGAATTAAACCACATGATCCACCGCTTGTGCGAATTCCCGCCTATTTCTTTAAGTTTTAAGCTTGCGCTCGTACTTCCCAGGCGGCTGACTTAACGCATTAGCTACGCCACTGGAAGGGTCGATGCTCCCAATAGCTAGTCAGCATAGTTTAGGGCGTGGAATACAAGGGTATCTAATCCTTTTTTATGCCCACGCTTTCGCGATTGACCGTCAGCAAAGCACCAGTAAGCTGCCTTCGCTTTTGGTGTTCCGTGCGATATCAATGGATTTCACCCCTACACCGCACGTTCCGCTTACCTCTTACCTGCTCTAGTTCAAGGAGTCCAACTCGAAATTATCTTTCTGACTGCAATTAAAATATTTGGATTGCAACTTTGGAAAAATTTTTCAGTATAGCGCCCAAGGCTATGCCTTAAAATTTTTTCTTTATTTCGTCTCAAATATTTCAATTTCGTCTTAGAAAATAACTTTGAGCTGGACTCTTGCCGTTTCCGATGCGGCTCCGAAGTTAAGCCTCGGAATTTAACATCAGACTAACAAAACCGGCTACTCGCTCTTTATGCCCAGTAATTCCGGATAACGCTCGGGGTCCTCGTATTACCGCTGCTGCTGGCACGAGGTTAGCAACCCCTTATTCTTGTAGTACAATCAAAATTTTTCCTACGCAAAAGCAGTTTACATCCCGAAGGACTTCTTCCTGCACGCGGCGTCGCTCGATCAGGCTTTCGCCCATTGTCGAATGTTCTTGACTGCTGCCACCCGTAGGTGTACGACCCGTATCTCAGTGTCGTCGTTGAGGAACGCGCTCTCACGCCCCCTACCCGTCATAGCCTTGGTGGGCTTTTACCCCGCCAACAAGCTGATAGGACCTAGGCCACTCCCAAAGCGGATTGCTCCTTTGGAATTGCTTCAACATCGGGAATTAGCTCCGCTTTCGCGGGGTTGTGCCCGACTTTAGGTTATGTACCAAGGTGTTACTAACTCGTTCGCCGGTTGTTTTGAAATTGCTCCCAAAACCCCCTTGACTTGCATGCCTTATCCACGCCGCCAGCGTTCATCCTGAGCCAGAATCAAACTCTCTTAAATAATAGAAACTAGAATTTAGAAACTAAAAATAGAATCTAAAATCTAATCTATATGAATTCGCTGGTAAACTGTATAAAATTTACAAAGATCTCTTGGCTATGTCAGCCGACACAAATCTGCTAATGTATGCGAATCTACAAATTTATTCACATATGGCAATAACACAACCACGATGAACTCCTTAAAGAATCCATCGTGGTTGAGCAAACACCTTTCTTTTTAATTGTGCTGATTATTTATTTTAGCGAGCGAGGGGCAAAATGGAAATTCTTATTTACATTTTGTCCGAGCGAAGCTAAAAGGGGTGAATACTCCGCCACTCTGCGGCGGTATCAAGAGGCGAAGCCACCTCTTGATACCTCGCGGCAAGCCGCGAGGAGGATTCATTTGATAATTAGTAGTTTATTCCTTTCTTATTTTAATGTCAACAGTCTGTCTAAATCTCAAAGAAAATTCAAAGAATTAAAAAATTTAAGTTTCACTTGCGGAAAGGAACACAAACTCGCTACCGCCCCCCCATCTGCGCCCAGGCCTGGCGCCGCTGCTGCGGAGTTCGAGCCGTACGCCAAGCGAGCCAAGGTCGAACACATCCGGATCGCCGCTACGGTCAGTAATCTGCTTCATGGCTATTAACATCCATTCACCTCCAGGGTATTTCAGGCGCAAATGCGGGCCAACTTCCGCCGGACAGAGGCCTATTCCTAATTTCTTTGCTTTATCATAAATCTCTTGGGTGGTTGCTCCGTTGGGAAATCCTAGCTGTTCGACGGTAAAACGGGCCAGTTCATATTTTTGTCTTTCCTGGCTAAATTCCGTCTTTTTAAGAATGTCCCTGCTCCAATCGGTCAAGTAAATGTTTCGGCTATCCAAAGCTTCTTCAGCCGATTCCGGAGAATTGACCTGTGGATCGGTTTCCAGAGTCAATTTCAATATCTTTTTCTCCGGAAATGACTCGAACAGATGCTTTATCTGCGGATAGTCCCTGATTTTTTGGTGCACTTCCACATCCCAATTACCCACGTAAACTCTGGCATTTTCGTTAATCTCATCGATAGATTTGGCAACCTGTTCTGGGGTGCAATCAAAAATAGTCAGCATGTCATGTTCTTGGTTGCGATTTTTTCTTAATTCTTGGATGCGTGGATCGCGTAAATAACCGAAACCTTCGATTTTACTTTCTATTTCATATAGGAAAGTTAGATCTTCTTTATTTAATGACTCGCCATTCTTCGCCTTGTTATCTACGGCAGTTAGGTGCTCCATATCGACAGCCATTTTTTGATATTGTTTACCGACTGAACCTATACCTTCTAATTTTTCTTCTAGAATCGGCGGCATATAGGGGTCTATGTTTTGTTTGTAGGCAATGCCACGAGGATTCTCGGCTATACGGTCACCCTCAAATCGAATAGCTAAACGTGGCAGGGTTGGTTGGTCGTTGTCATCCACAGAATAATAAACATAAATATCACCACCCTGTAAATATTTTTCACAAGTCGTTTCGCCGGCAATACACCAACCAGTACCACGTCCACGAATGGTCTTCACTAGTTCTTGTGGATCCGATCCTTGCGTATATTTAACCCACTCGCCATCCGTCACTGGCAGAAGGTGCTTAGGAATCGGGTTCATATATTCATTCGCCCAAGCATACAATTTAGAGAAATCTTCCTTGGATAGTAGCTCTCTAAATCGCTGCTGTGCCTCCGCGGGAATATCATATCCAAATTCCATGTTTTGACCGGCTAACTTATTTTTAACCGAATCAATAATATAATTTAAAGCTTCCTGGTTCAGATCAGGATATTTAGCTACCGTACCCCTGGAACGTTTGTTAAATTCAATCCTCTCCTCCTCAGTTCCATCGGGTTTTTTGATTTTAACTTTGGCAAACTCTTTTAAATTCAGGATATTGCGAAAAATCCAATATTTTAATTCGCGGGGGATATAGTTGGAGTCGGGCAGAGCAAAGTAATCAATCCATTCCTCCAATGAATCACGCTGATCGGCCAGCACGGCATTGGCATTTTCTTGCTTCATTTGTTCTTTCTGCTCCGGCGTGGCTCTATCCCAGTCACCACCCTGTCCTCGTTCACGCATGATTTTTTCCAGAAAATGCCAATAACTTTCAGGTATTTCTTCATATTTAGTAACATATTGATCCAAAATTCTACGTTTTAAACGTTCAAAACCTGATTCTGATTCAACTGGGCCTCTGGGTGTATCAATATGTCTCTTTTCTTTTGCACTAAAGAATTTCTCTAAACGAGTGAGATAAATATCTGTGCGTTCTATATTGGAAGTCGGTCCTTTTTCGCCTTCGCGCAGTTTTTTCTGCACCGCCCGTTCAACCGGTTTGGAACCGGGCAAGTCAGGATATTTTTTATTGAGAAATTCAGGATTTTCCATGCAGTTATTCTAAGAAAATATATTAAATATTACAACCACCACCATTTGCGACTCCATATTCTCTGACCTCGCGCGCAAATCAGAAGAGACAGAGCAAATGGCGGTGGTCGGCCATATCGTAGATGGCCTGCGGAGACGCCGCGCGCCTTGGGCACAGTCCTAATTCTTCTTCTGTTTTTCCCGCCAAGAGGTTATTTTTTTATGGTCTCCGGAAAGTAAAATTTTGGGGACATGCCAGCCCCTGCGGGAATTTCGAATTTCGAATTTCGAATTTCGAATTTTCATCCTGAATATTTCAGGCCGGGTGTATTGCGGATATTCTTTTTCAACGCCTTGCTTGTCCGAAAAACTCTCATTCTTTATTGATTCTTCTTTAGCCACAACGCCCGGTACTAAACGAGAAACGGCTTCAATTATTGTCATTACCGGCACTTCGCCTCCGAACAAAACAAAAGGTCCGACAGAAATTTCTTCATCAGCTACATATTTTGCCACCCTCTCATCTACGCCTTCATAGCGTCCGCATATAAAAATTAATTGGCTGTATTTTGACAGCCGTCTTGCGTCTTTTTGAGTAAATTGTTTCCCCTTAGCCGAAAGCAAAATCACTCTTGTCTTCACTTGACGAACTTTATAACTTGATAAACTTTTAACTGCCCTGAAAATAGGTTCTATTTTCAGGAGCATCCCCGCTCCTCCGCCATACGGCCGGTCATCAACGGTTTTGTGATTGTCATTCGTCCACTTGCGCAGGTTGTGCGCCTTGATTGAAATTAATTTTTTCTTGATTGCGCGCGCCAAAAGAGATTCACTAAAAAATGAATTAAAAATATCGGGGAAGATGGTTATAATATCTATTTTCATATATTTAAAAAAGGAAAAGGCAGGATTGCCTGCCTTTTGGAGAAATTATAAGCTCCATTCCGGGGGTTCATTTAGAATATACTCCTCTGGAGCCAAAGGTTCTTGGCTGGAAAGCAGTTGGCGAAGATTGTCTATCTTTGTCAAAATTTCTTCCTTATCATTTCCAAGCCTAAGTTCAAAAAGGACCATACTATAGAACCTGTTATGTATAAAAATTACCGGCTTTTCTTCCTCTCTCGTTAGGACTAATCCAATAACAACATTGCCATTTTCCAATCTAACTAGTTGAAATTCTGGGTTAGAAGAAGCTTTGCAATATAAGTTGGATAGAACAAAGGAGTCAGTTGTTTTCATGTTTTTCCTCCAAAGAACTATATGCCAACAATACTATAGCACACCTATATTTTAATTGCAAGTCTTTGTGGGCAAAAAGAATACTTTATCCGTCAAGAATAGAAGGGTGGGCAAGCTTGGGGCAGGAAAATTTAATTAACTAAAATCCGACCGAAAGGTCGGATTTTAGAGTTTTATTTAGAGATTGCCTAATTCTCCCATAACTTCATCTACATTTTTGGCTTCGCCAGATTCTCTCTGGATTCTTCCGCCTTCCGGTTCCTCAATCTTGAGGTTGACTCGGGCGTTGTTTCTCATGCCGACGATTCTTGCCAAAGTTCTTATGGCCTTGGCGGTGGAACCGCTTCTTCCGATCAAAAGCCCCATATCCTCCGGAGCAACTTTGACTGAAAGCAAGACGCCGAGCTCATCAACGGTTCTGGTAACACTTACTGCGTCAGGATTGTTGACGAGTTCCTTGATAATGAATTCTACAAAATCCTTATCTTTATCCGTGCTCATTTCTTTATAACTGCCTATTAACCATGGCTCCAATAACAGTGTTAGAACTTTCGCGCTTTCGCCACGAAGCCTATTTGTCATTACAACCTCAGCGAATATCAGTTAAATTTTATCTTTTTCGACCAAGTCCGATAGGGGACTTAATGGTTAATATATTAGCAAAAATGATTTAAAATGTCAACCGACAAAGTTAATTAGCTTATCTTGAACATAAATAAAATCTTTAGGTGGCATTTCTGTTAAATGTTTTTTAATTTTTTCGCTGGCAAGGGCGAGTTGCTTTGCTTCTTCTTTTGATAATCCCCTTCTCGCCGTAATAACATCTTTCATTTTCCCGTTTATCTGTACAATCAAATTTATTTTTTCTTCTGCAATTATTGTTTCATCAAATTCCGGCCATTTTTCTAAATGAATAGAATTTTTATTTTTCAAAATATTTAGCCAAAGTTCCTCGGCTAAGTGCGGAGCGAAAGGGGATAGTAGGAGCAGGAAGGAGCGACAAACGGCAAGCGACAAATTTTCTTGTTTCTCCAATTCGTTCAGCAGTTTCATCATTTCGGAAACGCAGGTGTTAAACTTTAATTCCGAAATATCCTCTCCTATTTTTTTAATCGTTTGATTTAATTTAATTTCCAACTCTTTAGCTTCCGATTTTGCGTTTTGCGTTTTGCTTTTTGCGTTAAAAAGACTCCAAACCCTACTTAAAAATCTGTACACTCCGTTTATCCCCCGCGGGTCCCACGGACCGCCCTGTTCATACGGCCCCATGAAAGCCAAAAACATTCTGACGGTATCAGCGCCGTATTTTTTGACTTCTTCATCGGGGTCAATGACATTGCCCCGTGATTTTGACATTTTTTGGTGGTCCGGACCGAGAATAAGCCCGCGATTCACTCTTTTTAAAAATGGCTCGTTAAAATTAACATAACCCAAATCGTGAAGCGCTTTGGTATAAAAACGCGCGTAAAGAAGGTGCATGGTGTTGTGCTCCGCCCCTCCTATATATAGAGGTACTGGTAGCCACTTGAATATTTTGTCCTGCGAGGCGAATTCTTTTTTGTTTTTCGGGTCGGCATAGCGCAAAAAATACCACGACGAATCAACGAAAGTATCCATAGTGTCGGTTTCGCGCTCCCCCTCCCTTCTGCATTGAGGACATTTAACTTTTAACCAACTTATTGCTTTGGCTAAGGGTGAACGGCCGTCATCTGATGGTTTAAAGTCATCAAGCTTGGGAAGCTTAACGGGCAAATCCTTTTCGGATACGGGCTGATAACCACAGGTTTGGCAATGGATCATTGGTATTGGCACGCCCCAATATCTTTGGCGGGATAAAACCCAATCGTGGAGTTTGTAATTTTTTTTGAAATCGGCGAGACCTTTTTCTTTTAATTTTTTGGTAATTTTTTCCCTGGCTTCAGAAGATTTCATTCCGGTAAATTCCGCCGAATCAACTAAATGACCGTCTTCGATAAAAGCATTTTCCAAAACCGGACACATTGGAGCGGGATAATTTGGGCAGACAACCATTTTTACCGGTAAGTTATATTTTTTAGCAAACTCCCAATCTCTGTCATCATGCGCCGGCACGGCCATGACCGCGCCTGTTCCGTACCAGCCGACAACATAATCCGCCACCCAGACCGGAATTTTTTCGTTATTTATCGAATTTAAAACAAATCCTCCGGTGGGAACTCCTGTTTTTTCTTTATCAAGATGGGCACGCTCCATTTCGGTTTTTCTTTTTGCTTCTTCAAGATATTCATTGATGCCGTCTAAATGTTGGTCATCGGTGAGTTTCATCACCATAGGATGTTCTGGGGCAATGACCAAATAAGTTGCTCCGAAAAGCGTGTCAGCGCGGGTCGTGAATACTTCAACATATTTCTGCCCTCCGCCCGACGATTTGGAGTTGAAAATTGGAAATTTAATTAAGGCGCCTTCCGAGCGACCTATCCAGTTCCTTTGGGCGATTTTTGTGGTTTCCGGCCAATCAAGTCCAGATAGGTCGTCAATCAGCCGGTCGGCATAATCGGTGATGCGAAACATCCATTGAGTTATCTCTTTTTGTATTACCGGCTCGCCATCGCGTTCGCATTTACCGTCAACAACCTGTTCGTTGGCGAGAACAGTCTTATCTCTGGGGCACCAATTGACCAGCGTCGGAGCGCGATAAGCTAATCCTTTTTCATAAAATTTTAAAAAGAGCCACTGCGTCCATTTGTAATATTCGGGGTCAATCGTTCTGACTTCGCGCGGCCAATCAAAAACTGCGCCCATGCTCTTGAGCTGTTTAGTCATGTAGGCGATGTTTTTTTCGGTCCAATCGCGCGGGTTGGTATTATTTTTTATCGCGGCGTTTTCGGCAGGCAATCCAAAGGCGTCAAAACCCATCGGGTACGAAACATTTTTTCCGTTCATCCGAAGATAACGGGCGTAAATATCCGGAATGGCAAAAGCGTACCAGTGGCCGATATGCAAATTGCCGGAGGGATACGGGAATTCGGTAAGGAGCATGTAGTTTCCGCCAGCCATCGCTTTCAGCGGGGCCCCGCCAAGGGCGGTGGCT
>MGLG01000007.1:20628-23819 GCA_001795975.1 Candidatus Yanofskybacteria bacterium RIFOXYD1_FULL_42_10
AATTAGATAAGAATTTTACTATGACATAGGGTTGACAAAACATGTAGGAATTGATAAACTCTGTATAGCCTTAAATGGCGAAGGAAACAAAGGTTTCCGACTGGCTCCGATAGCGTGTGAACAGCACGGCGGAGCCTTTTATATTTTTTTATAAAAACCGCCGCTAATCACTGCTAACTATAACTAAAATGAGCCTAAAAATCAAAATTTTGTATACGATCTTGTGCAACTGTTGAGACAATTTTCTTTCTTAAATTTTAGCGTACGCTAAAATTTAAGAAAGAAAATTGTCTGTCATCTAACGATTATAGATTAAAATTATAAGTCAAAAATCTTCTTTATCTCCTCTTCTTCGGCTCCTATTGATTCGGCAATTAAAATGTCAACATAATTATCGATTTGTAATTGACTGCATATTTCCGCAATATCACTTTCGCACTTAAAAGGCATGACCAGTATGCTTTTCTGCAATTGATAAAAACCCCAGTTTTTTAAACGATAACGAAAAATATCTCGCTTAGTATGGAGTTCTTCCGGAATGTCAAAAAACACAACTCTCCATTTTTTATCCCATCGCTCGTCTCTAAAAGGAGTATATTTATAAGAATTATTTCCACACCACTTTTTACCAATTTTTGTAAATTTAAATGTTTTGTTGTGTGAAATTATATAACCTTGTTGTTCCAAGTTATAAAGACCCTTTCGGAATCTTTTTTGATAGTCCTTGTGTTCATCGGGATAGAATAAATTATGATTGCGGCCACGATGAAGGTAGAAATCAAATGAAAATAAGCCGCCCATGTCCATAGCAGCACAAGCTAACGCATTAAAAAAATCTGATAAAAACTTTTTCTTCATTCTTAAACCATAGCGTACGCTATGATTTAAGAAAAAACAATTGTTAAGTTTTTAGTATGATTATTATGTGATTATATGTGAAAAAGATTCTTGCAATTTTGAGTTGTTTGCTCGGTGATTTTTTTCAGGTATCCATTTTTAATTGCGGCGATTTTTTTAGCCACTTCAATTACGAAAGCCGGTTCGTTCCTTTGGCCTCGGTATGGCTCGGGGGTTAGATACGGCGCGTCAGTTTCAAGTAAGATATTTTCAAGCGGCGTGTGTTTTATCACCTCGTCATATTGGCCGGTAAAGGTAATAATCCCGTTGAATCCCAAATAAAATCCCAAATCAAGATATTTTTTAGCTTCGTCTATACTGCCGGTGAAAGAATGCGCCACGCCGCCATAAAGAATATTTTTGGCCGAATTTAAAATTTCAATTATATCGCCATGTGCCTTTCCTCCGCTGCCTGTTTGACTGTCGCGGCCATGGATTATTAACGGTTTTTGATTTTGATAAGCAAGATTTATAAAAAATTCAAAAATTTCTTTTTGCTTTTTTTGGTGTTCTTTGTCAGGCGTCCTGTAATAATCAAGGCCTATCTCGCCTATGGCCACCACTTTTTTATTATTAACCAAATGCAAAAATGCATCGGTTTTTTGTGGAGATATTTTATCTCCTTCAAACAGTTCTCCGAAATCATTGGGGTGGAGACCGACCGAAGCCCATATATTTTCATGTTTCTCTGCCAGCTCAACGGCTTTTTGCGACATTTCCAGATTCGTCCCGACGCAAACCATGCTTATGTCCGCGTCTTCGGCACGGGCGAGCATTTCTTCTCTATCTTGGTTGTATTGGGGAAACTGGGGGTGGCAGTGGGAATCAAAGACTTGTAGTTTATCAAGTCGCAAGTTCATAAAGTTATAAAGTTTTAATAAATCCCGATAACAATCTAGCAATCTCAAGACAAAAGTTAATTATTTCATCAAAATCTTGTTTTTTAATATATTTTAACTCAAGCGCAACATATGACATTGACCTGACTTCACCACAAGATCCTTTGGCAATATAGAAAAAATGCTTTAATTCATTATTACTTTTTCTTTCAAATCCCTCGGCAATATTATTACTAATACTGATTGATGCTCTTTGTATTTGGTCTTTAAAACTAAAATCCCTATTTATTTTAAATAGCGTATAAACAAAAATACTCAATTCTTGAGCTTTTTGCCATGAAATTATATCTTCAAACTTTGTAATTTTCATTATTTCATAACTACTTTATAACCTGATAAACTTGATGAACTTTTAACTTATTCGAGGGAATAGTCCCTCGATTTTTTTCACAATAAATTCGTAGCCATTGTCTATTTCTGGTTTTAAGACGCCTCCGAATGTTTTGGCAATATTTTCGGCAGTTTCGGGTAAAAACGGCGACAAAAGGAACATAATATTGTGAAGCGTCATCATTAGATTCGTTATTATAATCAAAAATTCTTTTTCGTCGTGCTTGATTGCCGCCCACGGTTTTTTGTCGTCAACATAAACATTCGCAAAACTAATCAGCTCCCAAACATTTGTCAATGCTTCGTGCAAGCGGAATGATTCCATGTTTTGTTTGTATTTAGCCACAATGTCGGATATTTTTTGCGTGACGCTTGGCTCAATCAGTTTATTATCGTAAATTAGTTTGCCGTCCAGATTATTTTCTATCAGCGTTGCCACTCTTTGGACTAAATTGCCCAACCCGTTGGCCAAATCGCCGTTGTATCTTTCTTTCAGTTTTTCTTCTGAAAAATCGCCGTCTTCGTCGGAGGGGATTTCACGGAGCAAATAATATCTGACCACTTCGCGACCGTATTTTTCAATTATTTTAAACGGGTCAACGACATTGCCGATTGTTTTAGACATCTTTTCTCCGTCAACGGTGACAAAACCGTGGACGCAGATTGATTTGGGCAAAGGCAAACTGGCCGATAAAAGCATCGCTGGCCAGACAATGGCGTGAAAACGGAGTATATCCTTGCCGACTAAATGAATATCTGCCGGCCAAAATTTCTTAAAGAGAGATTGACTATTATCGTCAGCATAACCGATAGCGGAAATATAGTTTGAAAGAGCATCGGCCCAGACATACATTGTTTGGGTGGCATCATCCGGAACAGGTATTCCCCACTTTATTTCGCCGGCCACCGCCTCTGACGGGGTCCCGCTGAAAGCGGTGGTTGGCGGATTGGACGGCCGTGAAAAACTTATATCTTCGGCGTCATCCAATAGATTCAAAACCTCGCTTTTTCTTGAAGCGGGCAGGATTTGCAGTTCGTCGCTTTCAATTATTTTCTTGAGCTGTT
>MGLG01000008.1:0-4727 GCA_001795975.1 Candidatus Yanofskybacteria bacterium RIFOXYD1_FULL_42_10
AAATTAACTTTTGACGATATCAAACCCCGCTTATTGGGCCATTGGGGCACTTGTCCGGGAATTAATTTTGTTTACGCCAATCTCAATTACCTTATCAAAAAATACAACCAGCAAATGATGTTTGTACTCGGCCCGGGACATGGTTTTCCAGCCCTTCAAGCCAATTTGTTCATGGAAGGCACTCTCGGCAAATACTATCCGGAGGCAAGTCAAAATAAATCCGGATTGGGTTATATAATGAAAAATTTCAGCTGGCCGTATGGCTTTCCGAGCCATTCCAATCCCGGAACGCCAGGAGTAATACTTGAAGGCGGAGAATTGGGCTATTCCCTTTCCGTATCTTACGGCGCTATTCTTGATAATCCCGATCTGATTGTCGCCTGCCTTATCGGCGACGGTGAAGCTGAAACCGGCCCAATGGCGACCGCATGGCATTTGAATAAATTTATCAGTCCCAAAATAAACGGCGCAGTTTTACCAATATTGCATTTGAATGGCTACAAAATATCCGGCCCGACTATTTTCGGAAGAATGACCAACAAGGAACTCAAATCTCTGTTTTACGGCTACGGATATGAACCATACATTGTAGAAGGAACAAAAGTGTACGAAAGAATGGCGGAGACGATGGAGAAATGTTATCAGACGATTAAAGATATTCAAACCAAAGCCAGGGTGGAAACATCTGACGCAGACGCACAACCGCCCCGTTTCCCAATGATCGTGTTAAGAACCCCGAAGGGCTGGACTGGAATAAAAAAACTTCATGGCCAAAAGATAGAGGGCAATTTCCCCTCTCATCAAGTCGTGGGACCGAATGCCAAAACCGACAAGGAAGAATTAAAAGCGATTGAAAAATGGCTGCGCTTTTATAATTTTAAAGAACTTTTCAACGAAGAATCAGGTTTCATCGATGAAATAAAAAATTTAGTACCGGACGGCGAAATGCGCATGGGAGACAATAAAAATTGCTACGGCGACAGGGCAACCAAAGATTTAGTTTTACCGCAAATTGAAGAATTCACCGAAGATGCTTCTGCGCCCGGAACAATCGGCTCAAGCAGTATGCGAAGATCGGGTCTTTTTTTGGAAAAAGTTTTTGAATTAAATAAAGACAATAATAATTTCAGGTTATTGTCCCCGGACGAAACCTATTCCAACAAACTTGATGATGTATTCAAGGCTACCTCGCGCGCTTTTGTTTTGCCGACAAAGGAATGGGACAAAGACCTCTCCCCCGTTGGCAGGGTTATGGAAATGCTTAGCGAACATTCGCTTCAGGGATTGATGCAAGGATATGTTCTTACCGGACGACACGCAATTTTTGCTTCATATGAGGCATTTATTCAAATCGTCTCAAGCATGACCGACCAATATGCCAAATTCCTAAAAATCGCGAGGGAGATTCCGTGGCGCGGAGCGGTCCCGTCTCTGAATTATATTCTCACTTCGTCCGGCTGGCGGCAGGAACACAACGGTTTTTCTCATCAAAATCCTGGATTCATTGATAATATTTTACAAAAACACGGATGTTTTATTCATGTTTATCTTCCGCCGGACGGCAATTCCACCTTGGCTGTTCTTGAAAAATGTTTGTCATCCAAAAACGAAATCAATATCATTGCCGCCGGCAAAACGCTAGAACCAAGGTGGCTTACGCCTGAATTAGCCAGAAAAGAACTTGAACGAGGAATGATGATTTGGGATTTTGCCAGCGATTCGGAACCTGATATAGTCCTTTGTGGAATCGGCGATTATTTAACGAAGGAGTGTCTTGCCGCAATTAATATAATAAAGAAAGAAGCACCGGCAATTAAAATGCGATTTGTAAACATACTGGAACTTTCCGCTTTGGGTTTGGGAAATGCCGATTGCCGTGTTCCGCAACACGACTTTGTTGATTATTTTACAAAAGATAAGCCGGTAATTTTTAACTTTCATGGCTATCCGGAAACTCTAAAACAAATATTGTTTGATGCCGGAGGCGACGGCCGTTTCTCTGTTCACGGATATATTGAAAACGGTTCCACCACCACACCATTTGATATGCAGGTAAGAAACGGCACCAGCCGGTACCAGTTAGCCAAAGAAGTTTTTGCTAAAATGGCCGAAAGAGGCGTTATTGAAAAAAAATGGGCCGATGAACTAATTCAAAAATATGACAAGAAACTCGCTGACCATTCCGACTACATCAAAAAATACGGCGTTGACCCCGAAGAAATAGAAAACTGGCAGTGGAAATATTGAAATTAACAAGAGTGGCTGGCATGTAAACTTTTCGGGCACGGCGTAAATTCCTGCTGGAATTTCGCCTCTCACTCGGGCCGTCGCCCTCCGTAAGTCCCGAAAGAGCTTACATGCCAGCCACTCTTTAAAAAATATGCCTAAATATTTAATAGTAAACACAGGGAGCGCATCCAAAAAATACGCTTTGTATTCTGAAAATCAGGAAATCTTTAAAGCTCATCTTGAAACGGAAGACGGCGGTTTGGTTTCCACGATAAAACTCGGCACAACAGAAAAAAAGGAAACCATCACGCAAGAAAACTACGACAATTCCGTAAATTATATTATTGAATTGCTGTTATCCAACAAATTAATTACCGGCATTGATGATATAAAAGCGATAGGGTTACGAATCGTCGCTCCGGGAATATTTTTCTTGGCGGATAAAATTATAGACGACGAATATCTATCAAAACTTCAGGAAGCCAAAAATCGCGCCCCCCTTCATATAGAGCCGGAACTTGCCGAGATAGAACATCTTCAAAAAACCATGCCCAACACGCCGATTGTCGGCATTTCCGACAGCGCCTTCCATAAAACAATGCCGGACAAGTCAAAACTCTACGGCTTGCCCCAAGATATCGCTTCTCGTTTTGAAATGTACCGTTACGGTTATCATGGCATATCGGCTCAATCAATCGTAAACAAAATTAAAAACTGGATTGGCGACATTCCCCCCAAAACAATTATCTGCCACTTGGGAAGCGGTTCAAGCATTGTTGCTTTAAAGAACGGCCAAAGTATAGATACGACAATGGGCTTTACTCCCCTTGAAGGTATAATAATGAGCACAAGGGTGGGTAATATTGATGCTGGGGCGGTTATTTATTTGGCGCAAAACTTAGGTCTTGATTTAAATAATCTGGAAGCTTTTTTAAATCAAAAATGCGGTTTATTGGGCATCAGCGGCCAAACATCCGACATACGGGAATTATTAAAACTGGAAGCTGGCGGCGACAAGAAGGCCGCAACAGCCTTGGAGATTTTTGTTTACCATGTCAAAAAATATATCGGCGCTTACGCGGCTGCTTTGGGAGGATTGGATTTGCTTGTCTTTACCGCCACCATCGGAGAACGGTCGTTCATAATGCGTTCAAGAATTTGCCGAGAACTTAGCTCGCTGGGAATAATTCTGGACGAAGATAAAAATAATGCAACGGTAAGCTCCGATAGTTTTATCAATAAGGGCGAGGGCTATGTGAAAATTGCCGTCATTACCACCGACGAAATGGGCGAAATGGCGAGGCAAGTACAAATAAAGATATCATAATTGCGTCGGGAATATGCCCTTAAAAGTACCGATAGTTCGCGCGCTCCTGCGGCGCGCGCCTATCTACATTCTCGGAATTTTGTTCCTCGCTTAAGAAGCTCGGAAACCAAGCCAAAATTCCTGCGAAAGTTACTTTTCAAGAACATATTCCCTTTGCAATTAAATCTAATGAAAATTTTTGTAAAAGCAAAGCCCAATTCATCGGAAGAAAAAGTTGAGAAGATAGATGAGAAAAATTTTGTCGTTTCCGTCAAAGAACCGCCGGTTAATGGACTGGCCAATAAGGCAATAATAAAAGCATTGTCTGATTTTTTGGGTGTTCATCCCGCCCGCATTAAAATTATTTCGGGCTACACCTCAAAACAAAAGATAATAGAGATTGAATAATCATCTATCAACTTGCGATATCTATAGATGATATTAATTTCACCCTTTAATATTTTTAATTATATTGCGGTATCTTTCAAGTTTGCTCCTTAAATACTGTTCGTCGGGATGCAAAGACCTGTGATGGGCGATCTTGCTTAAAAGTTCCAGCTCTTTCTTGATGTCTTTTTCCAAAATTTTAAGCTCCAGTTTTGTCTTGGAATCAAGTTTTTTCAGTTTCTTGGAAGCATGATATTCAGAAGCGATAAACTGAAGTTTCTTAATTTCGGCGACAAAATATGGAATGCCCTTAGTAACAAGCTGACCAAGAATTGCGCCAACAGTCAGCAACAAAACTAATAATATCAGGTGGGTGGTTATGAAGTTAATTATTGCGTCAAATCCTTTTGCCAGCAGTTTTATTATTGATTCAAAACTAAGATACCAAGCCAGTTTGGCAGGCGCTTCAATTAGCAATTCCCGGGGAGGTGTTTCAATGTAGTTGTCCGCTTTATCGTATACTCTTATGGTCAGCTGTTTCTTACCCGGAACTTGGGACGGAAAAGGATAACGGCCGACATCATCAACAGAAAGCCTCACCCATTCGCCATTATCAATTTTGGCCTCATAACGATCAATACCCGACAAACTGTCGCTGGCGCGAAGGTCAAATTTGGGGTTGAGGTTAGTTGTATCCTGCGGGTCTATTCTGACAACCTTGAGATTTTCCGGCAAACCGGTATCAACCTGGAATTTATATTTGGCCGTTTGGCTTAAACCCGCCCCACCTCTGTAATTAGCGTGC
>MGLG01000008.1:4827-4906 GCA_001795975.1 Candidatus Yanofskybacteria bacterium RIFOXYD1_FULL_42_10
AGTTCAGCTCTTTAGCATCGGATGGGAATTTGAATTGAAAAACAGGGTCGTTGTCGGAATACCACTTTTCCTGAACGGG
>MGLG01000008.1:5076-9432 GCA_001795975.1 Candidatus Yanofskybacteria bacterium RIFOXYD1_FULL_42_10
TTTTAACTCTAAAAACCGTGCTAAGCATTTTACCCGCAGTACCCGTAAAACCCGGCGTTGGCAGACCTCCGTTAAAAGACAAGACGCCGGCGCTGTTAGAAAAATTCGGTTCTTCTACCCATAAAGAAAATATTGAGCCCGACTTACCAACTGAAACTATTTCTAAAAGGTCACTAGGAAAATTTATGACAGCTTCAGCATTATTAATAGCCACACCTCCGGTATTAACTAAAACATTAACCGTAAAAATATTTCCTACGGAAAAATTACCTGATGACGGGCTAAAATATGAAGTTGCCGCTTGAACATTTTGGTGAAAAAAACTTCCAAAAATTAAAAACCCGAGGAACAAAAAAATTTTTCCTCGTTTGGATAAAATTAGTTGAAAAAAAAATATTTTCCCTCCTTCACGCATCTATTGGGAGGAAAATACTCATAAGCAGGTACTCCCTCCTTAATAAGTCTAACATGAAACAAGCCCCCTCACCCAATTTTTATCCACATCCTAACATCCTAATTGAGGTTAAACCTCAATTAGGATGTTTTAAAGACCTTCAAGAGTTAACTCGCCCAGATGATTTTCTAAGCCTAATAGACACTCCTTAGCGAAACTTTTATAATTATTAGGCGAAGAAAATATCTCCAAAAATAAACTTTTATCAACAATCGGCATAGCAATTTTTCCATAGTACTGCGCCAAACTTCCATAAGGAAATTCAACGGCCAATGTATATGCCTTATCGAAATCTTTTATTGCCGCCTCAAAACCACCTTCGTATAGCTCAAAACAGTTTTTCACCTGAATATAGACACTAAGATATTTTAGATACAAGTCCTTGTCTACGATTTTGGCCTTGTAGGAACCCTGAAATAGCCTCCCCGTATCTTGATACTTTGTATTATGGTACATCGTCATACCTGTTCCGATACGCTGCATAAACTTTGCTATCCCATTCTCGGTTACTTCTTCCAAGATAAGGTGGAAATGGTTTCTCATGAGTATAAAAACAAGGATTTTAACGATTGGTTTGCGAGACACCCAATGGTCAGGCCAGCCGAATTCATTGAGGTTGTTTTCATTGAGGTTAGACCTCAATTTAGTTTTTAGATTATGGAAGGGATTAGGCGGGGTTATTTCTGTATTAAAATAAAACAGCATTTGCAGAAAATGCCGTCTATCATGTTCATCTTTAACTATAACCTGCTTTTTATTACCGCGATTATAAACATGGACAAAATCGCCTACCCCGAATGGTTCTTTTCTCATTCACTATTACTATCATTAACTACTATTGAGGTCAATTAACTACTATTGAGGTCAAACCTCAATTTGAACATCCCCAGACCGGCACCGGAATTGGTCATGGAACCACCACTTACCAGTGTGGTGCGATTTGATTTATAAATAGTAACGGTTAGCGTAGAGTTGGCGTTGGTCAAAACGGTTTCGTAATTTAAATAGTTTTTCTCAGAGATTAGTGGCGACAACTGCCTACTCCAGAATAATTATAACAAAGAGATTAAAAGAAATTAACCGCTAGATTCTCGACAGATATTAATTTTCTCTTTCTCATCAATTCCTTTTGGCATTTGGCTTATTTTAAAGACTTGGCTTCTAAATTCTGCTTCAACACCATTTATCTTCGATACTTTAATGTAATATGCTCCTGGCCAGATAGAAAAACCTACTTTCCAATTTAGGTTTTGTGATTCTTTTTCTATAGTATTTTCTTTTGCCAAACCGCTTGTTTTCGGCTCAACGGCCTCCCTCGCACCGGCATCAATAAGAGCAGCTTCTAATGAACTTATCATCGTAGTTGACTGCCAAGAAATTGGGTAAGTACAGCCGATATAAACCTTGGTATCTTTTTTGGGGAAAGTGAAAAATAGTCCCGGGTCAGTGGAAGTGGCAAGTTCCTCGGATACTTCTTGAGAAGCAGAAGCTAATTCCGAGCCGGTAGATGTGGTGAGTTTCCCGGATGTTTCTATAGAAACGGAAGCTAACCCATCTTTAGGTGGATAAACCCCGTTAGAGGCGTTGCCTCTAACGGGGTAAACTGAATGGGTGTTTGCGAAATATGGAGCGCTTATATTATCAAGTGCGATATCAAATTGATTGATAGACCAATAACCAAAAGACATAGTACCTCCAATCAAAACAAAAATTACTAAAGTAATGCGTTTCCAGCTCTTCATACCCAATTTTAGCTGTTTTTATGGTCGTGGTCTTTTTTCCTCATCTGAAAAACTACCCCTGAGTATTTTAACGGCCTCCGCGACACTGCGAGCAAGATCCGCGATCTTTTTTGAACCAAAAAGCAAAACGAGGATACCGGCCACAATAATTATTTCAGTAGTTCCTAATCCAAACATATTTTTATTTTATTATTTAATTATTTAATAAGATATCGACCTTTTAATTAACGATACGCTATTTAATTTTTTTGTCCATTTTGTCTTTTTCGTCCTCATCTGAAAAACTACCCCTGAGTATTTTAACAGCCTCTGCGACACCGCGAGCAAGATCCGCGATCTTTTTTGAACCAAAAAGCAAAACGAGGATACCGGCCAAAATGATTATTTCTCTAGGTCCTAGTCCAAACATAATATTTTTTATTTTTTATTATTTATTAAGATATCGACCTTTTAGACACCCCGTCGGTTAGCGATTTTTCCTGTTTTTATCGGTCATTTGTCCTTTTTTTCTGCATCTGAAAACATGTCTCTGATGTGTCTTGCAGCCCCACCGATACTTCGCGCAAGTTCCGGAATCTTTTTTGAGCCAAAAAGCAAAACGAGGATACCGGCCAAAATAACTAGTTCCACAGATCCTAATCCAAACATAATATTTACTCTTATTTAACAATACTGCCACTTCGTATAATAGCACTAGGTGGTCTCATTCGTCTACACAGTAACTGTGGATAAGTCAGAATCGCTACTTAGGAGAGCAGAACTCAAACTAGCATCAGCTTGAGAAGCTCAAAAATGAGATGATTTGTTTGGTGTGACGACGAAGATGTAGTTTAACACTACTTCGAGGAGTCACAACAAAGAAATCAGCCATTTTTGAGTTTCCCCCTGGGGGCGGGGCAGGTTTGCTTATCTGCTTCGTTGCTCGTCGCTCATGTGCGTTAAGCACACATCACTCCTCGCGCCTAGCATATAATCAAACCTGCTCCCGCTCAATTGATGATAGTTTGAGTTCTGCTCTCCTAGGTTCTAGCGTCCAAACATGATATTTATTCTTATTTAATAATATCGTCACTTCGTATAATAACACAAGCGGCAATACCATCGCTACTAATGATAAGATATCCGTTGGCGGAAGTAAAGCGGTCAAAGAAAACATTAAAAAATAAGCTACACGCCTCTGATTTTTGAGGGTTTCGGGTGTGATTATGCCCAGTTTTATAAGTAGAGTCAGGAGGAGGGGAAACTGAAAGATCAATCCCAACAGCGCGGATGTGATAAATATTTGCGACAAAAATTGACCGACATTCCAAAAATTGGCAATCCCCAAACCGATGTTAATGGAAGCAAGTGCTTTTAAAGCATAGTTAAGAATAAAAAATCCATAAGAAAATCCCACAATGAAAAGAACAACGCTTAAAGGAATGGATTTTAATAATTTTATTTGCTCGTTTTTAGTTAAGGCGGGTACGATAAAGCTATAAAAGCTATAAATTATATATGGAATACAAACTATAATCGCCAAGAAAAATCCGAAATCCATCGCTATTTCGATAAACTGAAACGGTGAAGAAGCGGCGATAGTGACTTCATCGAGGTGGACAAAGTCCAATATTTTTTTCAGAATCGTTCCGGCAAAGAAAAAGCCGGCCACGAAAAATATGGCGAATAAGATTACCCCGCGAAACAATAGCCCACGTAGATCTTCCAAAAATGGAAGGTATTTTTTTATGTTTTTATTGAGTTCTTCCAAGGTTATTAATCAGCTGTTGAGGTGTCAGTGGTTTCAGCCAGAGGCTGATCAGCCTCTGGCTGAGGTTCAGGTTCGGGCTCCGGCGTAGGTTCTGGAGTAGGTTCTGCTTCGCCCGCCGTAGGTTCATCCGAGGGCTGGGGAGTTGCCTCCGGTGTCGGCGTTGGAGAAAATGAAGGAGAAGCGGTTGGTGACGGGGTTATAGTAACTACAGGTGTTGGAGTTGGCATTGGAGAAAATGAAGAAGAAGCAGCAGTAGTTGGTGTTGTGGTAATAGTGGTCGTAGTAGTTATTGATGTTGAAGCAGTTGTTGGTGTTATGGTTGAGGGCGTTAAAGTGGCCGCAGGTTCAAGAACAGGTTCTTCAGAAATTTCGGGAATAATTGTTGATCCACGGTGTCTACTAAGCCATTC
>MGLG01000008.1:9460-10344 GCA_001795975.1 Candidatus Yanofskybacteria bacterium RIFOXYD1_FULL_42_10
GATTCGTAAGTGCGAGTATTACCGCTGTCATCATTGCCAACATTACCCGGATTTAGAGTCCTCACCGCTACACCAACAGTGCCAAAGCGCGAGTCCTGTTCCATTATAGCCATCATCAACCGGGCATCTACGTCGTAAGCGAGAGCGGCACTCATAACCATTTCTCCGGTAACCGGACTGCTCAAGGCCTTGCCCATGATATAATCATCAATTTTTTCCACTGTATCCATCACTCCCATTTTGCTCAAAATATTCATTATTTTTTCTTCGTGCTTCGGATCGGTAGCATAAGGAGTGATATCATATTCACCCAAAACGGCGATTGAACCGTCGGTTATAACTTCCGCAAGAATCGCCTCTTTAACAGCGGCGGATTTGGAGGTGTCCACCAATAAATTTAATTGATACAGAGTATCTTCCAAAGCGAAGATCTCTTTATCAGCAACATTCATTCTTTCCAAATCGCCATTCATCCTGGCATAATCTCTGGAAAGTTTAAATTCCCTTAATCTATTGTCAAGCAGTTGAACAAGGTCATTTATTCTCATACTAAAATTATATCATGAGTTGATATAATGAACTATCCACACGAGAGGACATTTCAGTAGGGTTTATTTCAATCCCAAGAATTTAGCTATCGTTAAAAGTTTTTTTCCAACCAACTCCCCAAATGTCCCGGCATCAGTATTGCCTGTAATTGGTGAGCCCCAAGGATTCCCTGCACCTCCTGCATCAGATAGAGCTTTTCCTGTTGTACCCGCTGTAAGATGATCTGCAATTGGCTCATCCCATATCACCGCCTGGATAAGACCTGCTGAATTTGCAGCCCTGATAGATACAGTATTCAAATTCACAACATCCGCAATATTTGAATTTGCGCCTAC
>MGLG01000008.1:10425-10666 GCA_001795975.1 Candidatus Yanofskybacteria bacterium RIFOXYD1_FULL_42_10
TCCAACCGTAACGATGGTGTTGTGATTATGAGTGTCAACAAAAGGAACGCCCCCAACGTTGTCTTCTATATCTTTTAATGTTAATCGAAAATCATTGATATCTAATTCATATATCGCAAATGGAGTTGACTGAACAAGCGTCATGTCGACTTTTTCAACACTGATGATTCTTGTTAAATAATCTATTGTAATTGCCATAGCTACTCACCATTTTTAATGGACCGTACTTCCTGTTCCCATA
>MGLG01000009.1 GCA_001795975.1 Candidatus Yanofskybacteria bacterium RIFOXYD1_FULL_42_10
GATGCCGAGGAGGTGGCGGGGTTTTTCTTCCGGCAAATGGGGGACGACTATTTTTAAAGTTTTTATCATTTCATCTTTGCCGAACGAACCGCCGATACCGAAGCCGTCAAACGGAAGCGAGCCGATGAATTTGGCGCTCTTAACGCGCAAGCTTTTAAACCGTCCGCCCTGGACGATTCCGAAAAGCAATTGTTTCGGAGTTTGGTTTTGCATTTTGCGTTTTTCGTTTTGAGCTAAGCAAATCTTGGCCCAACGGTGAGTGCGGACAAGAGCTTTTTTATTGTAGGCAAGATTATCCAACGGAGAGGTGCATTCATCAAAAGCGAAGATAATATCGGCGCCAAGACTTTCCTGAAGTTTCATGGATAATTCCGGACCAAGAAATCTTTTTTGGCTTGCCCTGAGCTTTGTCGAAGGGCCGTCAATGGAAAAGAACACGCCCTTGTTTGTAATTTTAACATTTGGCGTCTTGTTTTTTGAAATCTTATTTATAATACGATCGTGAAATAAATCAGATGTTGATTGGAGTATTTTACCGTAGCGCTTGTCGGAATATCTCAAAGAAAAAACCTGAAATCCGCCGCTGTCGGTCATCGTCGGCATCTTTACTTTAAGCGATTTAATTAAAAAACTTTCGGTTTTATCGTTGCTGGTTTTATTCTTTGGTTCTTCGTTATGCGTTCTTCGTTTTGAGTTAATTTTGTTCCAAAGATGATAGGTATTGGAAATGACGACTTGGGTTTTGGTTTTAACAATATCTTGCGATTTCAGGCATTTTATTTCAGCGTGAGTGGCGACGATAGTATAGGCGGGAGTTAATATTTTGCCGTGAGGCGTGATTAAAATACCCGTCCGGGCGTTAGTGCTTTTATCTTTTTTCAGGATTTTAAACATAGTATAACTTTCGCGCTTTCGTCTCGAATTTAATTAAATGCGAGAAGTTTTTTAAATATAATTTAAATGGAAAGCCCCGTTATTGTCGGGGCTGGGGAGCGATATATGAATAATCGCTATAGGTGAAAACTCTTTTATCATAAGTTTCAATTCCTAAGATGCTGTATTTGTACACTGCGGTGATAGATTTAACCACGATAATATTATTGAAAATTTTCTGTTCAAAAGATATATCCAGTTTCTCTACGCTGACCAGGCCCCATGCCCAGCTTTTTTTACGGGTTAAACCGGCTTCAAGTTTTTTGGTGTAGAAATTTTCAAGGTCAATATAAATGATTCCACTCATTGCGTTGGCAATGTCATCGGCTCGGCCGTGAGACGGCGCGTTTGGTTTGGGAAACATTTTAATTACCGTAACCGGCTGACCGTCAAGCAGTTGAATTTCCGGCTGAGACATGGAAAAAATGTATCTTCCTGCAAGTTTTTCATTGATGTTCGGGGGAAAGCTTGATTTAGAGCGGATTTTTACCGGCTTGCCGTTCTTTTCAACAATATCCTCAACTGAAATGTCGCCCTCAGGGTGAACGAAAGCAATTTCTTTATTTTTTAAGATTGCGCCTTTATTACCTTTAAGCGAGTAGATTTCGCTTATTTTTTTGAAAGAAATATACTTTTGTTTCAAAGCGTTATTTTCTTTTTCCTTATTAATAATTCGCTTCATAATTTCTTCGGCGGTATTTGGCGGTGTTGTCGGCGGTAATTGAGCAACAATATTAAGAGAATGGGCGACCAGCAGAACGACAGCCAAAACGATAATTTTTCTCATTTTTTCTCCTTAGTTTTGTCAGGGAACTTTACCGATATGATACATAATGTTAATTAGATAGTCAAGTATTTGTTATTTTTCTTTTTGTGATATAATATAAAATATTATGGAAAAAGTTGCAGAACATAAAATAAAAATTTACACGACTCCGTCTTGCGCGTATTGCAAGATGGCAAAAGAGTATTTTAAATCAAAAAATCTCACCTGGGATGAATATGATGTTTCCACCGATATTGTCAAGCAGAAAGAAATGATTGACAAGACCGGCCAATTCGGCGTGCCGGTGATTGATATTGACGGGAAAATTGTTCTTGGTTTTGATAGAACCAAAATTAATGAATATCTTGGATTGTAATTTAAAATTTATAAAAAAGCCCAATGTCTAAAAAAGAAATAAAATCATTGCCATTCGCGGCAGATTCGTTAAAAGGAATTTCTCAAAAAACGATAGAGATACATCACGGTAAGCTTTATGCCGGTTATGTCAATAAATCCAACGAGATAAAAGATAAACTGCAAGTTATTATTGAAAGCGGAAAGGCGGAAGGGAATCAGGCGTACAGCGAGCTTCGCGCGCTTAAAAACGGCGAAGGGTTTACCAATAACGGTGTTTATTTGCATGAAGATTATTTTGCGATTTTGGGAGGAGATGGTATGCCAAAGGGCGAGATTGCCGGCAAGCTGGCTGAGAAATACGGCTCATTTGAAAATTTTAAAACATATTTTTCAGCTTGTGGGATGGCGGCGCGGGGATGGACGGTTTTAGCTTGGGATATGCACGAAAAAGATTTGCGGATATTCAACTGTGATGCTCATAATCATGGCGGGATTTGGGGTGCAGTGCCAGTAATCGTGTTGGATATTTACGAACACGCTTATTTCATTGATGCCGGTTCCGACCGTGCTACATACATCAGGGCATTTTTTGATAATCTCAACTGGGATAAAATAGAAGAGTTCTACCAAAAGGCGAAAAAAATGGAGTGGGAATAAGAATTTAAAAATCGCCCTACGCATTTATGTATGGGGCGATTTGATTTAGATTCTTAAACCTAGACGAATTCCAATTGTCGGGCAAAGAACAGTTTTAATTTTGAAATCGGAAGGAGCATAAAATCCTCCAGATTTTAGAATTCCAAATTTTAAGATTCTTATGCCGGGAACAAGGTCAATATTGAAGCGGTGATATTCTTTTCTGATTCCCAAAGTTAATTCCGGATAAAAGACGCCATTCTTTTTAATACTATTGTTTAAAAATGTTGTAACATTGTTAACCAGAAAGACGCTTTCATATTGCGTTCGGTCGGTATTGAATTTGGTTGCTGAAAATTTGTTGCTAAGCGGTACTCCGTAAACAAGAGCCAGAGACGGGGAGAATTCCAATGAGTGGTAAGAGCCGGTTCGCTTGAAAAATCTGATATACAGAAAATCTCCTTCGTAAACTAAAGTATTTTCTTTGCGGAATCCTGCCGCAAAACCATCCGGTAGTAAGTGGTACAGGAAAAAATGGTGACTGGGTTTGGCTTCTGGAGTTTGCGCAACTTGTGTCTGCGATGACTGGGTTTGCGAGGATTGCGTTTGTGAAGATTGAGTTTGTGATGCTTGTGTCTGTGTCCCGATATGCTCATTGGTGGCGGTATGCCAGATAAATTCAAATTCTCCTTCAAAGCCAGTATAGTTTACAGAACCTCGCGGTTGAGGCACAAGAGCATCAGTAATATCAAATTTAAAATTGAATCTTGTTTCGGCAAATATTTTTGATGTCGGCAGAATTAACGCAATCACCATAATAACGATAGGCGTTATTTTTCTCATCTCTCTTTTCTCCTTGAGCGGTCAATTCCGTTTTCATCTGCTCCGTCGCTATGCGGGTGCCTGATTGCAGGATCAATTCCGGGAGGATTAACAATAAGCGGTGTGTTCGGCGTCTGCGCGGCGGAAGTTCCTTGAGTTGAGTCAATGAGGGCGGCAAATAATGGTCTTGGAGTAAAATTTTCATCGGATATTCCGTAAATCAGACCATAGGCGTTTGCGTCATTGGCATCATACATTGAATACCAAAAAATATTTCTGGCATGAAGCATTGAGCGTAAGCGGGAGAAGACGCTTTCCATAAAAGCGATTTGTTGGGTTGTGCCAATCTGTCCGCATTCGGTTACCCAAACTTCATGACGGGCAAGTTTTTGAGCAAATTTGGGATTATTCAAAACATTGGCATAATTTACCAAGGCAGTATCGGTATAAACATTGATTGCAACAATAATTCCATCAAGATCAAACAATCCGTTTTCAAAAAATGTTTGGAGTTCTTTTGCTCCGCCAGTACCGCTGCCGAATGTCGGTGCGCTGGTAATGCGTCCCCGAAGCTCCGGATGATTTTGCATCGCATAAGCATACATTGCCTTAAGCTTTGTCATATAGGTTTTGGGGTCCATCGTCCCGGTAGGATTGATGGACGGATCAGTATTGGTGATTTCTCCGGCAATTTCAAAAGCCATTGAGCTTGGATAATTTCTTGCAAAATAATCAATAGTATCGTTCCAGCCATGGGTTTCAAGATCTTCCAAGGTGATAATGGTAAAAATGCTTAATCCCAATTCTCTGGCCTTTTTGTAATACCAGTTGGAATTTTCATTTCCGCCGTATGACGCATCAAAGCGCACCCAGCCGATACAACCGGCTTGTTGCAACTGTCGCGTCGCTTCCATCTGATTTTTGTATTCGTTGCTTCCTTGTTCATATCCCGGCGTATGAATTACAACGCCGACATTTCCCGGGCTTCCTCCGCCAAGCCATGAATCGCGAACCGCTTTTTTATCAAGCTGGTCAAACGATGGCACGGTCGGCAGTGTTCGCTCGCTGCAACCGTCGCAATTTACCAAAAATAGCGGGAGTACAAGACATAAATAGAGCCATTTTTTCATTCTTCTACCTCTTTTTGTCAAAGGACTTTGTGTCTATGTTATAGATAAAATATGTTGAATGTCAAATAAAAAAACCGCCAGACGGCGGTTTTTTTATTCCCAAGTCTTGAGCCACAATCGCTGGCGGTATTGTTCCGGGGTTAGTTTTAGCCCGTAAGTGAGCGGGGCGAAATAGACGAAACTTATTGTTGCAAGCGCGATTAAAGCGAAAAATATTTTCTTTTTTTGTTTGGATTGGTCAATCAGATAAACGATAATTATTATCGCAAAAATAAGGCCGATAAAATAATGATAAAGAAACATTACTCTTTTGATGCCGATAAAGGGAAGCATATTGAGCAAGTAGCCGCCCAATAAAAAATTTAATTTCCAATTTCCAATTTCCAATTTCCAATCAATTTTCAATGACTTAATTTTCAAATAATTTTTTAATTTTTGAAAATTAAAAATTACAAAATTAAAAATTAGCAGTAATACTGCCGTTGTTGATGCCCACCAAATCACGGGGTTGCCCAATAAATAGATTCTAGCGCTGTCTTTTACCCAATAATAAATAGGCCGGGTCATAAACGGCCAAGAATACCACTGACTGCCGTAAGGATGGTTGGATGTGAGCCGCTGGTTTGATTGATACATTTGGATATTCAGTTCAATGAATTTTTGGACGAGACCGGCTTTTTTAAAATCAGGATTGTTGGCGTACTGACTGTTGAGCAGGGTTTTCTGAAACGACGGTGTCATAAAGGCGTCTCCTGTTCCGGATTTGGCAAGCAATGAGAAATGAACTGCAAAAACGGAAAAATATATTGCAAAGGGAACCATTGTAAAAAAGACTGCAAAGTTAAAAATATCTCTTAGTTTTCTTGTTTTTAAAATCGCAACCGTCTCAATGATCGCTGGCAAAGCTAAAAATGTCGCCCCTGTCCATTTGATTGATATGGCTAAACCACCGAACAACCCCATCAAAATTAAATTTTTTAGCCGTGAGCGGTTGCGGTTTTTGAAATAGAACAAAAACGTCAAAAATCCGAATAACAAAAGAAATGAGTCCATCAATATAAATCTTGATTGAACTAAAATTGCGTTTTCAAAAACGACAAATATTCCGCCGGCAAAAGCGGCAAGAGGGCTTAAGCCAAATTCTAAAAGCAGTAAAAAGATAACGAGCGGCAAAATGGCGCCGGCAAGAGACGGCAGGAATCGCAGAGCCATGTATTTGTTGTCGGGGAAATTGTCGCCGATTTGGTTGAAACTGAATTCCGGCTTAAAATCAAAAAACTTGGCGAAACCGGCAATCATCAGTTTTCCGAGCGGGGGATGGATGTCAAAAAAATATTCGCCGGTGTAATATCCGGAAACGAATTTGCCGAAATGAACCTCGTCAAAAACAACTTCATTCGGCGAACCGAAATAAAAAAAGCGGGTGAATAAACTAAGAAAAATCAGTATCCATAAATACTTTCTCATGCAATTATATTATCAATTTTACAATTAAGGGACAAATGATAAAATAAGTAGACCCGCTGTTTGATTTTTTTCGTAACTAAATTTTAGAATTTTGAGCGAGACAAAGCAAAAATTTTAAAGCATATACAAACAAAGTATATGTTGAAAAATTTTTGCAAAGTCGTAGCCGAAATTATAAAATTGTAGTAGAAAGAAAATTAAATAGTGGGTCTACCAAACATGTTAGATTTAATTATAATCGGCGGCTCGGCGGCGGCGACCAGTGCCGGCATATATGCCACTCGGCGCGGTTTGAATTTTAAGATTATTGCCAAAGATTTTGGCGGTGCAGTTGCCACCTCCGGAGAAATAGGCAATTGGCCCGGTGTCAATCAGACCGATGGACTTACTTTGGCCAATCAATTTAAAGAGCATTTAAAATTTTACAATGTGTCGCCGGAGGAGGGCGTGGAGGTGGAGGGTATTTCCAAACAAGCTGATGGCTCGTTCTGTATAAAAGTTATCGGCGGACAATCGGGATGCGTTTATACCGCTAAGAGCGTTATTATGGCCACGGGTGTGCGTCCGCGGGAGCTCAATGTTCCCGGTGAAAAGGAATTTAGGAATAAGGGGGTCAGTTATTGTACCGTCTGCGACGGGCCGTTATTTAAAAGCAAGACAGTGGCAATTATTGGAGGAGGCAATTCGGCGCTTGAATCAGGACTAATGATGGCTGATATCGCCAAAAACATTTATGTCATAAATAAAAATGCTGTTTTTGCGGGCGATAATATATTGCTGGAAAAACTGAAAGAAAAGAAAAATGTTAATATAATTTATGAAGCCATGACCCAAGAAATAATCGGCGATGGTTTTGTGAAAAGTTTTAAATATTTAGATAAGAGCGGAAATATAGAGGAGATAAAAATTGACGGCATTTTTGTCCATATTGGCATGGTTCCCAATTCTCAAATTGCTCCCGCGGAAGTTGCCAAAAATAAATTTGGGGAGATAATTGTAAATAAGAATTGCGAGACGAATATTCCGGGTCTTTATGCGGCCGGAGATGTTACGGATGTACCCTTCAAACAAATTGTAATTGCCGCCGGACAAGGATGCATTGCGGCTTTGAGCGCGGTACAATATCTTAATAAGTATAAATAATTGCTATCTTGTTAATTGTTATCTTGTTTAAATTATAACAAGCTAACAAGCTAACAAGCTAACAAGCTAACTTGATTTATCTTGGCGCTGACCATCGGGGATACAATTTAAAGGAAAAAATTAAAAGCTGGCTTTCGGAGTGGGGTTATGAACATGAAGATGTGGGCGCTTTTGAGTACAACCAAGATGATGATTATCCGGATTTTATTTCCAAAGCTGCCGAAAAAGTTTCAAAAGACGCGGGCAATTCCAAAGGAATAATTTTGGGCGGTTCCGGACAGGGCGAGGCAATGGTTGCCAATAGATATCCGAATGTTAGGGCGGCGGTATATTATGGAGGAACTGAAGAAATAATTAAATTATCCCGCGAGCATAATGATGCAAACATGCTTTCTCTTGGCGCGTCGTTTACGGATGAAGAGACAGCTAAAAAAATGATTGAGCTTTGGCTGAATACATCATTTTCGGACGAGGAAAGACACAAGAGAAGAATTCATAAAATAGAAAAAAGAAAATAGAATTATGAAAATTTTTGTTACAAGACCAATACCGGAGGCCGGTATAAAAATGCTCCGCAATAAGGGTTATGAAGTGGTTATTAATGAGGCTGCCTCAGACAGGCCCGCGGCTAATGAAGAAATTTTGGGCGGCGTAAGCGGAGCCGATGCTTTACTGTCTACATTAACTGACAAAATTAGTCCCGAAATTATGGACACCGGTTTGCCGTCGTTAAAAATTATCGCAAATTTTGCCGTTGGTTTTGACAATATTGATGCTGAAGCGGCGAAGCAGAAAAATATTTTGGTTTCCAATACTCCCGGTGTTCTGACCAATACCGTTGCTGAGCATACTTTTGCTTTGATGTTAGCGATAGCCCATAGAATCAGCGAGGGCGACAGATTCAGCCGGGCCGGATTATATAAAGCATGGGGGCCGCAATTGCTTCTTGGAACTGATGTTTCAGGAAAAACGCTTGGCATCGTGGGACTGGGAAGGATCGGTTCAAGAGTTGCCGAACATGCGGTGAGAGGTTTTGGAATGAAGGTTTTGTATACTGATGTGAAGCCAACGCCGGAGTTTGAAAAAGAATTTGGCGCAGTTTTTGTGGAGAAACTGGAAGATCTTTTACCTCAATGCGACTTTGTTTCTTTGCATGTGCCCTTGCTTGATTCCACTCATCATCTTATGAATGAAACGACATTGAAACTGATGAAGCCGACAGCGTATCTGATAAATACTTCCCGCGGACCGATTGTTGATGAAAAAGCATTGGCTGTGGCATTGGCTGGCGGAGTGATAAGGGGCGCCGCGATTGATGTGTTTGAATTTGAACCGGTTATTACACCTGAATTAAAACAGTTGGAAAATATTATCTTGACTCCGCATATTGCTTCCGCGACGGAAGAAACAAGAAACAAAATGGCCGAGCTTGCCGCGTTAAATATAATAGAAGCATTGGAAGGACGAATTCCACCAAATTTAATAAAATGATTGAAATAATTCCCGCAATTTTGACAAAGGACTCCAGTGAGTTTGCGGATATGGTAAAAGAAATTATGCCATTTTCCAAAAAAATTCACCTTGATATTGCCGATGGAGTTTTTGTTCCCAATAAGACGATAGGCGGGATTGAAGAATTGAAAGCGGTTGAGGGCGGGCTGGAGATTACTGTGCATTTGATGATTAAAAATCCGGAGGAGCAGATAAGCGATTGGCTGAAAACTTCGGCGGTTGGATATGTTTTTCACATAGAAGCGACGGAAAAAGCAGGCGAATTGATAAAAATTATTAAAGAGAATAAAAAAAGAGTCGGTATCGCGTTAAATCCACAAACACCGATAGAAACGGTTATGCCATATATAGACCAGATTGATTTTGTGCATTTTATGACGGTGGAACCGGGATTCTATGGAAGCAAATTTGTTGAACCGGTGCTTGATAAAATTTCTGAACTTCGCCGTTTGTATTCGGGAATGATAATATCTGTTGATGGCGGAGTGACGCCGGAGACCGCGCCGAAGTTGGTTAAGGCGGGAGTTAACATATTGATTTCCGGAAGTTATATTTTCAAAAGTTCTGATATCGGAGAAGCAATGAAAAATTTAGAAAAAGCGGTTGGCATGTAAGCTCTTTCGGGACTTGCGGAGGCCGACGGACCGAGTGAGAGGCGATCCGCCAGCTGGCGGATACGCCGTGCTCGAAAAGTTTACATGCCAGCCGCTTAATAACGAAAATATGTTTGACATTATTTCAATTGGGTCGGCGACAAGAGATGTGTTTATAAAACCGGAAGGGTCCAAATCTTTGGATACAAAAGATTTTACCACCGGACAGGCCTTGTGTTTGGGGCTTGGTTCAAAAAATAAAATCAGCAAGCTGGTTTTTGCTTCCGGCGGGGGAGGCACCAATGCCGCGGCAACCTTTGCTAAGCAGGGTCTTAAAACCGCGTGCATCGGAACTATCGGCGAGGATTTGAATGGACAAGATATATTGAATGAGCTCAACAGCATCGGCATTGAAACTGGATATTTTCAGAAACATGGTGACGACCATACCGCTTATTCTACTATCTTAGTTAGCGAAAGCGGGGAAAGAACGATTCTGTCATATAAAGGAGAAGGCCAGCATCTTGATGTAAATCAAATTCCATTTGATAAGCTGGAAACTAAATGGCTGTTTTTGGATAGCTTGGGTGGACATTATGATTTATTGGAAAAAGCAGTGTCGTGGGCGGTGGAAAATAATATCAAACTGGCAACAAATCCCGGTGGAGGAGAATTGGCTCATGGTTTAGAAAAATTAAAACCGCTTCTGAAACATTTTTCAATTGTTTCCATGAATCAGGAGGAAGCGGCGGGGCTGACCGGCGTTGATTACAAAAACGAAGAAGAAGTTTTTAAATTTATGGATGGGATTGTTGACGGGATTTTTATTATGACCAAGGGGCCGATCGGATCGGTGGTATCGGACGGCAAAAATATTTACCGAGCCGGAGTTCCTGAATCTCCGATTGTTGAAAGGACAGGAGCGGGCGACGCCTTCAGCGCGGGATTTATCAGCGAATATGTCCGGTCCGGCGATATAATTAAAGCGGTGCAATTTGCCACCGCAAACGCTTCTTCCGTGGTGGCGCAATACGGTTCCAAGGCCGGAATTTTAAAAAAGGGCGATTGGGGACCGTGGCCAGTGGTCAAGGTTGAACAAACTCAACTCGGGTAATTGCTATCTTGCTGATTGTTATCTTGTCTTAATTTTTAACAAGCTAACAAGATAACAAGATAACAAGTGAAGTTGTCGGATTCTTTTCAAAAACTTGCCCGCATATTGAGAACTTCTCCGGAGGTGCTTTTGGATTTGGATAAAAAAATGAGCGATTTAACCGGAAAAAGCGGAATTATGGAAGCCATTGCCAAAGAAAACGATATTTTGGTTGACAGAACTTTGACCGAATTGAATTTGTCCCGCGATTCAAGGGCGGAAGATGTTTATTCCGCTTTGACTCATCGCTTGATTCATCTTGATGAACATTTGAACACTTTGTTGGACAAGCCCGATCTTATCAAGATGGCAATGTCTAATTCGTGTGGCAAATTATGCGAGATTATTTTTCAGATTTTTAAACCGCCAAAGGGCTTATTTATAAAAAAGGAAAAGGTTGTTGAATTGTTGGAAAAATTTAAACCGGACAATCTGTTAAAACATTTTGGTTATACCGATGTCAAAGAATTGGTTGAGAAAGAGGGATTTGCTTCGGTGATAAGCGCTTTAAGATTTACCCAAAGCACCGAATGGATGCATAATTTTTTTGACGCGGCATATTCGGAGCTTGTTCCTGATGATTTTGAGGAAAGGGAAGTTGAGATTAAAATATTGGAAGAGAAGTGGTTGAAAGTTGCCGACCAATTTCTTGAAAAAAAATACCACAATGTGAGTCATCTCAAGGAATACGGAGTGATTTTTATCATACCGCTGACGATAGACACGCCGGGCGAGACGACCAGGCTTTTAACTTTATTATTGCACTATTTGCATGAAGTTCCGTTTTATTCCGATTTGTTCCGAAAGTTTTTAAATGATAAAGATTTTAATGAAAAATTCAGATCGCTTTTGAGGGGCGATGTGCTTGAGGTACAGATGATGGCTGACAAAATCAAAGAAAATAAAAACATTTGGTTTATAATTCAGAGATATTTGGCAAAAGATAATGTCAGTGATCCTCGCTTATTTCTGCCTCATTTAAATCCAGAGGCCGAACATTGGGTCAAGGTGAGCAACGATCTGACGGCTTTATCAAAATTAAGTAGCGAGGATGACGGCCATATAAGTTTGGGCTATTGGTCGGGTCTTGATTTTGTGGGGGATTTTTTCCCTTCGGCAAGCTCAGGGCAAGTACAACTGGTGAGTTTCGATCTCATTGATCTGATAATGTCTTTGGTGAAAAAAGGGGAAATCAAATACCTTTACCATCAGCAAGAAGCGTTATGGAATAAGATTTTTACTGAATACATGGGGAAGGAAAAGATGGAAAAACTGCTGGAGGAAAATATTATTCAGGGATCCTTTGAATTATAAATTTTTTGATGAGACTGGTTGGCATGTAAGCTCTTTCGGGAC
>MGLG01000010.1 GCA_001795975.1 Candidatus Yanofskybacteria bacterium RIFOXYD1_FULL_42_10
ATGAATTACAAAAACTCTACGAGAGTTTGGAAGCTGAAGAAAAGACTCTTAAGGATCAGCTTAACCGGATAGCCAACAAAAACCCAGCCGTTAAAGGAGATTACGAAGTAAGAGTGCCAAATTATGGCGATGAAGATGAAGAAAACATCCAGGAATCGGTTGATTTAGACAGCAATATGGCCATGGTTAATGAATTAGAAACAAAACTTAGAGAGATAGAAGAAACAAAGAAAAAAATAAAAGACGGTACTTACGGAAAAACCAATTAATCTATCGTATTTTTGAGGAGGGAACGATTTGATTAAATTTGTCCATCAGAATATTTTCTTCTGCCATCAGCGGCATAGACGCTCAAGTTATTGAAGTTGAGGTTGATTCCAACCCCGGCCTTCATGCTTTTAATATTGTCGGATTACCCGACAAAGCCGTTGAAGAATCCAAAGACAGAATTGCTTCGGCAATAAAAAACAGTGGCTTAAAGCCACCCAACTCAAAACACAAGAAAATCGTTATAAATCTTGCTCCGGCCGACTTGAAAAAAGAAGGGCCGTCTTATGATTTGCCCATCGCCGTTGGTTATTTGCTGGAAACCAAACAAATCAAGTTTGATTCATCAAAAAAACTTTTTGTCGGAGAGTTGTCGCTTGATGGCTCTTTGAAGCACACCAACGGTATTTTAGCGACGGCTATTTTGGCTAAAAACTTAGGTTTTAGCGATATTATAGTTCCCCACTCCAACAAGAAAGAAGCTTTGGTAATAAGGGGATTGAATGTGGTTGGAGCGAAAAACATATCAGAAGTCGTTGGTTATTTGGATGGCACCATGCCAATGCTCGCTGATAACTCTCAAAATGCCTCTGTCGCGAACGAAAATACTGAAACAGGCATTACCTCATTATTTATGATAAAAGGTCAGGAAAGCGCCAAGAGAGCGTTAATAGTAGCCGCGGCGGGAGCTCACAATATTCTTATGTCCGGTTCACCCGGTTCCGGCAAAACACTATTGGCCAAAGCATTGGCTGAATTAATGCCAAAGATGTCATTTGATGAAGCAATTGAAGTCGCAAAAATATATAGTTCTGTTGGATTAATCAAGGATTCAGCATTGTCTTTTGAACGACCGTTCAGAAATCCGCACCATACCACCTCGGCGCCGGCTATGGTTGGCGGAGGAGCCTGGCCGCGGCCGGGCGAAATAAGTTTAGCCCATAGAGGTGTTTTATTTCTTGACGAACTACCTGAATTTCCCAGAAATGTGCTTGAAAGCTTAAGACAACCGCTTGAAGAGGGTACAATTTCTGTATCAAGAACCGCCAGCTCCGTTGTTTTACCGGCTAAATTCACTTTTGTGGCGGCGATGAATCCTTGCCCCTGCGGGAATTATGGCGATGAAAGGAATGTCTGTCTTTGCTCGCCGATAAATGTTTTGCGTTATAGAAAAAAGGTTTCCGGTCCCCTTTTGGATAGGGTTGACATACAGATAAATGTTCCGCGCGAAACGATACAAAATGAGGAATTTGGCAAGAGCGGATTAGAAATCCAAAGGAAAACAAAAGAAATAAAAGAACAAATTGCCAATGCCAGAAAAATGCAGTTTACGAGGTTTGCCGATTCGGCAAGCTCACGGCAAGTCGGCTCGGGAATTTATAATAATTCGGAAATAAATTACAAAAATATTGATAAACATTGTGTTTTGGAACCAAATGCCGAGGATTTTTTGCGTCAAGCCATAAATGCCAAGGGCTTATCGCTTAGGGCGTATCACAAAATAAAGAAATTAGCCCGCACAATCGCCGATTTAGAGCAATCGGAGTTTATAAAAGAAAGCCATATCGCCGAAGCGGTAAAATTGAGGGTAAATGAGAAGATTTTGAGTGAATTGGGGTGAACATTTCAAATTTGTCCCTCTTTATTTTAAATTGATTTTTTTTTGCAGAAAAAGTAAACTGGTCGCAGTTCTCTCAATTGCCTGTATTTCAATAAAATAAAGGAGCGGCCATGAATCTTGGTTGGAAGATTGTGATTATTGTTTATTTTATTGGAATGGCGCTTGCTTATGGAGCTTTGAAAAATCTGCGGTTAAGCAAACTCCCGAGTTTTGAATGGAATAACATAGACAGATTAATTTGTTTTTTTCTGTCTTGCGGCAGTATTGTCTCACTTATTCAAGCTTTCCAAGATGGCGCTCGGGGCCTTACTTATAGAACGCCAAAATAACAGGACAAATGCGTCAATAACGACACGGGGTGTCGTTATAATAAAAACGGGCCCAAAGCCCATTTTTATTTTCAACTTTCAATGTTCCGCGCGGAACATTACTTAGCCAGCGGATTCTTGGCTCCGTGGACTTCAAAATGCAAATGGCATCCCGTTGAACGGCCGGTTGAGCCCATTTTGGCAATTTCTTGTCCTTTGGCTATGGTTTCTCCCGCTAAAACAAGCAATTTGCTTGCGTGAGCATAAAAGGTTTCCGTTCCATTAGGATGTGTAAGTTTAATAAATTTGCCAAATCCCCCATTCCAACCCACAGCGTCGGATATCGCTACGGTTCCACCAGCCGCGGCAAGTATGGTAGTTCCACAAGAATTAGCGACATCAACGCCGTTTCTACCGTGAATTCTGCCCCAGTTATAGCCGGTTGCCGGTATGAGATAGTATCCGCCCAAATTGGGCAAATGAGAAAATGTTGAATTTTTTGCAATTGCCGCGGCGGCAGAACCCTTTAATTTTCCATCCGGCACGATAAGTTCATCATCAAGCTGCAGTTGCCCATCCTGGGGAAGAACATTGAATTCTATAATGTTTTCTGCCTCTGCGCCGTATTTTTTGGCAATTGAAGCGACAGTGCCCCCCCTTTTTACCTTATGAATAACTCCCGATACCGGCGGTATTTTTAAAATTTGACCTGGACTTATACTGTCTGCGTCACGGAGATTATTTGCCCAAATTATGGAATTTACACTGACGCCATAGTCGGAAGCTATGAATGATAAAAGGTCGCCTTTTTGAACAGTATATTCTACGATTTGATTGCGTTTTTCGTTGTTTTCAACAAAATCTGTAGAGACCGGATTATTGGCCAATAAGGAATTTTGTTGGATTGTCTGCGGGTCAAACGTCGCCTCATTGCCGCCCCGACCGTAATCGGAGGAAAAGTTATTTTTTAAAGAAGCGCTGACAAAAGCCGATTGGTTCTGTGAAGGTACGAAATTGGCAACTGATGCGGCGGTTTCCTCAACATATTTCTTCACCAAATTACCGAAAAGACTGGTCTGGCCCTCGCCGCTTGCTCCCTTGAGCGCTATGACCAAAAGGACTAAAAAAAGCGTTCCGTAAACGCTAAAAAACCGGCTTCTATAGAAGTTTTTAATCCGTTTGGTTATTTTTTCATCCTGTTCGGCCAATGCCGCCAAGAGGATAAAAAAGTTTTTGATTTGAGTACTAATAGGCCCAAAATTAAGTTTTCAAAATGGGAAAACCCAAGGAAAACCGCCAAAAAAGAACTATCCTTCCCAAAAAGACAAAAATTCTCTTTGGGAGAATCACAGATATAAAGATATCATTTTTGACCGGCACCTGTCAACCAATTTTTGTGGACAAAAAGTAGAGTCGCATAATGTAAGACATCACTTCGCCTCCGTCTCAATAATCACACTTCGATTTACCTCATAACCTCCATAGCGGCTTCGGGGCGTCCCCTGATTCTAAATTGCTATCCCGATAGCTTGTTATATTGTTAAGAATTTAATTAAAATTCAATCAACAAGAAAACAATTAACAGTCAGCAATTTATTTATATCACGCCCTCCGCCCCCACATAGGTTTGTATTTGAAGCTGATGCTCAAGCGAAAAGATTCAAAAGAATAATACAAGGGAGCACAAACAATACAAACAAGTACAAACTACAAACAAGGACTGTCCTTGTGATTACCTTCCCATGCCCGCTGCGGTATGCGGTCGGAGCAGAATTATTGAAAAACAGATTAGACGGGGTTTTTCTAATTTTCACTTGGAGATTATTGATGTGTCTTGAGGTAATTTGTTTTTTTATTGTATTATGTTAAGGTAACAATAGTTTTTTATGTTTTTAATTTCACATTGTTAGGGGCTACCATGTGTAGCCCCTTCTTCGTATAAATCTATCAACATCGCAAGTTTATAGAAATTGTCAGTGCTTTTTAAGGTGGGGTTGACAGATGGTAGGTGTGTGTGATACACTTAAAGAAGCGCCTTAACCCTTTGGACTATGGGGTACAGCCAAAGGTAGCCAAAATGGCCGGTATCATTCGTTAACAACAACAACCATCAAGTAGCAAGGAGGAAAGAGATGGAAAACACCACGATGGGACCCGCGGGACTGGGGCCCGCGGCGATTTTGAAGAAGTTCTTCGGACTTCTTCCGGGGGAGACGCTCTTTGAGTTCAGTGCTGAGCTCAAGGAGCTTTCTCCTAAGGAAAAGCGCGAGCTCGCCGAGCTCGCCGCGAAGGAATTGGGGGTCATGTTGGCCCCCGAGATGCCGAAGTAGGACAATAACATCCGTGGCCCGCAACTAGCAATAGTTTGCGGGTCTTTTTCTTTTACTAAACTGTTCCATACGAAACACTTTTTAAAAAAGCGAGGATTAGCTCTATATTTCAGACTTGTAGCGGGTTGGCTTGGTTTTACAAGGATCATTCTTGTTTTATTTATTTGACCTCTTTCGGCAGACCATCAATTTCCAATCAAAGAAACATAGCGCAGGTCGGGCTTTTTTTCTGAACCTGCCTACTGGCAGGCCGAAGAAAAAAGGCCCGACGGAGCACTCGTTAAATTATATTGTGAGTTGGAGTATGGAAAAATAAAAAATGGGCTGAAATACGGGACTAACCGAGTGTCTATTCATACGCTAAAGGATTTTGCGCCCCGTGGACTTCAAAGTGCAAGTGACAACCGGTTGAACGGCCGGTGGTTCCCATAAGGGCTATTTGTTGCCCGCCTTGGACATTTTGCCCGGCTTCTACCAAAATTTTGCTGTTGTGAGCATAAACTGTTTCAATTCCGCCATTGTGGGTTATTTTAATGACTTTTCCGAATCCCCCGTTCCAACCGACAGAATCGGCAATCGCAACCGTTCCGGCGGCGGCGGCATAAATCGGTGTTCCGCATGCTTTTGCCACATCAATACCATTGCGGCCATGGAAGATTTTCCAATTATAACCGCCGGTAAGAGGTCTAAAATATTGAGTAAAATCGCTAAATCTCGGTAATTTTGAGAATCTGCTTGCTGTCAGAGCGCTTGTCTTGTTGCCGTAAGCCAGGCCGTTTGATTTAATCTGACCGTCTGGAACTATGATTTCGTCCCCTATTTGAAGTTGGCCGTCTTGAGGCAAAGAGTTAAATTCAAGAATACTGTCAGTTTCTACGCCGTATTTTTTGGCTACCGAAGCCAATGAATCTCCTTTTTTAACCGTATGAATAACTCCTGAAACTGGCGGTATTTTGAGAATTTGTCCGGGGCTAATGCTGTCGGCGTCTCGGAGATTATTAGCCCAAATTATGGAATTCATGCTTATGCCATAGTCCGAAGCTATAAACGACAAAAGATCTCCTTTTTGTACGGTGTATTCCACGATTTGGCTGCGTTTAAATTCTGTATCCGCAAAATCGGTAGAAACGGGATTATTGGCCAATAATGAATTTTGTTGGATTGTTTGGGGTTCCATTGTCGCTTCATCTCCACCTCTGCCAGGATTATTTTGGCTTAATTCAACGGAACTGGTCAAAAAAGCGAGTTGATTCTGCGAAGGAATGATATTTATCATCGAAGCCGATGTCTCTTCCACATATTTTTTAACCAAATTGCTGAATAAACTTGCTTGGCCTTCACCGCTCACGCCTTTTAGCGCTATTATCAAAATGACTAAAAAAAGCGTTCCGTAAACGCCAAAAAAACGACTTTGGTATAAGTTTTTAATTCGTTTTGCCATTTTGCCGTCTTGTTCGGCAATCGCCGCTACGATGGCGATCAAATTTTTGATTTGAGTACTAATAGGTTTGAGATTAAGTTTCCGATAGAACTTTCGCGCTTTCGCCGTGAAGCCCGTCCGCCTCCGCTATCCGCCAACTGGCGGAGGCGGACGGCGGATTAAGGGTCTATCGCGGCTCAAGCCGCAAGCGGTTTGACCAATTTCTTCGTTAAAATGCTTAAAATATTTGCTCAACATAACAAATGTATGTCTCGCAAAATTTTAAGCATTTTGCCTTGAACTTGGACAAACACGCAAGTTCTATTAAAAAAGAAAAACCCAAGGAAAACTACAAAAAAGAACAATATTTCCCCAAAAGACAAAAATTCTCTTTGGGAGAATCACAGATACTAAAGTATCATTTTTGACTGGCAGATGTCAACCCAATTTTGTGGATAAAATTTATGTCGCATAATGTAAGATATCACTTCGCCTCCGCCTCAATAATCACACTTCGATTTACCTTATAACCTCCATAGCGGCTTCGGGGTGCCCTCTTTATGTTTGCGGGAAGAAACGCAATCCATAAAGAGGGCAACGCCCGACGAAGCACTCGTTAAATCATGCGGTGGTAATAATTTAAAAAACGCATGAACTATTGTAAAAATTTTGGAAGGTGTTAGTTTTGGCGGATGATAACTCAGCGAGCAGAATTAGGTTTTGTTGCGGAAAAAATTGCCGGGGAATTTTTGGAAAAAGGGGGATACGCAATCTTAGCCCGCAATTACCGCAAACCGTGGGGAGAAATAGATATTGTTTGCGAAAAAGAGGGGATTGTTGTTTTTGTTGAAGTGAAAGCGAATAAGAGCGTGGTTGCAGGTTTTGAACCTGAATTAAGAGCGGATTGGAAGAAGATGGCAAAAGTCCAGCGGACGGCGGAAACTTTTCTGGCCTCTAAGCAATATGAGTCGGAGCAAGAATGGCAATTAGATATTGTTTCGGTTTCTTTTGACAAGGAGAAGGGAGTGGCGCAAATTAAGCATTTTAAAAATATTTAGTATCCATGATTTCAAATCTCTTTCTCGGCACATCTTTTTTCGGGTACGGATTTTTTGAAGCTTAAAAAATCCTGAATTTTTCGCTGAGGCGATTCCAGTGCCGGCTAAAGCACGGCACTAAAACCTTCGCCTTGACCGTCGAGCTCAAAACCCCCTGCAAAAGATATGCCTTCAACGAGTTTTGAAATTCATGGTGGATAAGTCGTTTTTTTTTGCGCATTAAAGTTATATACTTAATATATTAAATTTGTGATCTAAAATTCACACATTTTCCTTTGAACATAAAAATGGAGATTTTTGTGTCGTAGAATCTGTGTTTGTAATGTCTCATGTGCAAAAGAAAAAGTTTGTTTGCCCTCCTGATCATCGGCGTTGTAATTCTTGGCGTAATATCGGTGTCTAATTATGGTTCTGCGGAACAACTGCCTTTGATTATAGAAAAGACTAATTTCCACGAATCTTGGCCGGTAGGTGTTCCTTATTTAGGGAGTTTAAAAGTGTCACCTCGTGGTGGTGGGGTCTTTTTGCCAAAATGGTCTGTCTCATCCGCTGATACTATTTCTGATTTTGGATTGAAGTACAAAATGGCAGGGGCAGACCAAGAATTAATGATAGTCGGCACTCCAACAAAAGAAGGCAAGGCTAATGTAGTAGTTTATGTGGATGCCAGCAATTATGCGCAAGCATATGGTAATTTTTCTATCGAAATTACTCCAAACACCCTACCAATTAATCAGAACGACCTTGCCATAGATTTTTCCGGCCTTAAAGCGGGAATGGCTGGCAGGCCGTATAGCGGAATCATAAAGGCAAACAATGCGGCGAAAAGACCGTTTTGGAAGTTGGGAACCAATAATCTTTCCGATTTTGGGTTAACGGCTCCCGAATCAAGTTATGGAAGCAGTTTTACGATAAGAAGCATAAATTCCAAATCGGCCAAAGAGGGAACAGCCACCGGAACAATTACCCTTTTCAGCAGAATAGGTCAAAATGAAACCGATGAAATAAGCGGAGAGTTTAAAATTGAGATTAAAAAGAGCGGGGGAGGAAATGGTGTCATTGCTCCCAAGATAAGCTCTTTTAAAGTAAACGGCGCTCGGTCGGCGAAAAAAGTTACGGAGGGTGATGAAATTACTTTTTCTTGGAATGTTCCTAACGCTACAAGTATGGAAATCAAGGGCCGTTTAACCCCCCAAAGCGCCGAGGACCCGGCCGGCCAGAAGAATATTTGTGAAGAAAATTCCGAAGGCTGCAAACTGCCGGCGGGAAAATTGAAAGTTAAAATATCAAAAAGCAGCGCCTTTTCATTGAGAGCCACCAACACACAGGACGGCAAATCCAAAACGACAACCTCATCGGTTTATGTAATTGTAAAGCCCGTGAAGAAGAAAGTCGGAACCCTTGTTGTGGAAAGCAAGCTTGATAATAAGCTGTATACCGGCAGGATTGTTCCTGTAATTGACGGCAAAGAACAATCAGGAAAAGATGTGTGGAGATTTTTCAAAGACGGCAAAGAAGATAATCAGGGGAATTTGAATATAAACAGTGTGCCCAAAGTTTTTAACAGAACAATCGGAAAATGGGAATTAAAAGTTGATTCCAGCGTTGAGGGTTTTAGGCTTTTTTCTCCTACCGGCAAGAAAATATCAGCATCTCTTCAAAGCATTTCGCCTAACGGCGGAGAGTTAAAATCAGGCGGAACAATCCGGTTTGGCTTAAATTTTAAAATTAGCGATGACAATGGCGGAGGCGGTTTAACGATAACGACCGCTTCGCTTGCCGATGCGACGGTTGGCGCCGCTTATGGCCAAAGCCTTTCAGCTATCGGCGGAACAGCGCCTTATGCCTGGTCAATCATTAGCGGCAAGTTGCCGGCGGGGCTAACTCTAAATTCAGCCGGATTATTATCTGGCACGCCGACCAAGGCAGATTCCAAAACATTCAAGATTCAAGTTCAAGATTCTTCTTCTCCCAAAAAATCAAAAGTTCAGCAATTTGCACTGACTGTTAAAAATACCGGCACGGAAGTGAAGTATTCTTGCAACTCTCAAGGCAGTTGCGTTGAAGACCCAACTGGTTCGTACAGCGACCCGATGTGCGGCAACGCGTGTTCGTCTAATACAAGCACAACGCCAGATTTGAATCAGGCTTACAAGATTTTACAAAATATAGAAAAAGAACAACAAATTTTGTGTTCAGACTGGAAATTCCTTGATTTAGCCGTTGAAAAACTTAACAATGCAAATGCGCGGTGGGGATATCATAAGTATCCAGAAACGAAGAAAAAACTATCTGTTTCGCAGGATCGAATTGCTTGGTACAATGGAACCGGAGTTCCCCAAAATGGGAGTGGCGAAGTTATTGCGTTTGATATTATTCAGGATTATAAATGTAAGGACCATGTCGCCCCAATACTTAGAAAACCCAAAGTTGTTCCCTACGAGAATGACCAATGGTCATACCCAAGAAGTAACCAAAAATCTAGTGTCGTTGAAACTCCCGAACTCGCAGAATTAGAAATCGGGACGGTGACTCCGATTCTCAATTTAGCGTTAGTTGAAGATGTTGCGGCGCCAAATAAATCTCTCATTGCTCAAGGATTGGATGCGATGGATTCAATTTCGTTGCCCGTACAATTTTATACGGAAAAGTTTTTCAGGGATGCGTTAAGCGCGTCATTTTGGAAAAAAGTGAAAAAGAGTTTAGAATTTAAAAAAGCGCCGAAAAGAAAGCTTAAATCAACTCCGTCGCCAACTAAATAATAAGACCTAAAAACCCTGTAAAAACCCGCTTTTTGCGGGTCTTTACATTTATATGAAAAGGTGATATAATTAAAATATGAGTTAGGGGTTACAATGGTTCCCTTTGTAGCTTCTAATCGTAACTTGAAAATCAATGTTTTGCCCACCAAATGGGCATGCCTAAGGAGGGCAAGATGAAACAGTTCGCATTCGTTTTTGTGTTCGTTGCGTTTGTTCTTTTTGTTGGTGTTTCGTCGGCGGAAGCGCAGTATTACAACCCAAATCCGGTACAGAGTCTTATCCAGGGAAACCTGAATATGGTTCACAATTTGCACGGTCAACTGGACCGCGCTCGGTGGGACAATCAAGTGCACAATTTGGTCTACCATGATGGTTATTACGGGAACTATGGGCACGATGGCTACTTTTATGGTCAGTATGACCGGGAAGGTCGTCGTCTTT
>MGLG01000011.1 GCA_001795975.1 Candidatus Yanofskybacteria bacterium RIFOXYD1_FULL_42_10
AATCCGATACCATTATTAATGTTAAAAAATACAAGTTTATATTTGAATGAAACGGAAGTGGCTATCAAAGATGAAACTGGAGTAATAACAGGATCAGTTGACGATCATTTGATTAAAAATATAAAGCCGGGGTCAAAACATAATGTTGCCGGCCATTTGGCGTTAAAAGACAATTTGTTGTATTTTAAGATAAGAAGTATCAAGTCGCTAAAAGCTAAGTGCTAATCGCAAAGAGTAAATCGTCCATGAAATACCATTTTCTTATTCATACCGATGGTGGCTCAAGAGGCAATCCTGGGCCGGCGGCATTTGGCGTTGTTATTGAATCGGCATCCGCCGGCTGGCGGAAAGAATATGGAGAATGCATCGGTAAAGCAACCAACAATGTTGCCGAATATTCGGCGGTTATTTTCGCTTTGAAAAAACTGAAAAGTTTGGTAGGAGGTGAGAAGGCCCAAAACAGCTCCGTTCAGGTGCATGCCGACAGCGAGCTTTTGGTAAAACAATTGAGCGGAGAATATAAAATAAAAGAAGAAAACATCAGGAACTTGTTTTTGGATGCCTGGAATTTAAAATTGGATTTCGGCGAAGTTATTTTTAAACATATTCCCCGCGAGGAAAATCACGGCGCCGATAAACTGGTTAATCAGGCGCTGGATGCAGAAAACAGCAAGCTTGATATCTAATCTTTTTTAGTGTATAATTATATTAGTTCTCCAAACTAGGTGATTGCCCTTATGCCCAGCGGGTATATGGGAGGAAAGTCCGAACACTAATCCCGCTTTAGCGGGAAAAACGGTAGCGGGTAACGCCCGTCGGTCGCGAGACCAGAGGTGCGAGCAGAGACGCTTCGACACGAAAGTGCCGGAGAAGCTAAACCCTAAATTAATGATTTCATCATTGATTACAGCTTAGTTCCGATTGAGGGCTTAAAAATCGGAAGTGAAACGGCAAAATCCTTACCGGAGTGCAAGTTCAGCGTTTCGTTAGTTGGCGTCCGCCAGCTGGCGGATCGAAAAGTTAGAACGCTTCAGGTGTGTAGCAATATACATCGCAGATAAATAATTGCCTCGGCATCTATAAACGATGCATAGACAGAATTCGGCTTATTGTTTGGAGAACAATCAAAAACTCTCCCGCCTTAACGGGAGAGTTTTTGATTGAAATAAGCTTATTTTTGTGATAGTTTCTGTTTGTTAATCACTTGCTGTTCATATTTATAAATTATGCGAAATTCCAATATATTTTTTACGATAATTAAGCTTCCTGTTGATTTTGCCATGTTAATGGCGGCGGGAATTATCACTTATATTTTACGAACTAGAATTTTGGATGTCGTCAGGCCGGTGCTTTTTGAATTTAATCTGCCGTTTTCAAAATATTTTTATCTGATAATTTTCGTCTCATTTTTATTTCTGTCGGCTTACGCGATTTCCGGACTGTATTCAATAAAAATAAAAATAAGCCGGGTGGAAGAATTTTTTAAAATACTGATTGCTTCGTCTGCCGGCGTGATGCTGGTAATAATTTATATTTTCTTGCGACAGGAGCTTTTTAATTCTCGGTTTTTGGTTTTGGGCGGCTGGTTTTTTGCGGTTTTATTTGTGTTTGCCGGCCGTTTGGCGGTCGGTTATTTCCGGCAATTGTTTGTCGCCAAATATGATTTTGGAGCCAATCGTTCGCTGGTGATAGGCAACGATGAAACCGCCCTTAAGATTATTCAGGACATAAAAAATAATCCGTCGTCGGGGCACAGATTAATCAGTCATTTTTCAGATATTAATATTGATGAGATAGAAAAGATAATCAAGGATTCCGGCGTTAATGAAATTATTCTTGCTAATCCAGATTATCCGGCTGATAAAATCATAAAATTGGTTGATTTATGCCAAGAAAATCATCTAATCTTTAAATTTATTCCCAATATTTTCCAAACCCTTACGAATAATTTTGACATTGATATAATGAACGGTCTGCCTTTAATTGAACTCAAGAGAACCGCCTTGGATGGATGGGGAAAAGTGATTAAAAGAATAATAGACATTGTTGCTTCTTTTTTGGGGCTGATTATTCTCTTGCCGTTTTTTGCGGTTATCGCTTTTGCGATAAAGTGGGAAAGCGCCGGTCCTGTTTTTGTCAGATTAAAAAGAACAAGCAAAAATAAAATTTTTAATTTGCTAAAATTCAGATCAATGATTCAAAATGCCGAAGAATTAAAACAATATCTCGCGACTTTCAACGAAAGACGAGACGGTCCGTTGTTTAAAATCAAAAACGACCCGAGAATTACCGGAGTGGGGAAATTTTTAAGAAAATACAGAATAGATGAATTGCCTCAATTTTGGAACATTTTTAAAGGGGAAATCAGTTTGGTCGGACCAAGACCTCATCAGCCTGATGAGATAGAAAAATATAGAAAAGATCACAAGAGGGTTCTTGCTATCAAAGCCGGAGCCACCGGATTTGCTCAAGTTTCCGGCAGTTCCGATTTGCCGTTTGACCAAGAAGTGGCTTTGGATGTTTTTTATATTGAGAATTGGTCTTTATTGCTTGATTTTAAAATTATTTTGAAAACGATTTGGAAAATGGTTAATGACAGGTCGGCCGTGTAGGCAAATTGTTATCTTGTTAATTGTTATCTTGTTAATTGCAAGATAGCAAGATAGCAAGATAGCAAGATAGCAATTGCGAATCGCCTTTGTTCATGAATATTTAAATCAGTTCGGAGGAGCGGAACGCTTGCTCCAGGTTTTGTGTTCTTTATTTCCCGATGCCCCCATTTACACTCTTTTATATGACGAGAATGCCACCGGCGGGGTTTTTAAAGATAGAATCATCAGAACTTCTTTTTTGCAGAAAGTTCCGTTTGCTAAAAAACATCACCGGATTTTTCCGTTGCTGATGCCTTTGGCGATAGAATTATTTGATTTTTCAGATTTTAATTTGGTTATTTCAATTTCTGCGTCTTTTGCCAAGGGAATAATAACAAAACCGCAGACTCGGCACATCTGTTATTGTTTGACTCCGCCGAGATTTTTATGGGACGAAAGCCAGCAATTCATTAAAGATATAGGATATCCGGAAATTATTAAAAAAATCATTCCGCCGTTTGCGTCGTATTTAAGAATGTGGGACAGGGAAGCGTCTTTCAGGGTTGATGAGTTTTGGACAATTTCCAATTTTATCAAAGAGAGAATCGGCAAATATTATGCTAAACCGAGCGCGGTAATTTATCCGCCGGTCAATACTTCCAAATTTCACATATCCAGCGATACGGATGATTATTTTTTTATGGTCGGCCGGCTGGTTTCTTACAAAAAATTTGATTTGGCGATTAAAGTTTTTAACAAACTTAATCTGCCTCTTAAAATAGCCGGCGCAGGGCCGGAGCTGAAGCGGTTAAAAAGGATGGCGGGACCGAACACAGAATTTTTGGGTCTTGTTTCCGATGAGAAATTAGCGGAACTTTATTCTCGCGCCAAAGCCTGCATTTTTCCCCAAGAAGAAGATTTTGGGATTGTCCCGCTGGAGTCATTAGCGTCCGGCCGGCCGGTAATTGCTTATCGCGGCGGCGGAGCGGCCGAAACTTTGACGGAAAATCAAACCGGACTTTTTTTTGACAAGCAAACCGAAGAATCGCTGAATGAAGCCGTGAAAAATTTTAAGCCGGAGAATTTTAATCGGGCGGTTTGCCGCGCCCGCGCCGAAGAATTTGATATTGCGGTTTTTAAAGAAAAAATACAAAAATTGTTGGTTGATAATTATTAAATTACCCCGGCTTTGTTATAAGCTCGCGACCATTTTACAATAGTAGCTAATTGCTATTTTGCTAATTGTTATCCTGTTGGGATTTCAACAATATAATAATATAACAATATAACAATGCTTTTTGTGATTATCGGCATTGATATCAGGGTTTTGGGTTCTAAATTTAAAAGCGGCATTGAGGAATATGCCGAGAATTTGCTTGCCCATATGCTGCCCTTGGATAAACGAATAAAATTTAAATTATTTTTTTCTTCATTTGGTGAGAAATTAAACAATTACGATTTTTTGAGCTTGCCTAATGTTGAAGTTAAAAAATTCCGCCTTCCCAACAGTTGTATTTTTTATTCTTCGCGTTTTTTAAATTTTCCCAAAATAGACAAATTGTTGGGCGGAGTTGATGTTTTTTTCTCGCCTCATTTTTTTATTTCAGCGCTGTCTCCGGGTGTGAAAAGGGTGACGACTTTTCACGATCTTTCTTTTGAATATTTCCCTCAATTTTTTACCCGGCAACAGAGATTTTGGCACAATTTCGGCATGAACCCTTCTTGGCAGGCTAAGTTTTCCGATTGCATTATCGCCGTATCCGAATCAACAAAAAATGATTTGGCCAAATACTATTCCATAGATCCAATGAAGATTGAAGTGGTTTATTCCGGTATTTCGCCAACGATACAGAAACCGTCTCGAGAAAGATTGGAATTGTTTCGTCGACAAGCGGGATTGCCCGAAAAATTTATTTTGTTTTTGGGAAAACTGGAACCGAGGAAAAATGTCGCCGGCTTAATCAAGGCCTTCAACCTTTTAAAGTCTTCTGACGATCCGCCGGCTGGCGGATTGAATGATATGCATTTGGTCATAGTCGGTTCAAGAGGCTGGCTTTGCGAAGATATTTTCAAAGAAACCGATAAGTCGCCGTATCGCAGTCAGATAATTTTTAAAGATTATATCAGCGATGAAGCAAGACCATGCTACTACGGTTTGGCATCGGTGTTTGTTTATCCTTCTTTTTTTGAAGGATTTGGTTTTCCGCCACTTGAAGCGATGGCGTGCGGGACGCCGGTGGTGGCATCAAATAATTCTTCTTTGCCGGAAGTAGTCGGGGATGCTGGCTTTTTAATTGACCCGTATAATGTTTCCGATATTGCCTCGGCGATTAAGAGTTTATTGGATGACCGAAATTTGAGAGGTAATTTAATTCAAAAAGGACTGGCAAGGTCTCAACAATTTTCATGGCAAAAATGCGCGGAGAAGACACTGGAGGTACTGACTAAGTAAATTAACTTCGTCTGCTTCATATTTTGGGCACAACTCCATCAAGCTTCGCCTCTGCCCCTTTTCATCCGAATGTTCCGGCCTCCGGCCTGGAATTTTAATATCCGGACTCCTTTTTTAACGCAAATTCCAAGACTCGCATTAAATAGATGATTTTTTTTAAAAAAAATCATCTATTTAATTTATGCTCGGAACAGCCACCGCATATTGCGGGGTCACGCCAAGGCGGAGATTGGAATTTGCTATTCGGCTTGCCCCGCCAAGGGCGGGGCGTCGCGGATATTTTAAAATTCCCCACAGCGGATGAAAGAGGGGCAGGAGGCTATGCTTTATTCCTTTGACCTTTCCTCGGCAGAGTGTCAGCTATCCAAAGATCTGATAAATTTAAGCATTTTTGTTTAAATTTATCAGATTGTCTAAGTAGCGCAGGTCGGGCTTTTTTCTGAATCAGAAGACCGAAGAAAAAGGCCCGACGGAGCACTCGTTAAATTGTTAGGTATAATTGGAGCATGATAAGGGCTTGACATTATTTATAGAAGGAGTATAATCGAAGGATAGGCTTAAGAAGGAAGTTTTCATGCGGATGGAGGGCCATCCATATAAAAAAAGGAGGGCCTATGGCAGCGGGCGGTACACCGGGTTGAACGGTGTACCAACGAACCCCTCCCGAAGGGGTGAACGGCAGAAGCTGGGGTTGCGCGTCAAACATTGCCAACCTACACAGGGCACTGCCGTCGCCTTTCGGGGAATTCTAGGGGCTCCTTATCAGGAGCCCCAGAGACCACAAAAGGTGGTCTCAAACAAAAATGTCCCTGACGGGACCGACCAACCTTTTTCAGAGTTTTCTCTGGTCGTAAAACATGAGAAATCTCTAGACCCTATCGGTAGAAACTTGTCAGTGCACTGACAAGCGAAGAAACCGGGGGTCTTTTCGTTTCCTGCACACCAATCGGGCATTTATTGAACCATTTATGCCCGATTGGTGTGCAGGGTTGACAAAGAATAGTTTTTAATTTAACATATAATTAGTACTCAAATCAGGTTTAGGAGGTAAAAATGCCCATTGAAATTAAGGAGAATAGATTTCTTTTCATTAGTGATCCCAATCGCAAAGAAGCTTCCTACCATATATGCGATAAAAAACCTTCTTTTTTTGAACTTTTAAGGTATCAATACAAAGAGATCCATCTTTCACATATTTCTTTTGCCTGGCGTGTAATGACTGATTTTGGCAGTTTTCTTTTACCGAATATTTCCAATTGCCCCTACTGCGGGATTGATTTGGAAAAAGAATATCAGGCGAGGATAAATCCTCCCCCCAAAAAAGAAACCAAAAAAGAAGAAAACACTCCTCAATATTTTGAATGGGGATGTTAGGAAAAAAATATGTGGGTGATTGCTTTGGTAGCAATTAAACTTTCATATCTCCTCCTGTTCTTTTTCATCAGAGGCGTCGGCTTGAATGATAATTGAGAACCGCGTTTAACCAAAGGCTTCGGAACTTTCCGGAGCTTTTCTTTTTATCTAAACCATCGCTCCCGCCCCCGCTTCAACAACCATACTTCTTATCACCCCGCAACCTCCCTAACGGCTTCGGGGTGCCCTCTGATTTTGAATTGCTATCTTGATAGCTTGTTATATTGTTAAGAATTAAATCAACAAGATAGCAATCAACAATTTATTTATGCCACGCCCTCCGCCTGCTCTCCCCTAGGCCTTGCCTAGGGGAGAGCAGGTTTATATTTGAAACCGATGTTCAGACAAAAAGATTCAAGGGAATAATACAAAGGCTTATATATCAAAGATTCCCTCCCCTACACTGGACATAGGGGAGGGAAATCTATGCAAGGCATGGGGGAGAGAAAGAGGAGAGTTTCTGAGTTATTTGCTTGGCTACGGATCAAGGAAGCGGGGAAAGGGACTTTCTTTCACTATTATTAAATTACCAAGCAATCAACGGCTCAACGGTAATTACCGTTGAGCCGTTGAAATCCAAGCAAGCGGATGAGTCCCGAACGAAGTAGGATGCGGGATAAGTCCGCGGCTTCGTACGGGATGAGTCTTTGAGCGGGTTTTAAGGATAGAACTGTTTTTTGTGAAAAAACAACCCCGCCCTTATGAAGCGGGCTGAAGAAAGGCGGGGTTGTTTTGGAACTTAAAATTCATACGCTTGCTTGGGATGAAAAAGAGATAGCGGCAGAGCCGAGTAGTCCACACGGGAAATTTTATTTTTAGGTTATAATTGGCAGTAAGGGTTGAATGTAAATAAGTTTACATTCAACTTGAGCGAACCAATTAAACGGACGCCAAAGGCGGCGTTCTAATTATACGGATGCCCCCGACAAGGAATAGGATTTTAGGGGCGATGTTTGATGTCAGGCCGGTAGACAAAACCGGTGCTGTTGATTTTGCAAAAATCTCATTTGTTAGTCCCGTAATAAAATTAAGAAATAAAAACAACAAGGCGCCAATAAAAATAAACAGAACGAAAATTGAAAATGAAAATGTTGTGATAGCAATTGCGCCAATCGCAAGCCCGCAAATCGTCTCCAAAGAAACTGTTCCCCATATCAGCGAGAAAGAAGAGCTGGAGAATTTTTTGAGTTCAGAATTTAATCCGCATATTGAAATTGCTTCCGTCGGCGGAGAAATTATCAGTAAAAACGATTCAAAGCCGAGATATAAGCCGATATTAAGAAATAACTTTCAAAACGAAGAAGAAGCGACGCCTATTTTTGCTTCAGCTGAAGTTGCGCTCGGCGATGACCCATTCGATAAAATTCAGGGTCATCTTGAGCAACGCCGAATGGATGATTATCAGCCGATTCTTGCCGAGATGAGAAGACCGATAAAACTGGCCGGCGACGGGGTTATCGCTGGAGAATTAAAAGAAATCAGTATTTTTAATACGACAAATCTGGAAAAGGCGAACCCGATTCAGTCATCTCCCGAACTTAATTTTTGGACGGAACAGTTTAAACCGAAAGAACGGTCCCCAAAATTCGGCATTAAATTGTCCGCTCTATCTTCAACCGGAATTTTAGCGGTCTTGGCGATTTCGTTGGGCGCATTTTATTTCGGGCAATACGGATTTAATGTAAAAAATGAATTGGCGCAAGAAGGTGGCGCGGCCGCAAAAAGCATAGAAACCGCGAAAGAGAATCTTAAAAATTTTGATTTTGTTTCCGCTTCCGATAATTTTGCCCGTGCTTACGAAGAATTTTCCAAAGCCGGAGAACGGCTAAATTTTATGGGCGCGTCGATCAGTTCTTTTATCGCCGAATTTCCCGGAGCGGGAAAATTAAAATCGGCAAAAAATATAATTGCCGCCGGAAAATTAATCGCTAATTCCGGCAAGGCCATGTCTGACGCTATCGGAGCCGTTGCCAAGACGGGGTTAATTTTGAACCCTTCAGAATCAGGCGGAATGTCCGTATCAAAAATTATGGGCTCATTGGGAGAATCATTGTCTCTCTCCAAAAAAAATATAAAGAAAGCGCGGGCGCTTTTGGCGGATATTGAGATTGACGATATTCCGGAAGACAAAAAACCGGCCATTGAGGAACTGAACGCCAAGCTTCCTCTTTTTGAAAAATTAATCAGCGAGGCGACTGATTATTCAAAATTTTTAGAAAATTTGATCGGGACAAAAGGAGCAAAAAAATATCTTCTTTTGTTCCAAAATTCCAATGAGTTAAGACCGACCGGGGGATTTCCGGGAAGTTACGGCGTGATTTCATTTAAAGACGGCCAACTGCAGGATTTTTTTGCCGATGACTCGTATAATCTTGACGGACAGCTCAAAGATTTAATTATTCCGCCTCTTCAGCTGCAGCATATCACTCCCGCATGGGGGATGAGAGACGCGAATTGGTTTGTTGATTTTCCGTCCTCGGCGGCCAAGATATCTCAATTTTTTAAAAAGGAAGCCGGTTATGACATAGACGGAGTGATAACCGTTAATCCCAAAATAGTTTCAAAAATATTGGATATTGTCGGTTCGGTGGAAATGCCGCAATACGGTGTTGTTTTGAATAGTGAAAATCTGATAACCACCGTTCAGGATCAAGTGGAATACAAAGGCGACCGCAAAAAGCCGAAACAAATTGTGATGGATCTGGCTCCTGAATTACTTAAAAAATTATACTTGGCCGATTCGGGAAAATGGATGAACATTTTTAATATTTTAGTCGCAAGCCTTGAAAGCAAGGATATTTTGATGTATTTCCGGGATCTTGGATTAGAAAGTTTTTCGGCCGATAAAGGTTTTAGCGGAGCGGTTAAACAAACAAGCGCCGATTATCTTATGGTGACGCTGGCAAATGTTAAGGGTTCCAAGACGGATGCGATGATCGATTCTTCCGTTAAAATAGACACCGCGATTGAGAGCAGGAGCATTAAGCACGAACTTTCATTAGTCAGACAACATAACGGCGGAGAAACCGAGTATGGTTTTTATAACAAAATAAACCCGGCTTTCGTAAGAGTATTAGTGCCGGAAGGTTCCGAACTTATCAGCATAACCGGAAATTCCAAGCCAAATTACAAACCGCTTATTAACTACGACAAATCTTTTAAAACAGACGATGATTTGTTTAAATTTGAATCCAGCGCTTACTATGACAGTGAGAATGAGGTTTTCATATTTAAAGAATCCGGAAAAACAGAATTTGGTTTTTGGATGATTACGGAGCCCGGAGAAACAAAGACTATCATTGTTGAATATGCCGTCCCGCTAAAAATTCAAAACGGCAAATATGAATTACTGGTTCAAAAACAGCCCGGTTTTGAAATAAAAAACTTTGAATTTGTGATGAATAAACCCGATAATTTGGAAATAACAAGTTCCGAACCGACCTTGAATAAAATAGGAGATAAATATATATTAAACGGCGCCCTGGAAAGAGACACTTCAATCGGTGTTTTGTTCAAGTAGCATTTTCGCTATTTTAACAGGCAAGACCTGTTAAAAGGTCTTGCCTGTTAGTTTCTATGAATTTATCCAACACGCGCAATTTTTGCATCATCGCTCACATTGATCACGGAAAATCCACTTTGGCGGATCGTTTTTTGGAATTAACTAAAACGGTTGAAAAAAGAAAAATGCAGGAGCAATTTTTGGATCAGATGGAGCTTGAGCGGGAAAGGGGGATAACAATCAAACTTCAGCCCGTGCGGATGTGCTATAGACTATTGACCATAGACAATGGACAAGAGCAAGATTATATCTTAAATCTGATTGATACCCCGGGTCATGTGGATTTTTCTTACGAAGTTTCCCGTTCTTTGGCGGCGGTTGAAGGAGCGGTGCTTTTGGTGGACGCTTCAAAAGGCATTCAGGCGCAAACCTTAGCGAATTTACATTTGGCTCAAGCTCAAAATCTCAAAATCATTCCGGTTATAAACAAAATAGATCTTCCCAACGCTCGGACGGAAGAAATCAAAGAAGAGCTGGCGTTTCTGTTGGGCATTGATTCCGAAGATGTTCTTGAAGTTTCGGCAAAGAATGGAACGAATATAGACAAAATTCTGGAAAAAATAATAAAAGATGTGCCTCCGCCTGTTATTGACGATAAGCCGTCGACTGACAGCCGGTTAAGGGCGCTTATTTTTGATTCTGTTTTTGACACTTATAAAGGCGTGATTGCTTTTGTAAGAATTTTTGGCGGGTCGGTGAAGCGGGGAGACAAGATTATGGCAAGCGCGACCGGAGCCAAGGCGGAAGTGATTGAAGCGGGATTTTTTGCTCCAGCTCTTTCGGCAACTTTGGAATTGGTTGCCGGTAATATCGGATATATCGCCACCGGTCTGAAAGATCCGGGGCAGATTAGGGTCGGCGACACGATTACCAATGATCCGGTTTCGTCCTCGTTTCATCCGTTGCCGGGCTATAAAGAACCCAACCCGATGGTCTTTGCGAGTTTTTTTCCGGAAAATGGAGAAGAATACGATTTGCTTAAAGACGCTTTGGGGAAATTAAAATTAACCGATGCTTCTTTATCGTATGAACCTGAATCATCGGCCGGTTTGGGCAGGGGATTCCGCCTGGGATTTTTGGGGATGCTTCATGTGGAAATTATCTCGGAGAGATTAAAACGCGAATTTGGTTTGTCCTTGATAATATCTTCGCCGTCGGTGGAATATCTGGTTGAGATGAAGAACGGAGAAAAGATTAAAATCCGTTCAGCGGCGATGTTGCCGGATTTTTCAAAAATCAATTCCATCGCTGAGCCGATTGTCGCTTTGGAAATTCTCACTCCCTCGGCTTATATGGGCAATGTGATGGAATTAGTTTCTTCGGTAAGAAGCATTTATAATAGGACCGATTATTTGGGCAAAGGAACGGTTTTGTTGAAATACGATGTGCCGTTGGCGGAAGTGATTACCGATTTTTACGACAAATTAAAGAGCGTTTCTTCGGGCTACGCTTCCATGGGACATGAACTGAAAGAAATGAGAACGGATAAACTGGTGCGTCTGGATATTTTTATTTCCGGCGAGCTGGTGGAACCGTTTTCCAAAATTCTTCACGAAAAGAATGCGTATTATGAGGGAAGAATGATGGCCGCCAAATTAAAGGAAACAATTCCGCCGCAATGGTTTGAGGTGGCGATACAGGCGGCAATCGGGGGTAAAATTATTGCCCGGGAAACAATTAGGGCAAGAAGAAAAGATGTTACCGGGTATTTGTACGGCGGAGATGTAACCCGCAAAATGAAGCTTTTGGAAAAACAAAAACGGGGCAAGAAAAAAATGAAAGAAGCGGGCAGAGTCAATCTCCCGCAGGAGGTTTTTCTTAAAATGTTGAAAAGATAGTGTTAAAAGGGTTATTCTACCTTTTAGCTTCGCTCGGGCAAAATGTAAATAAGAATTTCCATTTTGCTCCTTGCTTGCTAAAATAGAGGGAATAAGAGAAAAGCGACCATGCCCAAAATGGTAACGATAGCGACGATTACCGAAATAATTTTTAGAGCTTTTTTATTAAACATAATCTGCAAGTTTGTTTAAATTTACATTTTTTTACCGTGATTAGCAAGCTTTTTAATTCTAAATTTTTTTCCATTGCCGTTGTTTTTATTGCCGGCTGGCTGGTTTTGTCATGGTTGGGGGTTGAAAATAATAAAAAAGCTTTTGACAAAGAAATAATGGGGATTGAAGCGAAAATAAGCAATGTTCAAAAGACAAACAATGAATTAAGCGAATTTTTGTCGCATTTTGACAATCCTTCATTTCTTGAAAAAGAAGCGCGTTTAAAGTTAAATTACAAAGCGCCGGACGAAGAAGTGATATTCGTTTACAGAGACAACGGCGCCAAAACCGCCTCTATTTCAGCTAACGCTTCTGACGGGCGATTGTTCAAACATATTTTTTCTAAATTAGCCGGTTTTAAAAATAAGCTTTTAAATTTAAATGAATAAGCGAGAGTAGCATAGTGGTAGTGCGCTTGCTTCCCAAGCAAGATATGCGGGTCCGATTCCCGTCTCTCGCTCCAAGATTTGACTTTCAGATTTCCTTCTCATTTTTTAAATTTTCTGTTATATCTTATTCCATAGTTCCCTGACAACCGGATAGGAGGCGGAAATGCCAAGGGTGATAATTGTTTCCGGAGACGAGCGGATGTTTTTGGACGACTCAAAATTTTGCGAATCGTTTTGCAGAAATGAACTGCTTATCAGTTCGGTCCAGTGTTTCTGTCCCGGCGGGATTCCCGAAGGGACTTTTTTCAAAATGCTGGACAACGCTTTTTCAAAAGGAGATATCGGTCAGCCGCTTCTTTTGATATATAACGGCCATGGCGAAAAGGGATTCTGGGCATACGGCGGAGGAAGGCAATTCTTGCATAAGTCACTCGCCGAACTTGTTAAAAAACACAAAGCCCCCGTTTTAATCATAAATAATTCCTGTTTCAGTTTTTCTTTGGCGAATGTTTTTGCCAAAGAAAGAGTTCCGTCCGACCGTGTGGGGATTATTGCCGTCTGCGGCGCCGATAATATAAGCTTCTCCGGAATTTTGTGCCAGGATATTTTTAAGTCATGGCAAGCCGGAGCGCCTTACAGAATGATGAATTTTGACCAATGGCTGTTGAGCGAGATTGACGGAGATATAGAAAAGCTTGATTCTTTATCGGGCGCGCTTCTTTTCAGCTTTAAATATTGGCGGGCTAAATTTATTTTTACCTTCTCCAAACTATTGAACCGAAATGATTCAGACATGTTCAAAAGCAAAAGATGGGGCGCAGAACTTGACCATTATTTTTATAAAACGGAAAGATTTTTAAAATCATAAAATCGGCCGACGGGGGCCGATTTTATTTTTAATCAAAGCTCTTTCGCGGGAAGGTGTTTTTTGATAGGATGGAGAATATTAGGCCGCCTTAGCTCAGCTGGTAGAGCAACACTTTCGTAAAGTGGAGGTCCCCAGTTCAAATCTGGGAGGCGGCTCCAAGATAATTAAAAACACCGGTTAGGTGTTTTTTGGATAAGTGCGGCGAACGGTTTTTTGTTTTGTGCGATTTTGATCGTTTAATTTTTTATCAATGGTTTTTAGAATTTCTACTATTTCGCCGAGTTTGGTTGCTATGTCATCCAGTTTTCCTACCAATCCGGTTAGTCCGGTAGTCAAATTGGCGGGGAGATGCGAAAGCACTAAGTTGCCTAATACAGAACTACTATTCATAAACCCTCCAAAGTTATCAAAGAATGTTTAATATATAACATTAACTTTAGATTCTGTCCATGAATTGAAAAAATTCCCGTTAAGAATATAATGTAAAAGTGTTTAACTACGACAAAAAGAGAGCGCTTCTGTATGTTTATTCCGGCGCCGGAGGGGTGGACGCGCAGGATTGGGCATCAATGCTTTTGAGGATGTACCAACGGTTTGCCCAGCGGAAGGGCTGGGGTTTTACTATTGTGCATCAGTCATTCGGGGAACAAAAAGGAATTAAAAACGCCTCTTGCGAGATTACGGGCGATGGCGCTTATGATATACTGAAAGGTGAGGGAGGAGTTCACAGATTGGTCAGGATTTCTCCTTTTTCGGCAAAAAGCCTGCGGCACACTTCTTTTGCTCTTGTTGAAATACTGCCGGAAATAATTCCGCAAGAGGTCAAAATAAACCAGAGCGATTTGAGATTTGACACTTTTCGTTCATCCGGTCCCGGAGGGCAAAATGTAAACAAATTGGAAACGGCGGTCCGAGTTACCCATATTCCCACGGGTATTGCCGTTGCCATCCAGTCGGAAAGGTCGCAGGCCCAGAACAAAGAAAAAGCCGTTCAGATATTGTATTCCCGCCTTGCTAAGAAAATGGAGGAGGCCAAAGTGAAAGAACTGTCGGAACTGAAATCCGAAACGGCGCCCGGAGGCATAGAGTGGGGAAGCCAGATAAGGTCTTATGTTCTGCATCCATATCAGATGGTCAAAGATCACAGAACCGGAATTAAATCACCCCAGCCGGACAAGGTTTTGGAGGGGGATTTGGAGAAGTTTCTTGCCGCTGAAAGCGGCCATCAGTAATTGCTATTTTGTTATCTTGCTATCTTGTTAAGTTTTAAAATTACAATTAACAAGCTAACAATTAACAAGCTAACAAGTTAATTTGATTCAATTCAAACATGTTTCAGCTGTTTATGACGATGACTTTACGGCCTTGCGCAAGGTTAATTTGGAAATCAAGGGTGGCGAATTTGTCTCTCTTGTCGGGCCGTCGGGGGCGGGCAAGTCCACCCTTCTTCGCTTATTGACCAAGGAGTTAACGCCGACCAGCGGAGAGATTGTTTTGGACGGCGTTAATTTATCCGAACTTTCCGGCAACGCCATTCCTCTTTTGCGGCGGAAAATCGGGACGGTTTTTCAGGATTTTAAATTGCTTTCCGCAAAAAACGCTTTTGAAAATGTAGCTTTTGCGCTTGAAGTTTGCGGAGCGGAAAAAGAAGAAATAGAAACCATCGTGCCCAAGGTTCTGGATATTGTCGGTTTGAGCGAAAAGGCTAAAAGTTTCCCTCACCAAATGTCCGGCGGGGAGAAACAGCGGCTCGCCATTGCTCGGGCGCTTATCCATCGGCCGATGATTATTTTGGCTGACGAGCCGACGGGAAATCTTGATATCGTTAACAGCCACGATGTGATAAGATTATTAATGAAGATAAACGAACTTGGAACGACCATTATTTTAGCCAGCCACGATGACAAGATCGTAAATACCGTCGGTAAACGCGTGATCACTATGGAAAAAGGCCAGATCGTAAGAGACCAAACTGAAAATGGGAAATATGTGATATAAATATGAATCCCGTAGTAGAATTTTTATTGGATTATGTTCTATAATTATATAATTGAAAGTACGAAAAACGGA
>MGLG01000012.1:0-100 GCA_001795975.1 Candidatus Yanofskybacteria bacterium RIFOXYD1_FULL_42_10
GCCAAAAATTCTTGGCGGATAACCAACTCCGAATTCTTCAACTTTGACTCCGAATTTTTTAGCCAAAACAAAATGGCCGAACTCATGAATAACCATCAGT
>MGLG01000012.1:208-309 GCA_001795975.1 Candidatus Yanofskybacteria bacterium RIFOXYD1_FULL_42_10
ATTTCTGCAAATCGTCTTTCGCCCTGAATTTATCGTCTTCCCTAATTTTTCCCGCTCTGGTTTGCTCTTGAATTTCTTCCCATGCCTGTTCTCTCCAGCGC
>MGLG01000012.1:360-477 GCA_001795975.1 Candidatus Yanofskybacteria bacterium RIFOXYD1_FULL_42_10
TCTTTTCTGTATTCTTCGGTCATCGGCGGCAAGTTAATTCTGATGGCGTCCCTGTCAACAACCGGATTGGCTCCGGCGCCGGTTTTTTGCAAAGCCGAAACAATCCCTTCAATATAG
>MGLG01000012.1:580-9778 GCA_001795975.1 Candidatus Yanofskybacteria bacterium RIFOXYD1_FULL_42_10
CCTCAACCAGTGACGAACTTGCCCGGCCGGTTCTGATGCCCGCCGCTTCATTTTTGGCAAATTCAAACACTGCTTCAAAATCTTTTTTCCGCTGATTTATCAGGTCTTTGTAAGCCATAATTACAGATTATCATAAATATTAAAATAAGAAAAATATCCCTTTCGGGATATTAGGTTTTTTGTTTGCGTTGGGTCTTAATTTGGGAGGTTATTGCTCTGTCGCATAGCATCCAAACCGGCCATTGTTCAACTTTTCTTGCAACTTCCTTCGCTATTTGGTCCGCAATCCTTTGAACCCGTCTTTGTTCTATTTTAACATAGACATCCATTAAGCCCTTCAAAAGCTTCAGTGTATCATCCTTTGTCAATCCGTAATCTTTGACGAATGCCTTCAGCAAACGGATAAACTTTTTCATCTTTTCATCTCTCTGCCGGTTTTCAGATTTGATATTTTTATTTTTCTTATCCACAATTAATCTCCTTTTTGACAAACAACGAATTAATCACCAGTATAACCAATAATGGATAAAAGCGCAAATTTTTTGGTCTTTTGGTTAATTGATGAATAGAGGGAGGGGGTGGAGTAATTATATATTAACCAAGAAATTTTCCAGCACCAGGCGATGATTGAATTGGGGTTGGGATAAGAGACGATTTAATTGGAGCAAACTCTTAAAAAGTTTTTCATCGTCGGCGCCGAATGAATAAGCCCAATTAAGCCACTGACCAGCCAGGCTTACATAATCACCGTTCTCGTAAACTTTTTTGGCAAACTGCATTTTTTCAAAAACGCCTTGTTTTAATATTTGCTGAAAATCATCAACGGATCTTTTCATGACATCCAAGCTTCCGGCTTTTAAGGCGCTGATCGCCCATCCCAGCCGCCCATTGGCAAGTTTCAATACAAAAGCCAAATCTTCCACCGAAAGTTTGCGGTTGTCGTGTTTGATAAAATCGGCCATTTCCCGTTCCTGCTGGGGCAAGAATCTTACGGTTTCACAGCGCGACAAAATGGTGGGCAGTAAAAATTTAGGCCTTGCGGTTATCAAAATAAGAATTGAATGCGCCGCCGGTTCTTCCAGTGTTTTCAGGATCGCGTTTGAGGCATCATCGGTCATCCTGTCGGCATTATTAATAATGACGAATTTATATGGCCCATAAAACGGTTTCAAGGACAAAAAGGACTTAATCTCTCTCACATCGTCTATGTAAATCTTGGTTTCGCCTTCAAGAATGCGCGGAAATATAAGTTTAAAATCCGGGTTATTTTCGGTGGCGTCTCTGCCGTTTATAATTTTAAATAAATCCGCGGCAAATTTCTTTTTCCCAATCATTTCTGAACCGGAAAACAAATAGGCATGCCCCAAACTGCCGTTTCTCAAGACGGCTTCAAAATAAGCTTTTTGTTTTGAATGGCCGATAACTGACCACATAGCCAACAGAAGTTCGTAAAGTTATAAAGTTCATAAAGAAAATTTCTTTAAAAACATTATAAACATTAAGAACTTTATAACTATTTTAAGATGGGTAAATTTATGTCTTCCGAAACTGCGGGCAAATTAACATCTTCGGAAACCGCGGGAGGATTAGGCGCGCTTACCGCGAGCGGATTTTCTTTTTTTAATGATTTCCTCAAATACAAATAAAATAAGGCCAAAGCCGCTATTATAATGCCTAAAATTAATTGAAACATAGAAGTTATCAGTTATCAGTTATTAGTGTATCCGCAATTTTATCGGCGGCATCTATTTTTGCAAAAGTTTTAATATTTGCGCTTATTTTGGCATAATTTCCTTCGTTCAGCAACGATTCAATCTGATTAATTAAAATATGGGGAGTTAGATTTTGTTCCTCCAAGACAACAGCGCCGAATCGGGAAAATTCTCTTGCGTTTGCCAGTTGATGATCGGCGCTTGAATCGGTTATCGGAATAAGAATGACCGGCTTGCTGGCGGCGGCTATTTCAAAAATTGAACCGCCGCCGGAGCGGGAAATCAATATATCGGCGGCGGCATAAGCCAAGCCAAGCTGTTCAATTTCAAGAAACGGAAAGAGTCGATAATTGGTCTTTATATCGTCAGCGTATTTGCCCTCTCCTTCCTTTATTAATTTATCGGCCTCGTTTTTTATGTAATTATATTGAGTTTCTCCGCATTGATGGATAAGCTGGAATTTCTTAACTACCAAGACCAAGGACTGCAGAATAATATCATTTATTTTTTGGGCGCCTTGGCTGCCCCCCAAAACAAGGATAGTTTTGTTACCGGGATTTAATTGAAACGCCTCTATAGCTTTTTCTTTGTTCTGTCCGATAAGCTCTTTTCTCAACGGATTGCCGATTAATACGGTTTTACCGGCTTTAAAATATTTTTCCGCCGATTGGAAAGATATGAAAACCGTCTTGGCCAATTTGCCTAAAATTCTATTGGCTAAACCGGGAATAGAATCGGATTCATGGATAAAAAGAGGAATGAAATAAGACCGGCCGATGATTGACGGCGCTAAAGAAGCATATCCGCCTTTGGCAAAAATAACATCCGGCATAAACCAAAACATGTGCCAAAGCGACTGGAAAAAACCAATTGGAATTTTAAAAATATCAATAATCGTAAGCAAACTAAAATACCTTCTTAATTTACCGGTTAAAATTCTTTTAAAGGGGATACTGCTATCAATAGCCGCTTTTTCTATGAACCGACCGTCGCCGAGAATAAGCAATTCTAACTCTTGTCCATTCTGTTGGGCTTTTTCTTTCAAGGCATTGGCTACAGCAATCAAAGGAAAAACATGTCCGCCGGAACCCCCGCCAGTTAATAAAATACGATAAGCCATTTGATTCTATTTTAACAATTTCAACATATCTTCCAAATCTTTTGTGTTGATAATATCTTTTTTCTCGGCCCAGCCGCGGCGGGCCTGGGCAATGCCGTATTCCAAATATTGAAAATGAGATGCGGAATGGGCATCTGAATCAATGGCTAATTTTACGCCCGTTTCAACCGCTTTTCTGATATATTCATCTTTCAGATCAAGTCGATCGGGAAATGCGTCTATTTCCATCACTGTCTTAGTACGCTTTGCGGTCTTGAGGAGTTCATCCATATCAACCTTGTAAGCTTCGCGTCTTTTGATTACTCTGCCGGTAGGATGAAAAAGTATATCAACATTGGGATTTTCCATCGCCCGAATAATTCTCGCTGTCATATCTTTTTCGGACATATTAAAATTGGAATGGACCGACACGCCCGCCACATCCAGCTTGGCCAATGTTTCGTCGTCAATATCCAATGTCCCGTCCTTCATTATATTTACCTCCGCGCCCTTAAGAACTTTAAACCCCGGACCTTGAAACTCGCGATTGACTTCATCAATCGCGGCCATTTGGCGCAATAATTTCTTTTCATCGCTCCCGCCGGTCATAGCCAGCGTTTTGGTATGGTCAGTTATGCAGATATATTTAAGACCTATTTTTTGGGCGGCTTCAGCCATTTCTTTGATGGAATTATCGCCATCCGTCCAATCGGTTTGAACCTGTAAATCGCCAACTAAGTCGCTGTACTCAATAAGTTTCGGCAGTTTGTTTTCGCGGGCGGCTTCAAGTTCTCCTCTATTGGCGCGTAACTCCGGCGGCATCCAGGCAAATCCAAGTTTTTGATATATCTCTTCTTCCGTTTGGCCAGCCATTATTTTTTTATCCTTATATAAACCATACTCATTTAGTTTGTATCCTTGCTTGATCGCAATTTGACGAAGTTCAATATTGTGATATTTATCACCAGTAAAATATTGCAAAGCCGCCCCGAATGATTCCGGCGGCAAAACCCTTAGATCGGCGTCCATACCAAGTTTTAATCTTATTGATGATTTGGTATCACCTTTCGCATAAACCGCTTCAACTTCCGACATAGAAACAAAAAAATCCATCACTGCCGATGGTTTTTTAGAAATAACTAAAATATCCAAATCACCTACTGTTTCCTGCATTCTTCTGATGGAACCGGCAAACTCGGCTTTTTCCACCCCATCCACCTTTTTTATTTTTTCAACGATAGCACGCACTTCCGGCATTACAAAACCTAAAATAAACCGACCATGCTCTTTTTTTAGAAAATCAATGCTTCTTAAAATATTTTCCTCGGTTTTTTGTCCAAACCCTTCAATGGATTTTAATTTTCCGGCTCTTGCCGCTTTCTCCAGCTGATCGCGGGTTTTTATTTTCAATTCCTCATACAATTTGAGAATCATTTTGGGACCGACGCCCTCAACGACCGAAAGTCCGTCAATATCAACTGGAAGTTCTTTTTTCAACGATAGGTAATCTTTGATGCGATGCTCTTTTATGTATTCCTCTATTTTCTCGGCGATTCCCCTGCCGACACCGGAAATTTTTTCAAGGGCTTCAATACCACCCTTTTTATAAATTTCCTTTACATCTTCTTCAAGCATTTCAATGGAATGGGCAACTTTTTCATATGCTTGAGGCTTAAACTCAACTCCTTTGATTTCAAGAAGCACGGATATCTCACGCAAAATTTTAACAAGTTCCTGATTCATAATTCTATCGGCAAATAACTAACGAGATATTAATTGCCGGGAGTTTTGTCCAATTGCGGTTTAACCTGGCCATGACCGACTTTGATTCTCAAGTCTCTGTATATCCTAAACTGCTGGGCGACGCCAAAAATAACAAAAGCTCCGCCCAAAATAAACACAAAATTAAATCCGAATTTTTGCGCTAAAACTCCTCCCAGGGCGGCCATGATCGCCGCTCCCGCGCCGATTGATATTGAATCCAAAGACCATTCCACATTTTCTTTCAGCTTATCAATGTGGCGGGAAAATATGGCATACCACGGTGGAATGGCAAAAGCCGCTCCTGCGCCGTAAATGCCTTGAATTATATAAATATGCATCGGTTTGGAAGCAAATAAATATAAAAACGGCACCGAAGCAATCAGCAAACCTCCGATAATCATGGAATAAAAATCATCAAACTCGCCATGATCTTTATCTAAAAATCTTGATATCGGTATTTGAAGAACCGATTTAACAATTTGAAAAATTGCGGCCGCAAAACCGATAATTTCCAAAGAACCGTTTTCAATTTGTTTAGTGACGAATATCGCAAATACCGGAGCAAAAACACTGAAACCGGCATTAGTAAAAAAATCAGAGATAACTAATGTTTTTATAACATGATTTATTTTCATACTATAATTATATCAAAAAACCAAAAAGCCGCACAAGCGGCTCATTTGGGACTTGAAACTTACATCCTCGGCAATCCCCACCCTGAAGCGTCATCATCAAGAAGAGGCAGAAGGTCAATGGAATGTTTGTGAAGAATATCGCGGGTGGCCGAAGCGGCGTTTGATAAAGCGTCTGCTTGCCACAATTTGGCGGCTAAGCCGGCAACATGTGGCGTAGCCATGGAAGTGCCCGACATAATCGCATAACCGCTGTCTTTCCAAGTTGATTCTATATTTACGCCCGGCGCGGCAAATTCTATATCGCCCTCCTCCGTTATATAAGGCACTGTTAAGGAATTAATGCCCCTTGAACTCCAGTCGGTAATATTCATATTGATATCTATGGCTCCAACGCCTATAACATCAACACTGGCTCCGGGATAATCAATACTGCCGACATAGGGGCCGTCATTGCCCGCCGCGGCAACCACCAAAACATTCTTACTGACTGCGTATAAAATAGCATCTGTGATAAGTTGGCTTGGCGTGTCAGAACCCAAGCTTAAATTAACTATCTGGACGCCGTTATCGGCGGCATTCCGCAAGGCAACCGCAATATCGTCAGCCCAGCAAGAACCGTTATTACCGCACACTTTATACGCCAAAACTTCCGCTTCTGGCGCAATTCCATAAATTCCCAAACCGTCGTCTCCGCCATCAGCCGCGATAATACCGGCTACATGAGTGCCGTGGCCGTTTTTGTCTTCGCACTTGCCGTCAATCAGCGGAACTTTCGCACTTGTAAAATCTTTACAGCCGATTATTCTGTTTTTTAAATCAGGATGAGATTTTAAAACACCCGTATCAAGAACAGCGACTTTAACGCCTACACCGCCGGAAGGTTGAATTAATATCGGGTCATTATAAATTGTCTTTACTCCCCAAGGAATAGTTTCTGACGGAGTTTGCCTTGGCATTGCGGGTTTACCCTTAGATACAGACTGCTCGGCTTCTGCGGGTAAAATGCTTAATTTTTTAACCGGCTCAACTTCCACATTAAAAATTTTGGCTAATTTAAGCTGAAAATCGGACAAATCAGCCGTAAAGCCGTTGTCAAAATTATGCCTTACGCCAAAGGATTTTTTCCAAAAACCGGCGGTAGTTTTAACTAAATAACGATTGTCTTCCTGGGAAGCATAGGCAAAACGCCCCGCTCCAATTAACATGGAAATGATGAGAAAATAAGCAATTTTCTTAGTATTCATATGTGCCTTAATATTACCACAAACGGTCAAATAAAACAATCCACAGGGTAGTGAAAGTTCGGCTTCTTTATATTACCGCCTTCGGCGGTGGCCGAACTTCTACTACCCTGTCCACAGCCCCTCAACGATCCGACAAAAATTTATCAAACCCGTCTTTGATTTTCTCGCTGAACTCCTTGATTTTTTCGCTTAAAAAAAGCGTTCGCACAAATGTTGATTTAAAAAATAATTTTAAAAGATACATGAGCGTTATCGCTCCTCCCAAAAATACGATGAAATAAGTGATGTTTTTTAAATAAACAAGAAAGAACTTGTAGCTTTCTCCGAAAAAATAACCGATAAACATCGTAACGATAACCCAGCCGATGGAACCGAGAAAATTAAACCAGCTGAATTTCTTTAAATTATATTTGAGCGACCCAGCCATAATCAGCGTCGCAATGGTCAATGAAAATGTAAATTTGGTAAAAACTATGGCCCGCCCGCTATATTTGGTAAAATATTCTTCCACTTTTTCAATTATCCGGCGGCTTTTGGGATCTTTGCGGCCCCATTTATCAATCGGCTTGGCTCCGGCGATATAACCGACCAAATACCAAATATAACCGTTTACGGTATAACCGGCCACAAAAATAACAAAAACGGGAAACAGAGCAACGCTTCCGACGGAAGCTAAAAATCCGCCCAAGACCATGGTATTTAATCCCTCAACAGCGCCTCCCAAAAATAAAAAAAGGTACTTATGGTCAATAAGCGCCGGGAAATTGTCCTGAAAAAAATTTAATAAGTGTTCCATTGAAAATCTCGCAGAATTTGAAAATCTTTGATTAACTCGCCTTTGGCGCCATTGTTATAAACCGCGACTGCGGGATGATAAAGCGGAATAACTTTAATTTTACCATAAGCCGTTTCAGCATCAAACGCTTTACCGTGCAAACGGCTGATTGAATCAAGTTCTAAATTAAACTTTTTCATAATATAGCCCATCGCAAACCTGCCCAACGAAACAATAATTTCCGGTTTAATTATTTTTATTTGGCGGTCAAGAAACGGTCCGTAAGCGTCTATTTCTTCCGGCAGAGGGTCCCGATTAAACGGCGGACGATCTTTCACGATATTTGTTATATAAACATCCTCTCTTTTTATGCCCGCCGAGGCAAGCAGTTCGTCAAGAATTTTGCCGGCCGCGCCGCAAAAGGGCCGGCCTGTTTGAGCTTCGTTCCTGCCCGGAGCTTCGCCCACAAACATAATCTTGGCACAGTGGCTGCCCTCACCAATAACAGGAAATACTTTATTTTTTATTCTTTCTTGGTAAAGCGGAGATTCTTTAAAATTAATCACTTCGTCCCGGATTTGTTTCAGTAATTCAGTTCTGTTGTCATTTTGTTTTTCAATCATGATGTTAATAATACAAAATATTAAAAAAATGCAAAAGCAATGCCGAAAGGTTAAGCTCTGTTTTGGAAACTAGCAATCAAAGCCGCTATCATCCAAAAAATAAATCTCCCCTGCTGGATTGTAAAAAGAAAATGGTCAAAGAAACCAATAATTAAAACTGAAAGAAAAAACAACAAAAACGAATAGTGATAAAGTTCTTTCATTCCGGTTTTTTTTACAAAATCTTTGATTAAAAATATTAAAAACAAGACAAACGATGCCAATCCCAATATGCCGATCTCGGAATAAATCAAAAGATAAATGTTGTGGACCGGCTGATAAAGATAGCGCGGCAGATTGGGGTCTATTTTCATAAACCAGTTCACGAAATTGCCCACGCCTGAACCAAACAAATTCAGACCCGACTTTAGCGATTCCTTTCCATAAAATATCCTCAATTGCACCGCTTCATCATCAGACGAAAGTTTGGAACGACTTGCCACTTCCGGCCAATAAATGGTTGCAAAGATTCCCATTGCAGCAATGGTCACGATTAAAATTAAAATAAGTCGCCGCCGCACAAGCGATTTCCTCCAAAACTTGGTTCTAAAATCTTTTTTAAGCCATATCAGCGCCGCTTGTGCCGTAAATCCAGCCGCCCATAAAAAAACGACAGTTCGGGAAAAAGAGAAAAACAATCCAAAAAGCATTAGAAAATAAAAAACCAAAGGAAGACCCCAAGGAATTATAGATTCTTCGTTTTGATCTTTTTTATATAAAAACAAGAAATAGAAAGCAAAAATCGAAAGAAACAGATAAGCCGCCAAAATATTGGGGTGAGGAGTCGTGCCGTAAGCGCGGATAATTTTTTCGCCGGCAGAATTGAAAAAAGAAGCCACGCCACTTAGCGACGGCATAAGCACGCTCTCACCCAAAATTCTTAAACCCAAATCGGATTGTTTAATAAATTGCCCTATGGCAATGACCGATTGGAAAATACCACCGGCAAAAAGAGCCAAAAGGGTTTTGGAGAAACTGAACCGGTAAAAAGCGTAGCTTTTGATGTAAAAATAAAATAAAATAAACTCAAAAAGTTTTAAGAACTGAAAAAAACTTACAATCGGACTGCTTGAATTTTTAATTGATATTGCCGCTACGACAAGAAAGATTGTGAGGAAAAAATCTGACTGAAAAAATTTGGAAATTTGGAAATTGGAAAATTTATTGAAAATTGATCCGCCAGTTGGCGGATGAAAATTGAAAATTTGCCCACCACGAAAATAAATCCTCCTCGCGGCAAACCGCGAGGTATCAAGAGGAGGCTTCGCCTCTTGATACCGCCGCAGAGCGGCGGAGTATTCACCCCT
>MGLG01000013.1:0-2202 GCA_001795975.1 Candidatus Yanofskybacteria bacterium RIFOXYD1_FULL_42_10
GTAAGAGCTTTGAGGGGACATGGCGGAGTCATATTTTTTGATATTGATGACGGTTCCGCTAAGATACAGGGGCTTATCAAAGAAGATGCCGCCGGTAAAGATTTTTTTAAAAATTTCACGAAGTTTATTGATATCGGCGATTTTGTGGAAATAAAAGGTTCTCTTTTTAAAACCAAAAAAGAAGAAAAAACATTGGAGGTTCAGGAATATAGATTATTGACCAAGACTCTGCTTCCTTTACCCGAAAAATGGCACGGCTTGCAGGACATTGAAGAAAGATTACGCCGGCGCTATTTGGATTTGATTATGGATTCGGACGAACGCGAGATATTTGTAAAGAAATCTCATTTTTGGCAATCAATCAGAAAGTTTTTAATTAACGAGGGCGGACTTGAAGTTGAAACTCCGGTGCTTGAGCGGATTCCCGGCGGAGCCGATGCCGAACCGTTTTCCACCCGCATGAACGCGCTGGATATGGATTTGTATCTCCGCATCTCGCTTGAGCTTAATCTGAAGCGTTTAATCGTCGGCGGTTACGATAAGGTTTTTGAGATCGGAAGGATATTCAGAAATGAAGGAATAGACCGCGAGCATTTACAGGATTACACCCAAATGGAGATGTATTGGGCGTATTATGACTATGAAAAACTGATGGTCCTGTTAAAAAATATGTACCAAGCTGTTATCACGGAAACTATCGGTTCTCTGGCGCATGAATATCAGGGTCGCCAAATTGATTGGTCAGGAGATTGGCTCAAGATTGATTATTACGATTTTTTTAAAAAGCATACCGGTCTTGATTTGTCTTCAGTCAGCGAAGCAGGGCTCAAAGCTTATGGTTCCGAAAATAATATAGATATATCGCAACATCTCGGACGAGGCCGGCTGATAGATGTAATTTTCAAAAAGAAAGTGCGGCCGAATCTTATCCAGCCGTGTTTTTTGGTTTTGCCGCCGGTAGATATAGAGCCGCTGGCCAAGCGCTGGCCGCAAGATCATGGCAGAGTGGAACGATTTCAGATAATGGCTGGAGGAAGCGAACTTGGCAAAGGATTTTCCGAATTGAATGACCCGATGGACCAGAGAGAAAGATTTGAAGAACAATCCAGGTTGCGCGAAGCGGGCGATAAGGAAGCGCAAAGAATGGACGAAGATTTTGTTGAAGCGCTTGAATACGGCATGCCTCCGACGGCCGGGTTCGGAGTGTCAGAACGGCTTTTCGCATTTATTACGGATCGTTCTGTCAGGGAAACGGTTTTTTTCCCGTTGATGAAACCAAAAGAATAGAGACAAGTAGCAAGAGACAGGCGACAAGTTAAAATTTACTTGTTGCATGTAGCTTGTCGCTTGCAACTGATTTTATGCTGGACATTAAATTTATCCGCCAAAATCCGGAATTAATAAAACAAGCCGTTCAAAAAAAACATGTTGATTTTGATGTTAACCGCCTTATCGCCGTTGATGCCCGAAGAAGAGAATTATTGGAATCCTCGGAATCATTAAAATTCGAGCAGAATAAAAGATCCAAAGGGCCGCAATCGCCGAAAGACCTTGAAGAGCTGAAAGCTATCAAGGGAAAAATCAAAGTGTTGGAAACCGAACTGGAAACCGTCCAAAAAACATTTAACGAATTGATGCTCTTAGTTCCAAATGTTCCGGATGAATCGGTGCCGGAGGGCAAGTCCGACGCCGATAATAAAGAAATTAAAACATGGGGCAAGCTTCCCAAATTTAATTTTACGCCGAAAGACCATATTGAATTAATGAAAGAGCTTGATTTGGTTGATGTTGAACGAGGAGCGAAAGTTTCCGGATTCAGGGGTTATTTTTTAAAGAATGAAGCGGTTATTTTGTCTTTTGCCTTGTGGCAATTGGCAATGGAACAACTTTTAAAAAAGGGTTTTCAGCCGCTGATTGCTCCGGCGATTGCAAAAGAATTTAATTTTATCGGAACCGGCTGGTTGCCCCAGGGTAAAGACGAAGTTTATAAAGTCGGAGAAGACGGTTTTCTCATCGGTACCGCCGAGGTGTCGGTAATGGGCTATCATTCCGACGAAATTTTAAAAGAAAATGAATTGCCCAAAAAATACATTGCCTTTTCTCCGTGTTATCGTTCCGAGGCGGGGTCATACGGCAAAGACACCAAAGGCATTTTGCGCGTCCATGAATTTTATAAACTGGAACAGGTGGTTTTGTGCAAAA
>MGLG01000013.1:2216-8474 GCA_001795975.1 Candidatus Yanofskybacteria bacterium RIFOXYD1_FULL_42_10
CGCATTCGTCTTCTTATTTCCATGATTTTCAATCTCGTCGGCTGAATATCAAATACCGCGACCGCAATAATGAAGTTCATTTTGTCCACTCTCTTAATAACACTGCTTTGGCAACGCCGAGAATTTTGGCGAATATCATTGAAAACTATCAAACCAAAAAAGGAACGGTTGTTATTCCCAAAGTTTTAAAAAAATATATGCAAGGAATTAGGGAAATTAAAAAGAAATAATTGATAATTGTTTGTGAGACCGGCTAATATTAAGACAATCAGCGGAGCAAATATTTTAGAGCGCCGAAAAAGGCGTTCCTTTCTTTTTAAATTGGTTTTACTTGGCGTTGCCACGGTTTTTCTTTCTGCGTTTACAATTTATCTTTTATTTTTTTCCGGTATTTTAGAAATACGGTCTGTCACAATTAATCAAAAAGATATATCCGATGCCGAAACAACCGGCAAAAATCAAATATTATCAAAGATAGTTTCTATTTTAGAATCCAAAAAATACGGCTATCTGAAAACGCAAATGAACATTTTATTTTTTAATTCTTCGGAAACCGAGAAAGAACTGCTGGCCGACCTTCTTTTTATAGATCAAATAAAGATAAACAAAAAATGGCCTCATGATTTGAACATAGATTTTTCATTAAAAAACATTGCTGGAATATGGTGTTTCCAAAATGATAAATGCCGTTATTTTGACTCCAAAGGAACATATTGGGGAGAAGCGGCTAAATCATTCGGTTTTCTTTTGTTAACCGTTAATGATTTAAGAGACAATAATAATGTCGCAGACAAGGGAACAGTTGATGTAAAATTCCTGGAAGCGATTAAAAAGGCGGCTGATTATTTTAAGACCTTAAATTTAAAAATCGGAAATGCCCTTATTCCTAAAGAATCCCTTGGCGAATTTTGGTTAGATACCAACAAGGGTTATTTCGTAATTTTTGACAATAAATCGGATATCGCCGGACAATTGGAAATATTAAGGATTCTTTTAAATGAACGCGGCAAAGACCCCAACTTTAAACCGCAATACATAGATCTCAAAATTGACGGGAGAATTTATCTTAAATAGGGCTTGCGTTTTATTTAGTTTTGTGGTATAATTAAAGGGTAGGGTTAGAACTTAAAAAAGGAGGTGAGATGGCGGCGCAAAACCCGGAATACGAACTTTACGATGTGAGCCGACACCCGGATAACAAGGAGGTGTTGCGAGTTAGGATTCGAGTGTACAATTACCTTGTCGTCTTTTATCGGGAGGGTAAGAAGAATAGTTTGCGGTGGTACACAAACCCTCTCGGCAAACAAGTCGCGTATTTTCCGGGTCAAGACATTTGTGACACAGCGTTGTTCAAACAAGCCCGCAAACAGGCGGCCGGAATATTTGCATCATCGCGACAAGTGTCAAAGAAAAAAAAAGAGAGAGCGCCAAAACAGCTCACTTTTTCTTTCTAATCATTCCTTCACAGGAGCTCTTCGGGGCTCCTTTTGATTTCTTCTCTTTGGTTTTGAGATTTTAGTTTTTAGTTTTGAGTTATTTAGTTATACGCCAGACAAAAATGGAGTTGCCGATAATTGTCACGGGTTGATAGGAATTAAGCCAGAGATAATTATCAATCGGTTGTTTGCTGGTGCCCATCAGGAAACTTGCCGAAACGGCAATATATCCGCCCTCGAGATATTCTTTTAAGAAATCCTCCGCGCTTTTGTATTTTCCGGCTGACATCCAAACATACTTATCTTTTAAATAATAATACGGGTCAGCCCAGCCGAAATAATCAAGATTGATTTTGGAAATGTTATTTTGTTCAATCCAATCGCCAAGGCGTCTTAAATCTTGTCCCCAGTCCAAGTTTGAATCAACTACATAATTATGCCCGCCCGCCGGTCCGCCGACGGTTTGATTGAAATAAGTAAGATAGTAGGGATAAGTTTTTATATTTTCGTACAGATACCAGCCGACGAGAGTAAAAAATAAGAAATATAAAATGTAAATAAATTTTTTGTTTTGGACTTTAGACTTTAAACTTTGGACTAATCTGACAACTTGCCCCGAAACTAAAATATAAACAAATCCATAAGTCGGTAAAAGATGCCGGACGCCAATATTTAAATTTGCCTTAAGACTGGAATACCAATAAATTACGAGCCACAGAAGCATCGCAAATTCTGTAAAGTGATTTTTTAACCAATCTGCAAAACTTTTAACTTTTAACTTTAAACTTTTAACTTGAGCGCTTATAGCTAACAAAACAATAAGCGCGAGTCCCCAAAATGCCAAAGGCTCTTTTATAAAGTAAACAATCGGGAAGTACTTTTTCCAAGCGACATTTTTCACTTCTCCGAGAAAATAGGCGGTATTGCCTCCGACACTGCGCTGGGTCACCATCAATAAACCAAGTCCGTATTGCGCTAACGGCCGGATGAATGACTTGTCGGACGCCCAAACAACGGGGTCGGCAACCTTTCTGTTGCCGTATGAAATTAAATGAAAGACGGTGTCTTGCCGTTGTTTTTCCGGCGGGTAATTTTTTGTATGCAAAGCGTACACCGGCCAGACAACAAAAATATATCCGGCCGCGATGACGGCGCCGGCAAGAAATATACACTTAATTAGGCCTGTCAATTTTTCTTTTTGAGTTAACGCCCAAGATAATGCAAGAATTGCAAAAAAGGGAACCAACAAAAAGGCCGAGAATTTAGTAAGTTGGGCTACGCCGAAGGCAAATAACGCCAGCAAAAAGTTTTTTCGGGTAGTATTTTTTAAGAAACCGATAAAAAAATAAGTTGCGAATAAGACCCCAAAAAGAGCCGGAATATCCGTGGTAACAAATCGGCTGTGGGCCATCACGGTTGGAGAAAAAGCGAACAAGAACAAAGCAATAAGCGCCGCTGAATAACCGTAAAGTTTTTTAGTCCAAAAGAAAACAATCACGGCTGACAGAATAAAAAATAACAGCATGGGCAGTTTGGCCGTACGAACAAGTTTAATGGCGTCATTGCCAAAATTAAATATCAGCTGGCGGCCAAAATTCCATTGCTGGTCGTTTATTCCATTATTCCAAAACGATGTTTCAAAAACATCTTGATTAAGACGCGCCGTCAATAATGCCAATCCGGCTAAATCTTTGGCAAGAGGCGGGTGTTCGGGGTTTAATCGGTAGTCGCCCTTAACGATATAAGAATAACCGGCGCCAATATGAGGAATTTCGTCAACGATGGGGGAATCATTCCAAACGCTGGCAACGGCTAAAATAACCGCTGAAGCGATAATGATAACCGCGAAAAAATTAAAAAGACGGGGCATAAAAAAATGTTATCTTGCCATCTTGTTGCCAATTAACAATTAACAAGATATCAATTATCAATCAATTCATCATTCTATCGGTATCACCGTGGCTTTGCGATCATACTGTCCGGCATTAAATTGAGCTTCGGTGATATAATAAATATTTTTTGCTTTTTGTTTTTCCGCGGTATACGAATCGGTAAGAAACATCACTGTTTGAGCGGGAACTGGAATTCCGTTGACGGCAACGCCGGATGCATTCACCACTAAATATTTTTTGGTTTTTACGGAAAGTGAATTTATCCGATTGGCAATTTCCGTATAATTTTGGTTAAAAGCTTCAGCGGTTTCGTTAGCCCTCGCCCAATCGTTAAAATATCTCCAATATTCATAAAAACCGATAGCGCCGAGAAAAATAACGAGAGTTAGGGCAACCACCGCGTGTGTTTCCGGATGGTGGCCTCGGCCATAAATGCCGGCCGCCTCATGCCGGTCGCTTAATTCATACCAATCGTTCAATTTATCAAAAATCCACCAAATGCCTTTTGCGGCGAAAAGCATTATTATCGGCAGAACGCCTAAAGTTCTCAAAGCGTGAGGCGCTTCAGTGGATAAAAATCCGGGCAAAAGCATGATAAAAAACCAGGAAAACATCAGCGTATGGACAGTAGAAAAGTGGCCGTGTTTTCTTTTTAGCCAATGGATCAGCTCGTTTATGAATCCGATGGCAAAAAATATTCCGATTGGCCAAGGCAATATCGGCAAACCGGAAATATTGTGCCGCTGATTATAATCTCCTTGAAAATTAAACATTCCCAATGTTTTAACGATGCTAAGCCCCAGTTCTTTTAAAGGATTTTGCTGGGAAAAAACCGAGACCGATGCGCCTTCTCGCTTAAGAAAGTCGCCCTGATGTTTCCAAAAATAAGCACCGACAGGCAGAGCGACAATAATGGCGGTAATCGCCGCAAGGGCAAATCCGCGGAGAAGATTATTTCTCATATGCTCATATTTTGAACTCAAGAAAGAAAAATCGTTTTTGAGGAATCGCCAATAATTCAAAAAGACGATGATGGCTATAAGGGGCGCGATGCGATAAGAAATATAAGTGTAAAAACCCAGTCCGCCGATAATGCCGGCCAATAAATAATAAGACAGCCGGCCGGTTTTCAATCCGCGCCATAAAAAGAAAAACAGATAAACCAAGATGAACGGAACCATAATCGCCCTGAAGCCGATTCGCGAGAAATTAACATGCCAAAAAGAGATTGCCGTCAAAAATCCGGCAATTGCGGCAAGCCGCCATTCAAACAGTTCCCGGACCAAAAGATACAATCCGACGACTGTCAAAATTCCGATAAGCGCCGAAACAAAGCGCAAAGACCATGGATGGGCGCCAAAAGCCCGAATGGACAAGGCTTGTAGGTTGATAAACAACCCTTCGCGTCCGTTGTTTTCGGGGTAGAATATTTTGAAGTTTTTTGTTTCCAGCGTCTGGACGGCGTTGTTGCCGTTCATCGCTTCATCGGGATAGAGCCCGGGCGGAGTGGAACCAAGTTGATACAACCTGAAAAATCCCGCCACCGCAACGATAATCAAAAAAACTAAAAGTTCTTTTTTGCGCATAATGAATTAATATTAACAAAATTTTAATTGAAACAACAGATAATAACTCCGCAATCGGCAAACCACAAGCCCATTTCGGGCACGGCGTAAATTCCTGCTGGAATTTCGCCTTTCACTCGCGCCAGTCGCGCTCCGTAAATCCCGAAAGTGAGCTTGTGGTTTACCGATTTAAAACAGAGAATTTTATTTACATTTATTAACTTAAATGCTATAAATTATAAACGACACAGCACTTTGACATGGAGAGGAAAAATGGCAAAAACAGTCAAATTATATGACCTGCGAGAGAGAAATTATCCTCACAATCGGGGAGATAAATTCCGAAGTCTGCAGATTTTTGAATGTTGGGTATGCGGAGCATTGAGCAATCAGGTTATCATGGGCGGTTACCTCGGATATGGCGTAAGGGTGGTTTGTCCCAATAGCTCCGAATGTTGGCACCATGAGCTTGAGGAAAAGTTAAAGTGGCTGGAGAAGCTCTACCCCAAATCGTATAAACAGAAATTTCAAAAAGAAATAACCGTCATGAAACGGCAACACAAAGCAAAGATCAAAAACGATATTGAGGGTAAGCCCAACATGTCTTTAAAACGGCCTATGACAAATACATTTTCTTGGAATACTAGAAACAAACCTTGCTCTCACAGAAATTTCTAAAAATTACCGTCAAATCCGCACACCGTATGGCGGATTTTTGTTTTAACAATCAACAATTAGCAATTAACAATTTTAATTTGTGCTATAATAATTGTATGGTAGAAAATTCTTCAACAATTGAACAAGAAATAGCTCGGTTGGAACAACAGCTTCAGGAAAAGAAGTTGGCTTTGGGCGACCAGGAAACCGGAGCGCAAGAAACAATTCCTTCCGATAAAGAAATTTTGCATGAAATAGTCGGAGAGAAAATACAAGAAAGCGCCGAAACGCAACAAACAATACCGCCGAGCCTGCCTGCGCAGGCAGGCGATGATACGACTGTTCAACCGGCTCCCGCGGTAGAGTCGCCCAGCTACCTTACACCCGAATTAAAAGATAAAATTCAACAGCTTATAAATTTGGCTTTCAATAAAAGCATAGATGAAGCGATCAAGGAGGCCTCAAAGACAAATAATGCCGCCCTGATAGACGCTTTTCACGATGTTATCGTAGATGAATTGTACAATTCTTTAATTGAAAGAAAAAAGTTAGAAGTAATTAAATAAATTTGTCATTATTGTTTCTAATAACTTACGCTGTTATTTTGGCAATTATTTTTATTGCCGGTTTAACTTTGATCGGTTCTCTGCGAACCAAAGGCAGTCTTCATCGGGCGTTAAACATGACTCTGTTTTTGGTGCGGGTGCC
>MGLG01000013.1:8545-8923 GCA_001795975.1 Candidatus Yanofskybacteria bacterium RIFOXYD1_FULL_42_10
AGCTCCTTTCCGGTTTTTCCAATATCCATTCCAAGGGGTGGAACAAGTTTTTATACGGCGAGCCGTACTTGTCTCTTGAAATGGCCGTTCACCATATCGGCGAGGAAACTCATTTTTACATCGCCGTACCCAAAAACAACGACGATATCATAGAGAAACAAATTTACGGATATTATCCGACAGCCGATATCAGCCGGGTGAAAGATTATAATATTTTTAATCCCGAAGGGGCTAATGCCGGAGCATATTTGAGCTACATAGCCGATTCGGTACTTCCGATTAAAACCTATCAGAAACTTGAAACGGATCCGATCGGGGGCGTGTTGACGGCTATGTCTAAGCTTCAGGCGGAAGGCGAGGGCGCGGCAATGCAGCTTC
>MGLG01000013.1:9016-12004 GCA_001795975.1 Candidatus Yanofskybacteria bacterium RIFOXYD1_FULL_42_10
ATCTAAGTATCAGTCCAAGTATAAGAATTAAATATATAACTTTGTTATTTCTAGTTAACAAATCATCTCCTTCCTTTTTCCCAAATTTTTATCCAAAGTTCCAGGTGATAAACTGCCATCAAATACGAAAGGGTAAAACCTCTCCAGCCATCCAAAACACCCAATCTATAAAAATATCTTACTGAAAAATTGTAAATTGGTTGAAAAAACAATTGTAGATAAGAAAATTTCACACCATTTTTCAGAGATTCCTCTGCGTCTAATCCCGAATATCTATTCATCATATCCATAAATTCGGAAACAGTCTCATATTGATGATGAATTTTTGCACTCTTAAGTCTCCCAACTTCGCCTTCGACAATCACTTCTTCGTGCACGTCCCCTTCCCATTTCCCTTTATCTTTTCGCCAAAGCCAAACGTGTCTATCAAGTTCAGGCTGCCAGCGAGTGTATTTTATAAATTTACCGAAAATTATATTCTTTCTAGGAATAGTGAATGCAACAAACTTGGAATTTGTAATTTGGATTTTGGATTTTATCTCCTGAGCTAGCTCTGGAGATATCTCTTCATCAGCGTCTATTGATAAAATCCACCCTCCTTTAGCTTTTGATGCCGCAAAATTCTTCTGATTGGTATAATTGTCAAATTTCCTGAAATAGACTTTTGCTCCGAATTTTCTTGCTATTTCAACTGTCCCATCAGTACTGCCGCAATCCACAACAATTATTTCATCAGCAACTTCTTTTATCGAATCAAGGCACCGAGGCAAATCTTTTTCCTCATTTAGAGTTATTACTGTAACTGTAAGTGCTTTCATAACTTCCCGAATATCTCCTCATACTTCTCAGCAATAGTATCCCACGAAAACTTCTCGGCTTGTTTGCAAGGTTTATTGTTCCAATTGGCATTTAGCGCTTTTCCTAAAGCTTTTGCGTAACTATCAGTATCTCTTGGATTAACTAAAATTCCAGCATTTCCAACAATTTCTCGCCTTATAGGATCATCATCGGCGACGACCGGTAAATTTGTGGCCATTGCTTCTGTTAAAACTATTTCAAAAGAATAATACGATTCAGAAACGAGGGTAAAAAGGTTTGCTGTTCTATACGCTTTTGGCATTTGTTCAAATGGCAGTTTAATTAATTGAAATCTATTTTTCATCAGATCTTCTCCAATTCTAGTTAGTTCGTCTTTCTGTTCACCGTCTCCAACCACCAACAATCTTACATTTTTCAATTTTGAGACCGCCTTAATTACTAAATCAATCCTTTTACTCGGAGTTAATGCTCCGACAGTAAGAATAATTGGCTTTTTAAGATTTATTTTTAATTTATCCCCTTTTTGATTAAACTTCTGTATATCTACACCGTTCGGAATATATTCTGTCTTGACAAAGGGATTAACCCTTTTAGCCCAATTCTTTGCATAAGAAGATAATGCAACAAAGTAGTTAGGAAAACACCACAAATTATTTCTGTCATCCCAACCTATTCCGGATTGACCCGATATAATCATTTTTCCGCCATACAGCCACGTAACTATCCTAATCAATGCAGGTTGCCAACCACTGTTAAGGGGAACAATCATCTCAAATTTCTCTTTGATGATTTTTCGTATTGACTTTAGAGTAAACAAAAGTATTAATAAACTCCAATAATCTATAAACAATCTTCTCCTTATAGTTCCCGTCATGTCTTTACTATTCCAATTAATTCTCATAGGTATGGAAATAACGTTGTAACTCTCTCTTCCCCTTTTATCACCAAACTGAAAAAGAGTTACGTCGTTCCGTTTTGATAGTCTTTGTGCGATTTCATGAACAAAAGTTTCAGCTCCCCTATTAACTACTCCGCTATACATATTTAAAAAAGCAATCTTCATCCTTCGACTCGCTTTGCTCGCTCAGGACAAGTAATCCTTAGTCTACAAAGCGATATTTAATTAAAATCCAAACAGCCCTGAATCCGTCTCTCCAAGTAATTTTTTTGCCCTCATCATACCCACGAGGCTTAACTTTTATAGGAATTTCAAGGATTTTATGACCCATTTTTAATACTTTTGCTGTGAATTCGGGTTCGAAATCAAATCTTTTCGAGTGAATTTTCATTCCAGCAATTATTGACTTTTTGAATGCTTTATGCCCAGTTTCCATATCACTTAGGTAATTCCCATATAAAAAACTCGTAATAAAAGATAATAATTTATTTCCCAGATAGTGAGTTATTAGCGGTGTTTTTCTCTTTCCAGATAATCTCAACGGATAGTTTTTCAACCTGCTTCCATAAACGGCCTGAGCCTTATTTTGTAAAATTGGTGTGATTAAACGAGTAATATCATCTGGATCATATTCTAAGTCAGCGTCCTGAATCACGACAACATCACCTTTAGAATATTTAACGCCTGTCATTACAGCAGCGCCTTTACCTTGATTTGTCCCATGGGTATAAATTTTAATTCCATCAATTTTCTTAAGAATTTTACCAGTTTTATCAATTGAAGCATCGTTAACAACAATTACTTCCCTCGAAATATTTGCAGGGAATTTTACCTTCTTTACACGTTTAATAACCTCAGCAACTGTTCTTTCTTCGTTGTAAACCGGGATTATTATTGAAAGTTTCATTTTTATTTCTTGGCAACTACAAGCACTGACAAACCAAAAGGGAGTTTAACAAATTTTTCGGGCCACAAAAATAATCTCCCAAGATAGTTAAATATGCCAACCTCACTTCCTGGCATCTTTCTCCATCCAGTCAGTTTGAGGAAAACAAACCACCCAACAGCAGCCCACCAATTCAAGTAACGATTAGTAACTCCCACAAATCCTACACTTTCAAGCTTCTGAGTAAGTTCGCCAGTTGTATAACGTCTAAAGTGTCCTAAGGTTTTATCGAAATTACTGAAAAGAATCTGGTGGGCCGGAACAAGTAGTATCAGTGTCCCGCCTTCTTTTAATAATTTAAAGGCATTTTTCAGAGCTTTAAAAT
>MGLG01000014.1:0-454 GCA_001795975.1 Candidatus Yanofskybacteria bacterium RIFOXYD1_FULL_42_10
CATTTCCTTGCCCTTTCCTCACCTTCTCAAATGCCTCGGATGTATTGAAAAGTTTCTTAACCAAAATCATAGGTGACCCGCGCTAGGGACAAGCCACTACCGAAAGAGAAATTTGATTGATGTTATTGCAGGCAAGTGAGTCTGCCGGCATATATTGTTGTCTACGCTCAATTTCTCTTTCGGAACGCTTGACCGAGGCGATTCCCGTTGAGTTCCTCCCGTGAACCTTCGCCTTGATATGATTTTGGATAAACTTAAATCAATAATCCTTGTCATTTGCTCGGCTCCGGGTCAAGGAAATGGGGAAGGGGCCTACGCTTAAAATCTAAAACGGCTCAACGGTAATTATCGTTGAGCCGTTAAACTAAAAAATAATCGGATGATGTGTTTTGAGGGATTTACGGAGGACGACGGTCCGAGTGAAAGACAATCCCGCCAGCCACCGCTTTCAGCG
>MGLG01000014.1:463-4755 GCA_001795975.1 Candidatus Yanofskybacteria bacterium RIFOXYD1_FULL_42_10
CCAAGGGCGGTGGCAGGAATTTACGTCGTGCCCGAAAAACATATTATCCGATTATTTTTGGTTTTTGGGTTAATTGATGAAAAGAGGCAGAGGCGGAGCGACTATTTCCTTTCTTCCAATTTTACCTTAGTCTTGAACCCCCTGCCTTTTCTTAGCCCCGTCATTTCCACTTCTTCTCCCACGCCGAATTTTTGAAGCATATCTCGCAGGTCCATTTTTTCCATAAGTTTTTCTCCGCTCAATTCAGTGATGATGTCATTTTCTTTGATGCCGGCTTTGTCTGCCGGAGAACCGTCAACAACGGCGACTGAACCTGGGATATGGTCCCTGACCACCAAAGCGCCGTAATCAACCGGCAAAGAATATGTTTCCTGCAATTTTTTGTTGAGCATCACATATTGGAGGCCGATGAACGGCTTGATTATCCTGCCGTGTTTAATAATGTCTTCAAGATCTTCTTTTGCCCAGTTGATGGGAATTGAAAAACCGATATTCTGGGCGCCGTAGATGATTGCCGTGTTGATGCCGACGGCTTCTCCGTCAAGATTTATCAGCGGACCGCCGGAGTTGCCTTGATTGATGGCGACATCGGTTTGCAATACTCCCCGCAGGTGTTCCATTTCTCCTCCTTCCGGACCGCCCATGGCGGCGGAGATGCTTCTTGAAAGTCCCGAAATGATACCCCTTGAAACCGTATTTGAAAACAGACCCAAAGCGTTGCCGATGGCGATGACTGTCTGACCGAGTTCAATTTTGGAAGAATTGCTTAGCCGGATGGTGGGAAGTCCTTTTGCGTTAATTTTAAGGACAGCAATATCATTTATTGGGTCGCGGGAGATAACCTTGGCCGGATATTCCGTCAGATCTTCGGTTATCGCCACATATTCGGCATCGGGATCAAAAACCACATGTTTGTTGGTGAGAATTAAACCGTCGGGATGGACAATAAATCCGGAACCGCCTCCGACTTTCACTTTTTCTCTTTGGCCTTCTTCTACATCGCCAAAAAGGAATTGATTCGGCATGGGCATACCGTAAACATTCTTAATTTTTGGCAGATATTTTGATATAACAATGCTGACTACCGCGGGTATCGCTTTTTTAACCGATTCAACGACTAACTTATCGTATTCTTGTGAATTCATGGTGGGGCTACAAATTACGAATTACTACGAATATACTAATAAAGATTTGTATATTTAGTATAGATTCGCACATTAGTAGAATTTAATATTTATTATGCGGCTTTCCAAAAAATTTTACAATAGAAAAACGCTTACCGTTGCCCGCGAATTGCTGGGTAAATATTTGGTTCGTCGGATGGGCCGTAAAACCATTGTCGGCATGATAACGGAAACGGAAGCGTATTGCGGGTCGCGAGACCTTGCTTCGCACGCGTCAAAAGGTATGACGCCAAGAACTAAAACAATGTTCGGACCGCCCGGCCGCGCTTATGTCTATATGATTTACGGAATGTATTATTGCTTGAATGTTGTTACCGAAAAAGATGGATATCCGGCGGCGGTGCTGATTAGAGGGGCAGAAATAGGCACAAGTGACAAGACACAAGAGACAAGCAAGAAACTGAATGGTCCCGGAAAAGTGTGCCGGGAATTTAATATAGATAAAAAATTAAACGGAGTTGATATTTGCCGGAGTCGGGAAATTTGGATTGAAAACCGAAACGAAAACATAAAACCGAGCCACATTAAAAGAGGAAAACGCATCGGCGTTGATTACGCCGGAAAATCGAAAGACAAATTGTGGCGCTTCTCTATTGCATAAGGCCACATACATCTATTTAATAAACAAATAAAATAGTTATATGTTCTATCTAAAGCTCTTTTACAAAACGAAGGACAGAAAAATGAGAAAAAAGACTTTTAAGCTCGTATCTTCCGACCAAGAAAGATTTATCTGGCTTGAAGGGGTAATTAATAGACAAACGGCCGGAGAATTTATTAAGCAGTTGACTAAGCTTAATAATGATGGTTCCGACCCAATTTTTCTATATGTTTCCGGTCCGGGCGGTCTTTTGGATTCTTGCCTGGACATGATCATTGCTATTAATAATTCAAAAAGTAAAGTTTTATGCGTGGCCCATGGTGAGGTTGCATCATCCTCTTTTGTTCTTACTCAAGCAGCTACAATTGGTTTTCGTTTGGCTATTGCCGGAACAAAGTTTAAATTTCATCGCGCGCTTTATAAGTATAAGTTGGCTGTTTCAATAAAAGCCGGCACGAGCATTTCACAGGAAGATTATTTAGATAGATTAAAAATTTTGACAAAGTTTGACGGGGTGATATTGGCGATGTTCTTTTTAAAGTGCAAGCCAAATCGCCGAATGGAAATCATAGAACTTCAGCAAGCCGAAGAAATTTTAAGCGTTAAAAGGGCCATAAGTCTTGGAATTATGGATAACTATTTTGATAAAAAAGATTTTTCTAAAGACCGTAAAATTGCTAAAGCGCTGATTAAGCAGCGCAAGAGCTCCTGAATCAGGGGGCTTTTTAATTTCCACAAATTTTTATATGATTCATTTATGGTAAAGGATTGGCTTTATAAAAAAATTGCAGAGGAATTTCACGGGGTGGACTTTGATATTTTAACTCCTCCGGAGCCGGAGCTAGGCGATTATTCCACGAATCTTGTTTTTGCTTTGGCTAAACGCGACAAACAAAACCCCGCCGATGTCGCCAAAGAAGTGATTGGCAAGCTGTCGGCCGATCGCGCGGTCTCGGATTTTTTTCAAAAAATAGAATTCGCGCCGCCGGGTTTTATTAATTTTTTCTTTAATGAAAGGTTTCTTAGAGACAATTTGGGGGAAATTATCAAAAGAGGCGACAAATACGGCGCGTCCAATTTGGCGAAAGGCGAAAACATAAATCTTGAATTTGTTTCAGCCAACCCCACCGGTCCGCTGACCGTCGGCAACGCGCGGGCGGCGTCTTTCGGAGACACTCTCGGTAATGTTTTTAAATTTGCCGGTTATTCGGTAACCAAAGAATATTATATCAATGATGTCGGTGTACAGGTCCGGATTTTGGGCGAATCGGTCGCCAAAAGATTTTTGGAATTAAAAGGCGAGAAAGTTATTTTTGGAGAAAATCTTTATCAGGGAGATTATGTCGCGGATATCGCCCGGGAAATCCAAGAAAAAAAGCTGGCGTCGGCGATTGAGAACGATTTTGAAGCGCTGGTTGATTTTTGCCGAGATTACGCGGTTGCCGGTCTGATAAAATCCGCCAAGGAATCAGCGGAAAAGCTTGGCGTTAAGTTTGATAATTGGTTTTCCGAAAAACAGCTTCATGACAGCGGGGAAGTTAAAAATATTTTAAGTGTTTTGGAAAAAGCGGGATATGTTTACGAAAAAGACGGCGCCAAGTGGCTCAAGGTGAGCGAGTTTGAAAAAACCGACGACGCGGTGTTGGTGAAAAGCGACGGCTCCACATCTTATCTGATGAACGACATCGCTTACACGAATAATAAATTCAAACGCGGCTTTGATAAGATTATAAATATCTGGGGCGCCGATCACCACGGCGATGTCGCTAGATTAAAAGCCGGAGCGCGGGCGCTCGGGTTTGAAAAAGACAAAGTTGAAATTTTACTTCACCAGCTTGTTTTAATAAAAAAGAATGACGAGCTTCAAAGAATGTCCAAACGAAAAGGCGATTTTATGCTTTTAGACGATTTGCTTGCCGAAGTCGGCAAAGACGCCGTTAGATTTTTCTTTCTTTTAAAAGATTTGAATACTCACATGGAATTTGACATTGATTTGGCCAAAGAACAGTCCAGAAAAAACCCCGTGTTCTATATTCAATACGCAACGGCGAGATTGAACGGCGTTTTTCAAAAATACGGCGGTGAGTTTGAACCGGAAAACTTCTGCCAACATTCAGATTTATTAACTTCGCCGGATGAATTGCGGCTTTTAAGCCGGCTTGTCCGTTTGCCGGAAATAATTGGCGAGGTCTCCAAAAATTATCAGGTTCATTCTTTGGCTCAATATGCGACGGATTTGGCTCACGCTTTTCATCGTTTTTATGAATCGTCTCACATAATTCAGGAAGACAAAAAACTTGAAAACGCCCGTCTGTGCCTCGCCCGCGGAGCGCAGATAACTCTCAAAAATACCCTTGCCCTGATGGGTATTGCCGCTCCGGAGAAAATGTAACAATTTAAAAGCGGCCGTTTCAATTGCCGCTTATCTCATCCTTTAAAAAATACTCCGTTTTTTCTTGGAATGATTTTTTGCTTTCGTTGTTTGTAAAAACAAAGTCGGCTATTTC
>MGLG01000014.1:4782-7261 GCA_001795975.1 Candidatus Yanofskybacteria bacterium RIFOXYD1_FULL_42_10
TTCACCCCTGTTCCGCAACCTTCCATACCTGATTGTTTTTGTGGCTTTTATGAATACCAGTTTTCCGCCCGGAAATTGTTTGATCATTTGAACATCCGACAGCCATCGCACTCCGTCAAAAATAACAATGTCAGCGGGACTTTTTTCCATTTTTACGCGAACCGCTTCGCTGATAACTCCGTTTCCGAAACCGGAAACCAATAGTGAGGCAAGAGTTTGCAGGTTGGCTCTTTCCGCGACGATGCCGACGATGTTCAACATTTCGGTCAAAATATCGGAAGATTTGAATTGTTGGACGGTAAGGTTTCTTTTCCGCGCCGCCTCGCTTAAAAACTCAACGAATAATCCCTTTCCAGCGCCTTTTTGGCCGGCCAAACCTATAATTATTTTTTGCATTTCTCGCTCCTTGTTTTCAGCGAACGAATTATGGTTTTAAGTTATATTTTAAAATACAGTTTGTCAATCTGTCGTAATGTTTCAATAGTTCCAAATCACCTCATAATTTAACGAGTGCTTCGTCGGGCCATGTTTTTTCGGCCTGCCGGCAGGCAGGTTCAAAAACATGGCCCGACCTCCGCTATTTATCTTTGATTGTTATTTACACTCTGCCGAAAAAGTTCAAACAAAAAAATTAAATAAAAGCGCAGCTCCCTGCCTCTCTTTCATCTGTTGCGGGAAATTTTTAAATATCAGTTTACAAGTTTACAAGTGATACAAGGGGAGCCCTTGTATCACTTGTATCATTCCTTTGAACTTTTTTCATCTAAGCATCAGCTTCAAATATAAACCTTTCAGGCGAAGGGCGTGGCCATCTTTCTGGCTTGCGTTGTTTTAGCGCAAACAGAAAGAGAGCACCCCGAAGCCGATAGGGAAGTTGTTGGGTGAACCGGAGCTTAGGAAAATAAGCCTTTGATTTTATGAGAAATTAATGTATAGTAATTTTTAAATGGCTGATTTTAATTTTGCCAAAACAGAGGGGAAAATTCTTGATTTTTGGAAGGAAAAGAAAATATTTGAAAAATCATTGGAAGCTCGCAGAAAAGCGAAACGATTTGTTTTTTGGGAGGGTCCGCCGACCGCCAACGGTCATCCGCATATGGGCCATTTTGAAGGCAGGGTGTTTAAAGATCTCTTTTGCCGCTACAAAACTATGCGCGGTTTTTTTGTTTTGCGGAAAGCCGGCTGGGACACTCACGGTTTGCCGGTTGAAATAGAGGTGGAAAAAGAACTTGGCTTTAAGAATAAAAAGGACATAGAAGAATATGGAATAGAAAAATTTAACCGCAAATGCCGGGAAAGCGTTTGGAAATACAAAGCGGAGTGGGAAGAAATGACTCAAAAAATGGGATTTTGGCTAGATCTTGACAATCCCTATGTGACTTATGAAACAAAATATATGGAGTCGGTTTGGCAGATTCTTAAAATGATTTGGGACAAGAAGCTTTTGTATCCGGCCCACAAGATTGTTCCGTTTTGCGCGCGTTGCGGTACTCCGCTTTCAGCTCATGAAGTCGCGCAGGGGTATAAAACAATTACTGAAAAATCGGTAATTGTTAAGTTTCAAATTAAAAGTGAAAAGTTTAAAAATACTTACATTCTTGCTTGGACGACCACGCCGTGGACTCTGCCGGGGAATGTCGCTTTGGCGGTTGGAAAAGATATTGACTATGCGATTGTAGAACATGGCGGAGAAAATTATATTTTGGCGAAAGATTTAATTGAAAAAGTTTTTGGTCAAAATTCAAAATTTAAAATTCAAAATTCGTTAAAGGGCTCCGATCTTATCGGCATAGAATACGAATCTCTTTTTGAAGTTCCCGCTTTAAAATCGGATAAATCGTACAGAGTATATGATGCCGATTTTGTTTCCACCGAAGACGGAACGGGCGTAGTTCATACGGCGGTGATGTACGGAGAAGACGATTATAATTTGGGGACGAAGTTAGATTTGCCTAAAGTTCACACCGTGGATGAAACGGGAAAATTTAATTCTTTTGCGGGCAAGGAGTTGGATGGACTTTATGTTAAAAATAACGCTACCGAAGAAAAAATAATAAAAAACTTGGAAGAAAGGGGATTGCTTTTTAAAACCGAGGCCTATGAACATGATTATCCTTTTTGCTGGAGATGCGACACGCCTCTCATCTATTACGCCAAAAATTCTTGGTTTATCAAAACATCGGCGGTTAATGCCGAGTTGTTAAAAAACAATTTCAAAGTTAACTGGGTGCCGGAACACATCAGAGAAGGCCGGTTCGGCCAGTGGCTCAAAGAAGGTAGGGATTGGGCAATTTCCCGCGAACGATATTGGGCAACGCCTTTGCCGATTTGGAAATGTGAAAAATGCGACAACAAAACCGTCATCGGTTCCATCAAAGATTTGGAGAAAAAATCTCTCGGTTCCAAAAATACTTACTATATTTTAAGGCACGGTCTTACCGAACGGCAGGAAGAAACCAAAATGATTATCAGCTCGCGG
>MGLG01000014.1:7274-15784 GCA_001795975.1 Candidatus Yanofskybacteria bacterium RIFOXYD1_FULL_42_10
CTTGAAAGCGACAAATACCATCTTGTTTCAAAGGGCAGGGAAGATGTAGATAATATCGCCATGGCTCTGCACAAGGCGGGCGGGGTGGACGAGATTTACGCATCGCCATTTTTAAGGACGACGGAATCCGCGGAAATAATCGGCAAGGTTTTGCACAAAAGCGTCAAAAAAGACGACCGCCTTGGAGAATTTGTCCACGGGTCGGCCTGCGAGGGAAAAGAACATAATGTATGCCCTCAACGCTCCGAGAAAGAAAAATTTGAGAATAGGGAAGACAGCGGAGAAAGCCGAAACGATGTCCGCAGAAGAATGGCCGATTTTATCAATGAAATTGAATCGCGCCATCAGAACAAGAAGATACTGATTGTCGGACACGGCGATCCTCTGTGGCTTTTGGATGCGATTGCTCAAGGCCGGACGGAAAAAGAAATCATAGAAAATAAAGAAAGCTCGGAATACTGGTATCCAAAATTGGCCGAGCTTAAAAAATTAAATTGGAGAAAAATTCCAAGAAATGAATTGGGAGAATTGGATTTACATCGTCCGTTTATAGATTCAGTAATTCTAAAATGTTCTGATTGCGGAGCGAAAATGAAAAAAATACCTGATCTGATAGATGTGTGGTTTGATTCGGGCGCAATGCCTTATGCTCAATGGCATTGGCCGTTTGAAAACAAAAAACTTTTCAAAGAGCAATTTCCGGCTGATTTTATTGTTGAGGGCGTTGATCAGACGCGGGGCTGGTTTTATACGCTTTTGGCGATTTCTTCACTGCTCGGCAACGGCGCTCCTTATAAAACCGTAATGTCTTTGGGGCATGTGCTGGACGAAAAAGGCCAAAAACTTTCCAAATCAAAAGGAAATTATATTTCGCCGCGAGATCTGATGGATAAATATGGCGTAGACGCCGCCCGCTGGTATTTTTATACGGTGAACGCGCCGGGTGACCCCAAATTGTTTGCCGAAAAAGATCTGCAAGCCCAGCTGACTGGGTTTCTTTCCACTTTGCAGAATTGTCTGAAATTTTATGAATTGTACGCCGAAAGCGCCGGCCAATCGCCAATCGCCAATCGCCAATCGCCGGTTTTGGATAAATGGCTATTGTCAAAACTGAACGGGTTGATTTTAGAGGTTAGCGAAAAATTAGACCAATATGATGTAACGACTGTCGCCCGGGCGATAGAAAAGTTTGTCGCGGAGGATTTTTCCAACTGGTGGCTTCGCCGTTCCCGAAAGCGAAAAGAATCTCTGCCCCTGCTTCGTTCAGCGCTTTTGGAAATAGCCAAACTTTGCGCGCCGTTCATTCCGTTTACTGCCGAAGAAATGCACATGAGGCTGCACGCCGGTTCGGTTGCCGGAACGGAGAGTATTCATTTGCATGACTGGCCGAAGGCAATCAAAAAATTAATAAATTTAAAATTGGAAGAAGAAATGAGCGAAGTCAGAGATATCGTAACAGCCGGACTTGCTGTGAGAAAAGAAAAACAGGTGAAAGTCCGCCAGCCGTTGCGGGCAGTTAAAATAAACAGAGCCAAAAAGTTCGACGCAGGTTTGGAAGATTTGATAAAAGAAGAATTGAATGTAAAAAAAGTTTTATACGATATCACGCAGAAAGAGACGGTCCGCCAGTTGGCAGAGTTAGATTTGGAGCTTGACCAGGCGCTTCGCGCCGAGGGCTACACCAGGGAAATGATGCGTCAGATACAGGACATGCGCAAAGAAGCAAAATACAAATTAAACCAAAAAGTTTTTGTTCAGTGGCACAGCGATGATAAAGAATTGTCGGATGCGATTAACGAATGGTCGGAAAATATTAAAAGGGAAACATTGCTGCGGGAATTTTTAAACAGCCCAAGCGACAAAAAGGACTACGATATTCAAAAAGAAACCGACCTCGCCCCGGGCAAAAAAATTTGGGTGGGGGTTAAAAAATAACCTCTCGGGGCGGAGTGGCTATTTCGGGCACGATGTATTTTTGCTAAAATTTCGTCTCTTACTCGGACAGTCGTCCTCCGTAAGTCCCGAAAGTAGTCACTCCGCCCCTCGTTTTCGGCTATTTTTTAATCCCGCTTGCAAGTTGTATTATAATAATTTATTCCGACATCGTAAGTCCGAATTATCGAGATTCGACCTCGGTGGTGACCCAAGAAACAGAAATTTTTCTCCCCCTATGTCCAGTGTAGGGGCAAAAAAAGGGGGGATTAGGAGAAACAAAAAAGCCCCGCGCAGGTGAGCGCGAAGCTTTTCTGCGGGGGCTTTTTGAAAGTTTAGGACTCAATAAAACCAATATTGCGAACTCATCTCAACAATACCCTTTCGCCTGCAATTTCAGAATTTTGACTGCAAAAGATTCGGATTTCGTCAGAATAGCATTAACTATTCTTTCTCAATCTTCATCTTTTTCGTTCAAAATTCTGAAATTTCGGCACGAAAAGCATTGTTGAAATGGGTTCTGACTAAATTTCCATTCGGCCTATTCATAAATTATACATGTGTTGCCTGAAAGTTAGCTAAATCTACTAAAAGATCAATAATACTGGCTTTATTGAGCCCTAAAAGGGCTCATATACAAAGAACTGGTATGCTGTTAATTATACTCCTTCTGCGTAAAAAGTCAATAGTTATGAAAAGCGTGTTTTATTATAAAATAACAGTATGCTCACGCTGGCGATTATCATCAAAAAACAAAATACCAATGAATACGACCAGCTGATTTCGTGCTACACCAAAGAATTGGGGAAAATAACCGCGATTGCCAAAAGTATTTTGAAACACAGTTCGGTGCAGGCGATGCATTTGGATGTTTTAAATTTGGTTGAATTTGACCTGGTGGGCGGGTCCGTCGGCCACCGCCCTTGGCGGGGCCCCGCTGAAAGCGGTGGCTGGCGAATGCCGATAATCACCGGCGCTCAATGCGCTAAGCCGTATCTTCGCATTAAAAGTTCATTGTCCTCTTTTGCCGCGGCCAGTTTTTTTATGGAAGTTTTGGATAAGATTATTTTTGACGGGGAAAAGGATGAAGACTTATGGAAATTTATCACCGAAACTTTGGAAAAACTGGACTCAAATTCCGCAAATCTTCTCTCGGTTTTCAGGAATAGTCAAGCCGAATTGCTCAAACGGTTGGGTTATTTTCCTATGATAGACAGGTGCGTTTTGTGTTCGTTGGAAATGAGTCCCGAACGAGACCGCGAGGGCTCGCAGCGTGCCTCTGTCTCGTACGGGATGAGAAACACAGAAGGATGGTCTTTAAGTTTGGAAATGGGAGGCGCTCTTTGCAGAAATTGTTTTTTATTAGGTTCGCGGGGAATGCTTTTGAAAACGGCGGATTGGGCCTGCCTGCGCAGACAGGCTTATCTTTCTTCGCCTGATTTTTCCGAGTCGCCCAAAGAAATCAGACGGTCGGTTTTGGACGGTTTATTTGAATATACTTTTGACACCAAATTCAGGTCTTTGGATTTTCTGTATCAAGTGGTAAAATAAAAAAGACCTTGTTAATTGCCATTTTGTTAATTGCCACCTTGTTAATTAGTTTTTATAAATTATAACAAGATAACAAGCTAACAACATAGCAAGCTACTTTGTCCAACACTGTTTTAAAATGGCTTATTCTGCTCGCTCTTGTTTTGCTAATCATAAGTTTTATTTCTTTTTGGTTTGGCGGCAAGTCTTTCAGCGAAAATCAAGTCGTTGTTTCCGTTGAGGGGCCTTCACAGGCATTGGTGGGAGACGAGATTGTTTATAAATTAAAATATGCCAACGAAACCAAGCTTGAACTTAAAAATTTAAAATTTATTTTTACCTATCCCGATGAATCAATCGTGGTGGACAACGGGAAAATCGCCGCGGATCTTTCAAGTAATTTTGAAATTGATATTTTGCGTCCGGGTCAGTTCGGCGAGAAGGAATTTAAGGGATTTTTAACGGGCGATAAGGGAAGCATCAAAAACGCCAAAGCATTTTTGTCTTTTACGGCCAACGGTCTTAAAACATCTTTTGAAAAATCGGTAACTTTGGCTACTACCATTACCGGCGTTCCAGTTGTCCTTTCGCTGGTTGCTCCGCCCAATTCCGTGTCCGGAGAATCCGTCAATTATATTTTTGATTACCGAAACGAATCGGGCAACGACATTTCCGACTTGCAGTTTAAGTTTGATTATCCCGACGGTTTCAGTCCGCAAAAATTGATACCCGCTCCGTCTGCCGGGAATCATACCTGGTCTGTCCCGTTCCTCAAAAAGGGCGCCGGCGGGAGAATCACCGTTCAGGGAACTTTAAGCGGCAAAGAGGGAGAACTTAAAACCGTTGCTGTCGCCCTCAAAAGAAAAATTTTTGACCAATTCGTGAATTTTGAAAAAACGGCGACTTCCACCATGATTGCCAGTCCGTTGTTGGGATTGAATATTTTAGTCAACGGCGCAAAGGATTATTCGTCTTTTCCGGGCGATTTCCTGGAATACTCAATAAATTACCGGAATAATTCCAATTATAATCTTATCGGTTTGGAGCTGGTAGCGAGTTTTAACGGGTCAATGTTTGATTTTGAAACCATAAACAGCGGAAACGGTTATTTTGACAGTTCCAACGACACGATTGTTTGGAATGCCGGTTCTGTTTCCGATTTCAGAAATTTGCCGCCCAATAAAAGCGGTTTGCTCAATTTCAAGGTCAAGCTCAAACCTGAAATTATTTCCAGTTTCGGTTCCAGGAATCTTTTTGTTGAAATGTCTACCAGATTAAGCACGCCGAATGTTCCGCCCGATATCGGCGATGAGGAAATATTTGCCGTCGCAGGGGTGACTACCAAGATTAGCACTCAGCCGGGCATTGCCGCTTTCGTATATCACAACGATCCCAATTTCGGTTCGTCTGGACCGTTGCCTCCGGAGGTCGGTGAAGAAACCGTCTTCACTATTCACTGGCAGATTACCAACCCGGGCAACGATATGTCGGTAGTTAAGGCAAGCGCCGTATTGCCGACAGGCGTCAGCTGGAAAAATGTTGTGAGCGTGGGAACCGACCAGCCGGATTTGATATTTAACAAAAACACATCCGAGGTGGTTTGGGATTTGGGAATTTTGCCAAGGGGCGTCGGGGTCTCACTGCCCAAGTATGAGGGCAGTTTTCAGGTGAGCATCAAACCCTCAAGCGACCAAATAGGTTCTCCGGTTGTTTTGCTGAAAAGCGGCAAGCTCTCGGGAATGGATACATTTACCAAACAGCCGATCATTGTTAATATCCCCGACATCAGCACGAGCAATTTGATTGACCGGCCGGGAGAGGGCGTGGTTAAATGAATCCTCCTCGCGGCTTGCCGCGAGGCATCAAAAGGAGGCTTCGCCTCTTGATACCGCCGCAAAGCGGCGGAGTATTCACTCCTTTTAGCTTCGCTCGGACAAAATGTAAATAAGAATTTCCATTTTGTCCCTCGCTCGCTAAAATAAATATGTTCCCAGCTCTCATTTTATTAATTTTATTGTTGTCCATTTTCCCGTTTTTGCTCTCTAATTTTAGGGTAATTTTTTTCCCCACCGAAAAAGTTCACCTGAATTATTTAAAGAAAAATATTCATATCTCTGATTCTGATGTAATTTATGACTTGGGGTGCGGAGATGGCAGAGTTTTAAAGTATTTAATGAGCGACAGTAAAGCAAGGGGAGTTGGCATTGAACTTTCGCCCATATTGTATTTGATAAGCAAATTTAGATTAAGAAAATTTAAAAACATAAATATAGTGTTGGGTGATTTTTTAAAAGCTGATTTGGAGGAGGCATCTTTGGCGTATTGTTTTTTAAATAAAAAAATTTTAGAAAAAATAATTCCCAAATTGCGAGCTGAATTAAAACCTGGCGCCAAAATAATTTCTTATATCACTGAAACAGAAAATTTGAGGCAGATGTCTATTATAAAAGATTCTACTGGTCAGGATTTATTTTTTATTTATGCCATTTAAGTATTATTTAAACTGACAAATTATGCAAGAATGGATTTTCATATTTGTATCGTTGCTGATTGGGATTATTCTGCCTACATTTGTTTTATTTTTTTTGATATCATTATTATTTTCTGCAATTGCTGGGGCACCGTATGTCCCTGCTCCTCGAAAATTGATTAAGAATGTTTTGATATTCGGTGGGCTTACTTCCGATGATGTTTTATTTGATTTAGGATGCGGAGATGGTCGGGTGCTGATATCAGGAGCGCAAAATTTTAATGTTAAAAAAGCAATTGGTTATGATATAGCTTTTTGGCCATTTTTAAAAGCATTTTTTTGGGTAAGTTATCTGGGATTAAATAAAAATATTAAGATTATTAGAAAGAATTGTGTTTTAGCAGATATTGGTGATGCAACTTTTATTTTTCTTTATTTATTTCCAAAATTAGTTGACCAAATAGCTTATAAGATTGCCGCCGAAACTAAAAATGGAATTAAGATTTTAAGTCTTGGTTTTCCAATAAATACGGAAAAACACCCTGAATTTATAATTATTAAATTCCAAAAATTAGAAAATTTAATAGCCTATTTATATGAAATAAAAAAACCTCTGCGGGTGCTTAATGAAGAGCACGCACAGAGGTTTGAGTCTTAGTCTTCGCACTCCCACTGGCCGTTAGCGATTGCTTTACCTGTTGTTTGGCCGGGGTCAACTCGTACATATTTTTCTTGGCCAGTTTGCGTATTAGTAACTTTATGAGTATCAGTTGCTTCAGAATCGGGTACAAAGATGTTGTAAATATCGTGTGAAATATTAGGAACTACGCCATTATCTTCCCATTCTTTGCTCATTATCTGCTACCTCCATGGAGGTGGTTGAATATTATCATAAAAAATAATATTGTCAATATCGTTTATTTAAACTTTCTATCCTATAATATCTTTATGGAAGAAACAAATTTAATGGAAAAAGTTGTTTCGCTATGCAAGAGGCGGGGGTTTGTTTTTCCCGGCTCGGAGATTTATGGGGGATTGGCTAATTCGTGGGACTACGGTCCTTTGGGCGTGGAACTTAAAAACAATATCAAACAGCTGTGGTGGAAAAGATTTGTCCAATCTCGGGACGATATGGTCGGGATAGACGCCGCGCTGATTATGAATCCCAAAGTTTGGGAAGCGAGCGGGCATATCAAGGAATTTACCGATCCGCTTGTTGAATGCAAAAAATGCCATCAGCGATTTCGCGCCGATCAAATTGAGAGTAATTGTCCCAACTGCGGCGGCAAAGAATTCGGCGAAGCCCGCCAGTTTAATCTTTTATTCAAAACTTTTATCGGTCCGGTGGAAGATTCTTCGGCAACGGCGTATTTAAGGGGCGAGCTGGCTCAAGCGATGTTTGTTGATTTTCCGGCGGTTATTAACACTTCCAGAGTAAAACTGCCGTTCGGCATCGCCGCCCAAGGACGGGTATTTCGCAACGAGATTACACCCGGCAACTTTATTTTCCGCACCCGCGAATTTGATCTGATGGAGTTTGAATATTTTGTGCGGGAAACGGAATGGGAAAAATATTTTGATTATTGGCTGGGAGAAATGCGCGAATGGCTGAAAAATGATTTGGGGGTTGATCCGGCGCATATCCACGAACACGATATCGCAAAAAATGAATTGGCGCATTATTCAAAACGGACGATTGACATTGAATACGAGTTTCCTTTCGGCAAAAAAGAATTGTACGGCCTTGCTTACCGAACCGATTTTGATTTAAAAAATCACATGGAAAAAAGCGGACAGGACATGCAATATCTTGACCCGGAAACAAATGAAAAGTTTATTCCTCATGTCGTTGAACCGACATTCGGCTTGGATCGTTCGGTGCTGGTTGCGCTCCTTGAGGCGTATCGCGAAGAACCGGCGGGGGATGAACAGAGAGTTGTTTTAAAGCTGCCTTTTAAACTTGCGCCGTACAAAGTCGCCGTTTTTCCGTTGTTGAAAAATAAGCCAGAACTGGTGGCCAAAGCGCGGGAAATATATGACGAGTTGAGAAAAGATTTTGTAGCGGTTTGGGATGATCGGGGGAATATTGGCAAAAGATATTATTCGCAGGACGAGATTGGTACGCCGTTCTGCGTTACTGTTGATTTTGACACTCTTGAAAACAACACCGTTACTATTCGCGACCGTGATACGATGAAACAGGAGAGGGTTGCGGTCGGTGAATTGCCGGATTATTTAAACAAACAATTGGCAAGATAAAGATATGCCTTCAACGAGTTTTGAATTTTAAATATCTCCATAACTCTGTCACGATTGGCCGACCTTGGCCGTTATCTATTGTAGAAACCGCCAAATGGCGGTTTTCCTCCGAAATGCCTTAGCATAAGGGTCGACGGAGGGAAATAACTTATAACTAATAGTTAATAACTAATAATTAAAATGATTAAGAAAATGGTATTTTTAACGGTTCTGGCGGCAATGGGTTTGGGAATGTTCGGTTTTGCTTCTGCCGATGAAGCAACCCCTACGCCGACAATTAGCGTGACACCGCGACCAGGTCTTGCCTGTATGCAGACAG
>MGLG01000014.1:16021-17041 GCA_001795975.1 Candidatus Yanofskybacteria bacterium RIFOXYD1_FULL_42_10
CCAAAGGATGCCGAATCAACAATATTGGCGCCGAAGGCGAAAAAATGGGCAACGAGAATCTCTAATTTTTGAGTAATTCAGCAAATACAAAGTCAGCAAATACAAAGGGAACCATTGCAACTGCAATGGTTCCCTTTGTATTAACTTTGTATTAATTTGAATTATTTATGCCTGTTTTCGTAGAGTTGTTTTAAGTCTTCCGCTGAATTTACCATTTCTTTGTATTTCGTAAAAATCTCCTTCAGTTCGGACTCTATTTGTTTGGCGACGCTGAATGTATCGCCGCTACGGTTTAATTCTTTCTCATCGGCTAAGCCTCGATCTCCCCATCTTTTGCCGGTTTCTTCTTCGGCCAGTTGCCTTGCTAAAGGGGGAATATCTTTGTTGATTATTTCCCATTTTTGCTTCTCGCTCTCGGTGAGAGGCGCTCTCTCTGTGGATTCCGTAGGTTTTGTTTCAAATTTGTTCATATCTATATTATACCATATTTGTTTAATTTTGCAATAGTTTTGTGCTCGTTTTCTATATAAGTTGTTTACCGAGAACTTTCACTGCCCGCTCCAGTATTTTTATCCGTTTTTGCAAATCAAGAATATCTCCTTCTTCAAAACGGGCAAGAATATCATAGATTTCGTCTACGCGATAATCAATTTTTGATACTTTGCTTTTTAATTCACTGACATCTGATTTTAATTCACCGACATCGGATCTCAATTCACTGACATCCGATTTAAGATTACCGACATCGCTTGTTACGACTTCAAACTGCTTATCTACGCCGTCAAAACCAGCGGCTATCATATTGGCCAAACTATCAAAATTATTTTCTTGTTTGGTTTCTTTTTTCATTATGTTTTAAAGTATAGCATCAGGACATAAACAGTCAAATTTTATTGGAATATAAGTTTTTGTTGATAAGTTTGGTTTCCAGAGTATTGTAAGGCGGAGTATAATATAAATATATGAATCCCGTAGTAGAATTTTTATTGGATTATGTTCTATAATTATATAATTGAAAGT
>MGLG01000015.1:0-7447 GCA_001795975.1 Candidatus Yanofskybacteria bacterium RIFOXYD1_FULL_42_10
CCGAGCGAAGCTAAAAGGGGTGAATACTCCGCCGCTCTGCGGCGGTATCAAGAGGCGAAGCCTCCTCTTGATACCTCGCGGCAAGCCGCGAGGAGGCTTCATTTTATTATACAATTAATTAGTGATTAGCCCAACAGAAAAACTCCGTTGTTGAGGTTAAACCTCAACAACGGAGTTTTATCGTCTAATTTTTGTCTTTGTTATCATTTTCTTTTTTCTTGTCTTTTTCCAGCGCCGCTTCGGCTATTTCCATAATTTCTTTGATCGGAATACCGACAATAAAATTCCTTCCAAGGCTGCTGCCGATAGACATTGCCGTTACTTTTCCTTCGCCGTTAAAAACGGGACCGCCGGAAAAACCAGGCTCAATCCCGCCGCGGAAACAATGCATGAAATCAATCCCTGAATCTTCAATGTATCCCGTAAATAATTCCATCGTAAACTGATCTTCAAAAATATATGGGACGATATTGCCGAACAAACTAAAAAATCCGCTGACATAACTTTTTTCTTTTAATTCTATTTTGTCACTGACGGGAATACCTTCTTTTAGCGCTTGGATAAAAAGCAAGAGACTAAGCTTTTCAGCTGACGGACCGTTGTCGCCAAGCTCTTCAAATTTTTTTTGCACTTCTGAAATATCCGCCTTAAGAATCATAATGTCTTCCAGCGCTTTACTGCCCTGACCGACTTTTTCCAAAGGCACGGCAACAGTATGAGTGGGCGTGCAAAACTTACCGGCGATAGTGATTGTCATCTGACTATTCATATTAAATCCGGCTTGAATCAGATCATTCTCGCTTGGTAAAATCAGATGAAGGGCCGTGGAAATTAAACCCTTGCCAATGGGAAAACCGCTGCCGGCATATGACATGGCTTTATTGTCTTGACGAAACTCAACCACAATAATAATCAGCTTGCCAAAGGATTCTATGATATCTTTGGAAACAGGATTGTCCGAGACCACAATGTTTTTGCCCGGCGGAAACCGAATAACATTTTTTCCATTGTCGCTCTTCTGCGATTCGGAAGAAAGAATGACAAATTCCCTTAGCGGATCTAAAACATTTTTAACAGTCTGATTATTTGCGGCATTAGCGATAACAATTTGACCGCCATCGGCATCCAAAAAATTAACATTAAAAATAAATAGAAGAGCAAACACAAAAACAGAGATTTTTTTAAGCATTCTCCTCTCTCCTTGATTGAATTTTTAAAGAACAAGCAACAAAAAACGAAGACACCCAACCTATCCTTTTAGGGATAGAGTCGTTATGTCTTCGCTCAGACACTTGCCCTTTCCTTTCTTAAGTTATATTTAATTATACTCCTTTCAAAAAATTAAAGTCAACCCCATCAACACTCTTGCCAATAGTATCAGTTTTGCTACTATTGCCGAAAGCACATTAAAAATCAAAAACATTCGTTCTTGCTTCGTCAACGAATCCTTTAAAAAGAAAAAATGAAGGGAAGGGAGGGAACCCATGGCGCAAAAACACGACATTGATCCGGACCAACTGGTGAAATCGCTGCGGAACGATGCGAACACGGAATTTGAAGAAAAAATAAAAACCATACCAAGAGCTATCAGAGATGAGATCCGCGTTCTTCATAAACAAGCGGAGGCAATGAAACCTGACAATGCCGAACTCCACAAATTAAATACATATATTGATTGGCTTATCAAAACCCCATGGGCAAAAAGTTCCCCCGAGATTGATGATTTTGCGGAGACAGCGCAAATTCTTGAAGAAGACCACTACGGGCTATGGGAAATCAAAGAAAGAATATTGGAATTCATTGCCGTAAAATCCCTAAACCCAAGGACGAGGAGTCCGATTCTCTGTTTAGTCGGACCGCCGGGCACCGGCAAAACATCTCTTGGCAAATCAATCGCAAGAGCAACCGGCCGAGAATTCATCAGAATGAGCGTGGGCGGACTTACCGATGTGCACGAAATAAAAGGTCATACCCGAACCTATATCGGCGCTCTTCCTGGCCGCATCATGCAGAAAATCGTCAACACCGGAACCAATAATCCTGTTTTTATGCTCGATGAGATAGATAAATTGGGATTGAAAGGATTCAGCGGAAATCCGGAAAGCGCATTTCTGGAAGTACTGGACCCCGAACAAAACAATTCATTTGAGGATATCTATTACGGCCCGAATTTCGAGTTTGATCTTTCCAATGTTTTCTTTGTAACCACGGCCAATGAAACCGATACAATCATGTCGGCGCTTAAAGACAGAATGGAGATAATTAAAATCAGGCCATATACAACAGAAGAAAAATTGCAAATAGCAAAGCTATTTCTAATTCCCAAGGAATTAAAAGAATGCGGACTAACAACAGAAAATTTCGCCCAAAAACATATTGCAGTACAACCGCCGATATTTTCCGATGAATCCTTGAATAGAATTATCCTGGCATACACCAAAGAAGACGGAGTTAGAAATCTTGAGAAAAACATAAACGCAATTCTGCGCAGAATTGCGAAAACGGTAAAAACCGCGACAACCTCCAAATCCCAAACGGCGATTGAAAAAGCCTTGCAAAAAATTCCTACGATTGTAACTCCGGATTTCGTTGATGCTTGCCTTAAAAATCAAATTAAATCAAAATCAATAGGTTTTACCGGTGAAAAAATCTAAAACCCGCCATAATTTCGTAAGAGATAGGCGGGGTTTTTCTCTTTTATTGGATTTTACACTATCAGTTTTTAGATTTGAGTTATTAACTTTAGTTTTACATTACTCATATCCTTTTAGTTTTCCGATTTTATGATGCTGACGGATTTTTTCTATCGACTTGGATTCAATTTGTCGGATTCTTTCTCTGGTAACCGAAAAAACCTTGCCCACCTCTTCAAGGGTGTGAGTAACGCCGTCAGTAAGACCGAATCTCATATCAAGAATCTTTTGTTCGCGGGAAGTAAGGTCAAAAATTATTTCATTGATATATGTTTTGAGAATCTTGCGAGCGGCGGATGTGGCCGGTGAAATGGAATCTTCATCGGGAATAAAACTTTCAAGGGCGCTGTCGCCATCATCGTTATCACCTACCGGAGCTTCAAGAGATATGGTTTCTTGAGAAATTTTCATAATGTGCCTTATCTTCTCAACCTCAACGCCCATTTCCGCCGCGGTTTCTTCCGGCATCGGATCTCTGCCCAAATCCTGAACCAAACGCCTGACCACCTGCTGATATTTGTTTATCGTTTCAACCATATGAACCGGAATGCGAATAGTTCTGCCCTGATCGGCCAAAGCGCGGGTAATCGCCTGTCTTATCCACCAAGTTGCATAAGTGGAAAATTTGTAGCCCTTCTTATAATCAAATTTTTCCACGGCCTTGAACAAGCCGATATTTCCCTCCTGAATTAAATCCAAAAGACCGAGATTCGCCGAACGGCCCACATATTTTTTGGCGATAGAGACAACTAACCGCAAATTGGAAAGGGCTAATTTTTGCCGCGCCGGCTCGTCGTTTCTCTCAATTCTTTTGGCAAGTTCCACTTCCTCTTCGCCGGACAATAACGGATACCGTCCGATTTCTTTCAAATACATCTGCACCGAATCGGAAGCAACATCGCCGAATTCTGTTTCAATTTTTTTCTTCTCATCGTATTCTTTTACTTTTTCTTCTTCAAAAACTCTTCCCGATTCAATTATGTTTATGTTAGCCGATTCCAATCTTTCATAAAGTCCTTCCAACCCTTTGATATCTTTTTCTATGTTTGGGAAAGCGTTTAAAACTTCCATTTGAGTCACAAAACCGCGATGTTTGCCTTTTTCAATCAAACTTAAAACAGCGCTTTCGCTAATAATGTCTTTTTTTATCTTTCCCGCCGATTTCTTTTTTCGTTTTACAATGGATTTTTTCTTGGCTGCCGGCCTGGTTTTTTGAGCGGCTTTCTTCGGCTTTTTGGATTTTTGGAGCTTTTTATTGGATTTTTTAGTTTTCTTCTTTGACATAAAATATAAAACTCATCCTATCACGATTTTAATATAAAAACTACTGATGGGTGGTTGCGAGCTCTCGCGTTAATTCGGAAAATTTTTGAGCCAGCAGTCTTATTTTCTCTTTATCATTGGCGGCTTCCGCGGCTCTGATCTCAAACCCGACATTCGCTAATTTTAAGCTAAGAGCTTTTTGCTTCATCGCATTGATAAGTTTGGCAAATTCTTCTTTCAACTCTTCGTCTTTAAAATCCTTCCAAATTTCTTGCGACTTAATGAACGCGAATTCAAGTTTCATGGCTAAATCTTGGTCAAATTTTTTAACAAAATTTCCAAAATTAAAATTATCAAAATCAACCTTGGCTAATTCGGCGATTACACCGGCGGTTTCCGGATTTAAAAAATCCATTTTTATATTGGTCAAATCGTCTTTAAAAATTTTGGGGTTATTTATTAAAACTGAAATCAGAGCTTCATTTATAATATCGCCGGAAGCATATTCCGTCTTCTTGCCCGGCAAAGACGCGCCTGCGCTGATGGCGCCGTCGGCATACGCATCCAAATCGTCTTTGGCTGAAACAATATCCGCCGCCACGGCCTCGTCCTTTACTCTCAAAAAAAACGCAAGTTGGGATATCCAGTGCGATTTTTCCACTTGGCTTGCCAAGCGTTTTATAAAAGGAGCAAGAATTGATACGATGTTTTTTTTATTTTCCGGAACAGCCGGATCAAAATTCCTTTTGGCTTTTTCAAAATAATAATCTATCACCGACTTTGAGCCATCTATCAGTTTGGGCCAATTTGAGCCGTGTTTTTGAACATAATCGGCCGGATCTTTGCAGGTCTTATCATCCAGTTCAACAATTTTGATATTAAAATTTTTATTTAACGCAAAACCGATTCCTCTCCTCGTCGCCATGGCGCCGGCCTGATCTTCGTCAAAACAAAAACCCAAATTATTCGTATACCTTTCTAAAATTCTAAGATGTTCCTGTGTCAAAGCGGTTCCCGAAGAAGCCACGACATTTTTAATGCCGGCCTGATAAGACATTATAGCGTCAACATTGCCCTCCACCAAAACACACTGATTGGCTTTTTTAATTTCAACTTTGGCCTTGTCCAGACCGTATAAAATTCTACTCTTATCATAAATCAGAGTTTGAGGAGTATTTATATACTTGGCCGGCTCCGTTTCCCGGCTTTGAGTTTTGTCCGCCTCCGCCCCATCCGCCAACTGGCGGAGGCGGATAGGGCGGATTGAGTTTTGAGTTTCAAATATTCGGCCGGTAAAACCGACAACCTGTCCGCCGGTATCGCAAATCGAAAACATTATGCGGGAACGGAATCTGTCATAAATACCAGAATTACCACCTTGTCTCTTGTCGCTTGTCTCTTGTCGCTTTATAGCCATCCCGGCAGACACAATCTCGCCGTCTTGGTATCCTGATTCCCGCAAATAGCCGGTTAACGCCTGCCAATTGTTTGGCGCAAAACCAAGCCTGAAATCTTTTATAGTTTCGTCAGTCAAACCGCGCCCCAAAAGATAAGCTAAAGCCTTTTTCCCGGATTCTCCGCCCCATAATTGTTTTTCAAAAAACTTGGCGGATTTCTCGCAAATCTCATACAGTTTTGTTTTCTCATCCCTGATAACGGGGTCAAATGATTTTAATTCTATGCCGGCTTTTTGGGCGAGCATTCTTAACGCTGCCGGAAATTCAACCCCCTCAATTTGCTTCACAAATCCGAAAATATCGCCTCCGGCGGAACATCCGAAACAATGCCAGATTTGGCGTTCCGGAGAAATGTAAAAAGAAGGCGTTTTTTCGTTGTGAAAAGGACAGCGGGCCTTGTAATTCATGCCCGCTTTTTGGACTTTCAAATAACCGGATATCACTTCCACCACATCCAGCTTTTCTTTAATTTTAGAAATATTATCTTCCATTTCCGCCATTTTAACACAAAATTGCGGAAAAAGAAGTTACAAACCCTACACTTAAATTTCTAAGCGCGGGGTAAATTAAAATCCCCACTGACAACTTCGTAGTTGTGAGCGGGGAATTTTGCCCTCGCGGTACGGGACTTCACTTGCTGATTTCTTCCTGCCAAACTGCATATTTTTGAGTAATTGAATTTATCAAAAATGTTCTAACCGTATAATTGCCGTTCGGCAATTTTTTATTTATCATCTCTTCCGCGGTTTCCGTTAAATCGGAACTTTTCTTTGTCAGTAATATTGTGTTGGAAAAAAGAACAAACTTATCCTGGCTTTGCGCTTGTTCTTTCGGTACTGATAATCTGTTTGAGCTTAAAAACATTATGCTTTCTTTGGTCTGCCGGTTTTTAAAATCAATCTCCAGGCTTAAGGCGCACTCGGCCGAATCGTTGACGATTTCCCAATCCAAATCGCAGAATCTTAGGATCAGATAAAAAGCAATTTTGTGCTCGCCCGCAACGCCAATGTTAAAGTATCCGGGTATTGAAGAGTTGAATTTGCTGAAAATAATTTTATTGGCAGTTTGGGTTTGCGGATTATCGGCTCTCTTTGGCAATATGGAATCTGCCTGCTGTTTAAATTTCCTGTTATAAACTTTTTGGTCGTTTTCAGTTTTCGCCGGATCGGGCGGTTTAAGCGCTTTATCAATAGTGATATCGGAATAATAAGAAAATTGGATCAAGGCGGCTCTAAAATTGCCGTCTATATCATTCATTGAAAGTTCGTTCCAAACCATCTGTATATATTGAGGAGCCAAAGGATTGCTGTTGCTGATTTCTTTCAACGCTTCGCCGATAAACGGGCCATGGTTCTTAAATAATGAAAATTTCCCGTATTTTCTATAGAACAAAAATCTGAATAATACATGCCCTTTCTCGTCACCGTACATCCAAACCATCATCTCCGAATAAGTTCTTCCGGAAGGCAATCTCAACATATAGTCCGGCATGCCGTAAAGAAGGTACACCCGGGCCATTTCGCCGTTTAGACCGCCATTATGGCTGAAACTGACGCCGAAAGTATTTACATTCCTTAAAAGAATTTCATTTTTTATCTCATCAATTCTTCCGTCAATCAGTTGTTTGCATTCGTTTTCCGGAGTGTTGGGGTCGGAATCCCGTATTTGCCAAAAATTTTCCGTAAATTTTTGGACATCTTCAACCGATTGGCACTTATTGAGTTCTTGCTTCTCGGATTTGGTAACCAAGAATTGATAATTTTCCAAAAAATCTTTTTGGGCTTGAACAGCGGGTGTAAGAGTGCCGCCGGAGTTGGGATGGGCGCCTCCGCAATTTAAGACCGTTAACAAAATAACGGATAATCCAAAAAAATTAAGACCGGAACATTGATTTCTCATTTTTACCTCCTGGCTTGAAGAATCTGCTCAAGATCGTTCCGGCTGATGCTTAAAATATGATATGCGGTATCTAAAGAATATTTTTGCCCCGTCATTGCCGTCTGGTCTTCCAGCGCTTCGCTGATACTTTCCCGG
>MGLG01000015.1:7609-9267 GCA_001795975.1 Candidatus Yanofskybacteria bacterium RIFOXYD1_FULL_42_10
TCTTTTTTTTCCTCTTTTTTAAATAAAATGCTTCCGGCGTCTTTAAAATCTTGGCTTCCCTTGGATTTTTTTCTGCTAATCGTTTTGGGCAAACATCTTGCATAAACTCGTATGTATTCATTGCTGTTCTGCGGATTTTGATAGGTGGTAATAAAGCCAAGATAAGTCGTGGTATCGCTGAATGTTTTTACATGGATTATGTCTCGGTTCTCAATTTTCCAGCCGTTAATATCCGGAAGAGGCGGCGTTTCCGCGTTTGCCCTAAAAACTCCGAACAACAAAACCAATATAACAAGCCACTTGCTCATTTCTCCTCCTAAATTTCAAAGGTCATTGGCGCCAATGTATAATTAATGCATTTAAAAAGCAAGCCCGACAACAAACAAAAAACCCGCCGGCATCATTACAGTTGCGGCGGGGGGGTGCTTGTTACCAGTTATAGGAAAGATAGAAACTGGGAACCCATTTGTGATTTTCTTGCGTCCAGAGGAAGGTTAACGGCAAAAATTGTATCCCTGCTCCGTATGAAAATCCTTTTTGGGCGGGAAATTTTTCTCCGCTGAATTTGGCGATTCCGGCGTCTCCGAATAAAATACCCCTGAAGGGACCGAGGGCAAATTTTCTCGGAAACAACACGGCATCAACTATCGGAAATCTTAATTCCACACTGCCGTAGGCGATCTGATTGCCCACCAAACTTCCGTAGGGACGGCCGCGAATCATATCCGCTCCGCCCATCAGAACAAAATCGCCGGCTTTTTTAGAACTGTCAAAAAGAGAAATTCTGCCCGCTAAAAGCACACCGGAGCTTAAACGCCTGTAAGTTCTTGCGTCAACGCTTAAAGAATAAAATCCCTTGAACTCTTTGCCCATGGGCGGAGCAAATTCAACTTGCGCGCGCACGGCATTGCCGTGAAGCGGTCCTTGAGTAATGCCGGAATAAAACACCGTATCCCTCACAAAAGCCGCTCCCGCCACCAAATTTGAACCGCTGGAATTGTTCAGCAGGCGAAACATTTGAAGATCTTGGTCGTTAAACTGCTCGGGATTGCCGATAATCCATTCTTCGTCCAACCCTATGGGCATTGAAAAATCCCTGTTGCGCAAGCTGGCATAAAATTCATAACGGTTAAATTTATCTATCGGATAACGCATCGCCGCGGTTGCCCCGAACTCCTGATAATCCGTCATGCGAATCACTGACTGACGGGGACGGCCTGTCGCTATGCCGTAAAATGCGTAATAGAACGGATATTTGCGGTTATACACTTCATATTGGCGGCCTAACCGTTTTTCCTCGTTCAGATAAATATAATCAAGGACTCGGAAATAATTGCCGCTTAAAGAAAATTGAAATAAATGATGCCGGCTGTCCAAAATATTAGACCAGCCAAACCAGCTACTGCCGAACATTCCCCAATAAGTGTCGGCGCCGATGTTTACATCTCCGCCGTCAATAACCCATTTTTGAGGAGACGGATTCGGATTTTCAATCTGTTCCGCATCCAGTTTATAAAACGAGAGGTTTCTGTCCGTGAAAGAAAAATCCGTTGATTCGCCCTTGTCTTCGGCGACAAATTGCTTAATCGGTTTTAGCAAAAGCGCTTCAAAAATTTCCCAATTGGAATAAATGAACCCTTTATGCTCGTCATCGTCGC
>MGLG01000015.1:9443-9579 GCA_001795975.1 Candidatus Yanofskybacteria bacterium RIFOXYD1_FULL_42_10
CAGCTCGGAGAATTATCGTTAAATCGCCCAAATGTCAGTTGCTTCTTTTCTCCATTTTCAAGATTAAGAATGAAGATGTGCTGAAAGTCGCCGTCAGAACCGATATAAGCGATCCGCTTTCCGTCGGGTGAAACCG
>MGLG01000016.1:0-1288 GCA_001795975.1 Candidatus Yanofskybacteria bacterium RIFOXYD1_FULL_42_10
AGATATCAACCCTCATATCAAGATTTCCTTCCCCTACACTGGACATAGGGGAGGGAATCTTTGATATATAAGCCTTTGTATTATTCCTTTGAATCTTTTCGGCAGAGTGTCAGCTTCAAATCAAAGAAAGATAGCGCAGGTCGGGCTTTTTTTCTGAATCAGCAGACCGAAGAAAAAAGGCCCGACGGAGCACTCGTTAAATTATAAGGTGGCATGATTTAAAACTTCTTAATGAAGGGTCCGTAAGTAGTATCTTCTACCGTGTAGCCAAGCTGTTCAATTTGGACACGGAGTTTGTCGGCTTCGGCCCAATCTTTCTTTTGGCGCATTTCTTCTCTTGTTTGAACTAATTTTTTGACTGATTCCGGAATAAGTTTTTGCGATTGTGATAAAACGGCTTTAAATTCAAGACCGAGCACTTTATCAAATTCAAACAAAGTGGCGAGTTTGTCCTCGTTTTTTAAATCGGATTTTAATAATTCGGGAATTAAGGCAAGTCCTTGAGGGACATTAAAATCATCGCTGACGGCTTCAAGAAATTTATTTTTTAAATCATCGTCAATGTCGCCAATTTCAGTTCCAAGCTGGCGAATTTGATTATATAAGTGCTCAAGCCCGTTTTGAGCGGCCCCGAGCGCCTCCCAAGTGAAATTCTGTTTGGAGCGGTAATGGGCTTGCAGGAAGAAATACCGTAAAGCCATCGGGCTGAATCCTTTTTCCTTAACTTCGGCCAGACTGAAAGCCGTGCCTTCGGATTTAGCCATTTTTTGCCCCTCAACGGTCAGATGCTCATTATGAATCCAGTATTTTACGAACGGGGCACCGTTGGCCGATTCGCTTTGAGCGATTTCATTGGTGTGGTGAACCGGAATATGCTCAATTCCGCCCATGTGAACATCAAACGACTCTTCAAGATATTTCTTGCTCATGGCGGAGCATTCTATGTGCCAGCCCGGAAAACCTTCCCCGTTCTCAACTAACGGCGATTTAAACGGAGACGGCCAATGCTGGAGGGCGTTTTTATGTTTGCCGGCCTTAAAAAACCACAGAACAAAATCAGCTGGGTTGCGTTTAGCGGGGTCGTTCATGTCGCCGATACCCGCTCCGGCGATATTTTCTTCCAATTTTTGTCCTGAAAGGCGGGTGTAATCTTTTGCTTTTGAAGTTTCAAAATAAATGGCCAAATCAGTAGAGTACGCAAAACCTTTATCAACTAACTTCTTAACCATTTCTATCATTTCTTGGATGTGGCCAGTCGCGCGAGGCTTGAACGACGGCTCAAGAAGAT
>MGLG01000016.1:1341-9438 GCA_001795975.1 Candidatus Yanofskybacteria bacterium RIFOXYD1_FULL_42_10
TGGGGAGTCGCGTTTTCTCTCTTTGCTCCCTTTTCCATCTTGTCTTCGCCTTCATCGGTATCGGAAGTTAAATGTCCGACATCGGTGTAATTTCTTACATGAACAACATCATAACCGTTAAATTTAAATACTCGGACAATGAGGTCGCCCCAAGTCATTCCTCTTAAGTTTCCGATGTGTTGTGTCCAGTAAACAGTCGGTCCGCATTGATAAAACGACACCCCGTTTTTCTTTATCGGTTTAAATTCTTCCAGTTGTCCCGTTAATGTATTTTTTATTTTTAGCATGGGAATTATTAGCTTGCTGATTGTTGTTTGAGAATTAAATTCAAGATAACAAGATAACAATTAGCAATAGAACAATGGCTTTATAATATCAATGTCAATATTGCGCCGGCCGACATTACGGTCAACAATGTATAAGCGATTATATTAGAATGGCGGCGGCTTGTATAGACACCCATCACTTTTGGGTTATTAGCCATATGAATCACGAGAAAAATAAGAAATGGCGACGCTAAACCGAAAATAACGGCTGTGTAATAAAGTATTTGGACGGGATGAAAACCAAAAAAGGGAATTAACAGGCCTATTATTGTTGCCGCCACAATTACCAAGTGAAATTGTTTTGCTTTATGAAAGCCGTTATCAAATCCGTTTTTCCAGCCGAAAAGCTCCGCCAAAGCATAAGCCGCCGAGCCGGCCAAGACCGGAATGGCCAAAACACCGGAAGCAATGATGCCGATGATGAACAAAATACTGGCGTATTGTCCGGCGAGAGGTTTTAACATGCCGGCAATCTCACCGATGGTGCCGATATTTGTAATGCCGTTTTTAAAAAATGTTGACGCTCCTAGAATGATTATGAAAAAAGTGATTAAATTGGAAAACATCATTCCGGCATAGACATCTTTGTACATTGAACCAATCTCATTTTTGATTAAAGCTTTGGTTCGCTGATGGTTGTGGGTTTTTTCTTCCTCGGCTTCTTCAAGAGCTTGCCAGAAAAAAAGATAAGGTGAAATTGTTGTGCCGAAGATGGCGATAATCATGGCAAGATATTCTCTGCTTAAAATAAACTGCGGAACCACGGCTCGGTAAAAAATATTTTTCCAGTCAAGCTGAATTAAAAAAGCGGCGGCGACATACGAGAAAAGAACAACGGCGACCCACTTTAAATAACGGGCCAAAAAGTGATAAGGAACGCTAATTGTAATTAAAATAATGATAGCCGATATCAAGATTGCCAGAGTAAGATGAGAAATCGGTATAACGAGGTTAATAGCGGCGGCCATTCCTGAAATATCGGCGCCGATATTGATGATATTAATGGAAACAATAAGCGTTGTGACGGCGATTAACATCCATGCTGGATAATGTTTTTTCATATTACCGGCGAGGCCTTTACCGGAAACGAGTCCGATTCTACCGGCCATTCTTTGGAGGATTACCATAAAGGGCAAGGTGGCAACGGCGGTCCACAGAGCCGCCAAACCGAATTTGGCTCCAGCTAAAGAATAAACTACGATGCTTGACGGGTCATCATCCGATGCGCCAGTAATCAATCCCGGCCCCAGCGATTTCCAGAAACTTTTGAGTTTTTGCAAGATTGGCATAAACTAATGTTAGCATAAAATTTTTTGTAATTTAAATCCCCCAAGGCGGGGGATGGCTATAATTTAAAGATTTTTTGTAGCCATTTTTTAAAAAGCCATGTTTTAGAGAGTTATGTTCTGCAGGTATCCCCTAGGCCTTGCCTAGGGAAATTAGTTTTGATAATATAAAAAAATGTCATTACGAAAAATTTATTTTGCTGTCGGCGAGTACTACCATATTTATAATCGTGGCAACAGTAAACAAAACATCTTTCATGATCCAGATGATTATGGTCGCTTTCTAAAACTAATGTTTCTTTCAAACGGGAAAGAAAATTTTAATGTTCGTTCTATCGGAAATAAAATTTATAACTTTAACCGTGGAAAACAGCTTGTTGATATCGGCGCTTATTGTTTAATGCCCAATCATTTTCATATTTTGCTAACCCAAACAAACAATGGAGATGTAAGCAAATTCATACATAAATTATTGACTGGATACTCAATGTATTACAATAAAAAGTATGAACGAGTCGGCGCATTATTTGAGGGAAAATTTAAATCGGAGCATGCAAATAACGATCGCTACCTCAAATATTTATTTTCCTATATACATTTGAACCCCGTGAAGCTTATTGACACTGACTGGAAAGAAGCAGGGATTAAGGATAAGAGAAAAATTATTAAATTTCTCGAACAATTTATATATTCAAGTTTCCAAGATTATTTAGGAGTTAAGCGACCACAAAAGGTAATTCTTAATACAAAGGCATTTCCAAATTATTTTTCAAGGCCAAACCAATTTAGAAACGAGATTTTTGATTGGGTGGATTATAAATAATTCTGTAGATCCCCTAGGCAAGGCCTAGGGATACTGGTCTAGGGATACTATGATGCGGGTAGAACTCGCTGTTGGCACTGTTGACATGAGAGTGCTAATTTTGATAGAATCCTTTTATGATGACCTTAAGGCATGCCTGCCTGCCGGCCAGGCAGGCGAAAGTGCTTGCGGAAATAATTTCCAAGCATATCAAAACCGCGGAGCCGGTAAGTTCAAAATTGCTTGTAACATCAAGAGTTTTTAAGGTAAGTTCTGCTACTTTAAGGAATGAAATGAACGGCCTTGAAGAACTTGGTTATCTAGTCCAGCTTCATACTTCCGGCGGACGAGTGCCGACCGATAAGGCCTATCGTTTTTATGTTGATAACATAGTTGTCCAATCTGACTTGGATATTGCCGATGGCGCCAAAAAAAGAATCCGCTCCGCTATTGCAAACGGCGGCAATAATCCGAGAGAAATAAACAAGACCGTCGCCAAGACAATTTCTGATTTATCAGACCAGCTTATTTTTACCAATATTTTTGAAAGTGACGATTGTTTTAAGATTGGTCTTTCCGGTTTGATGGAGTTTCCTGAATTCCGTGAATTTGACCGAATGTTTCAGTTAACAAGTTTTTTTGACCACTTTGAAACATTGTTTGACAGAATAAAAAAAGATTTTTTTGAAGAGCAAGATCTTGCCCCCAATGTTTTTATTGGCCGTGAAAATCCGATGGGCGGAATAAAAAACGAAGCGGTGATAACCGTAAAATATAATCTGCCCCATCGGCGTTTAGGATCAATGACCTTGGTGGGACCGATGAGAATGGATTATGAAAAAAATATCGGTTTGATCAAATACGCCGCCGATGAATTAAATAAAATATTTTCAATATGAACGAAGAAAACAAAAACAACAATCCTGCCGATGCCAATCAACGAATAGACACGAATACCGCGAATGAACCAATGCAAGACGAACTGGAAATTTATAAAAAGCAAACGGAAGAATATCTGAACAATTGGAAAAGAGAGCGAGCCGATTTTATCAATTACAAGAAGGACGAGGCTAAGAGAATGGAGGAATTTGTAAAGTTTGCGAATGTGAGTGTGATAATGGAAGTTTTAGACGCCATTGACGATCTGTATTCTGCAAATAAACAGTTAAACAATACGGGTTTAACGCAAACAATAAAGAAATTTGAGGATTTGTTAAAAAAATACGGTGTTGAGAAAATAAAAACAGACGGAGCGTTTAATCCGGAATTGCATGAAGCATTAAGCACGGAAGAAGGCGGAGAAAAAACAAAAGAAGTAAGAGCCGGGTATACAATGCACGGAAAAGTCATCCGGCCGGCAAGAGTAAAAATAATTAAATAAATAAACCGACACCAATACCCGAATGAACACGAATGACCCGAATAATATTCGTAAATTCGAGTGAATTCGTAAATTGGAGTCGCTAAAACTATGGCTAAAATATTAGGTATAGATTTAGGAACAACTAATTCGGCGATGGCGGTGGTGGAAATCGGCCAGCCGAGAATTTTGGAAAATAAAGAGGGGATGCGCACCACTCCTTCCGTTGTGGCAATCGGCAAGTCCGCCAGTGCTGGCGGAGGCGAGAGATATGTTGGTGTAACGGCAAAGCGGCAAGCGGTGACTAATCCATCAAATACCATATTTTCCGTGAAGCGGCTTATCGGCCGCAGATTTTCCGATAAAGAAGTCCAGCACGATAAGGGCTTATTGCCTTATGAAATAAAAGCCGGCGCTCATGATGATGTTGAGGTAAAAATGGGCGAAAAAAACTACAAACCGGCGGAAATATCGGCAATGATTCTTCAGAAATTAAAAGCCGATGCCGAAGACAAACTGGGAGAAAAAATTACCGAAGCGATAATCACCGTGCCGGCCTATTTTGACGATGCCCAGAGAAAAGCGACCAAAGATGCCGGAGAAATTGCCGGACTTACCGTTAAAAGAGTAATCAACGAGCCAACGGCGGCCGCGCTTGCCTATGGTTTGAATAAAAAGAAAGATGAGAAAATAGTTGTGTATGATTTTGGAGGCGGAACTTTTGATATTTCTGTTCTTGAAATAGGCGATGATACCATTGAAGTGAAAGGAACCGGAGGCGACACTCATCTTGGTGGCGATGATATAGACCAGAGAATTATCAAATATCTTATTGACGAATTTAAGAAAGATCAAGGAGTGGATGTTTCCAAAGATCAATTCGCCGTTCAACGGCTGAAAGATGCCGCCGAAAAAGCGAAGCATGAACTTTCAAGCACGCTTTCTACCGAAGTGAATATCCCGTTCCTTACCGCCGATGCTTCCGGCCCGAAACATTTCAGCATGTCGTTTGCGAGGACAAAACTTGAAGAACTTGTCCGAGAATTGGTTGGCCGCTCAATCAAATTAACCAAAGAAACAATAGAGCAAACCGGATTCAAAATATCTGACATCAATGAAGTGATACTTGTTGGCGGACAGACACGAATGCCCCTGATTATTGAAGAAGTTAAAAAGTTATTTGGCAAAGAACCGCATAAAGATATAAATCCTGACGAGGTAGTCGCGCTCGGCGCCGCTGTTCAGGGGGGAATTATGCAGGGAGAAATTAGGGATGTTTTGCTTTTGGATGTTACTCCGCTGTCTTTGGGCATTGAAACGCTCGGGCAGGTATTTACCAAGATGATAGAGAAAAATACGACCGTACCGGTTTCAAAAAGCCAGATATTCTCCACGGCGGCCGACAATCAGCCGTCGGTTGAAATACACATTTTACAGGGTGAAAGAGCCATGGCGCATGATAACAAAACTCTCGGCCGGTTTATTTTGGACGGGATTCCGCCGGCACCCCGAGGTGTGCCTCAAGTTGAGGTATCTTTTGATATAGACGCCAACGGAATTTTAAATGTCAAGGCCAAAGATAAAGCGACCGGCAAAGAACAGTCAGTCAGGATTGAGGGTTCATCCGGCCTTACTGACGAGGAAAAGAAAAAAATGACGGTTGAGGCCGAAAAATACGCCACCGAAGACGCCAAGAAAAAGGAATTAGCCGAAGCGCGCAATTTGGGCGAAACACTTATCTACACAGCGGAAAAGATGGTAAAGGAAAATGATGCTAAAATAAAAGAAGAGGACAAGGAAGAGCTCAAAACTAAAAGCGAAAAGCTCAAAACCGAATTGAAGTCCGATAATTTGGAAGAGATAAAGAAGGCGACGGAAGAATTATCCAAGGTTGCCCAAAGGGTTGGCGGGGCGCTCTATGCCCAAGGAAAAGAGGGAGAGCAAAAGCCGGCTGATGATACCCCAAAATCTCAAGAATCGCAGGAAAAGAAATCATAATGTCCAAATTGTATAAATTTATTTCGTGGGAAATTGCCGTCATTATTTTTTCATGGCTGTTTTGGCGCGGTTTTTCTCGCTTTGCGGGTGAGTTTTCAGCCGGCGCCGGAGGCGCCGGCAGTTTCTCCTTTTCTTCCGGTTTTACTGCTGATGTCGTTGTTTATTTTTTGATTCTTGCCGTAGTGGCTTGTTTGGGTATTATGTTTTTTGGAAAAATATGGCAAGTTTTATTAAGCGGAGCGCTGGCTGGCGGCGTTTTTTTGTTGATGGCCAGACTGCCTGCGCAGACGGGTTTTACCGAATTTAATTTGGCGGCGGTCGGGATTTTGTTGTTATTTTTATTTTATGCGAGATTAAACATAGTTTCCGAGTCCAAAGAAAGAACAAAAATAAACGCAAGAATTATTTTAAGCCGCGGTCTAGCCCCGATTATTCTCGCTCTTTTGTTAATGGCTTCTTTGGTGATTTATCAAAGTCCGGGCGTTAAAGCGCTTGAAAAAGCCAGCAAGATTCCTCCGGCGGGCGAAAAATTCGTGAATTCGGTGATAGAAAATTTTATCGGCAATCTGATTGAAGGAAGTCCCAAAGAAAAACAAACAGTAGCAAAAGAAATAAGCCGGCAAACTATAAACCAAATAAATGCGATTGCCGGTCCGTATTTTAAATTTGCTCCGCCGGTGTTAACCGCCGCTTTATTTTTAATGTTGTGGGGATTTCACGGGATATTCGTTTGGCTCGGGGTTTTAATCGGCTGGCCATTATTTTTTGTGTTGAAAAAAGCAAAATTTGCGAGAATTGAAGAAAGGGACACCAAGGCGGAAACATTAATAATTTAAAATGGCTAAAGATTTTTATACAATTTTAGGAGTGCCGAGAACGGCCTTGCCGGATGAAATCAAAAGGGCGTATAGGAAAATGGCTCATGAACACCATCCTGACAAGAAAACGGGCAACGAAGAAAAATTCAAAGAGATAAACGAAGCCTATCAAGTTCTTTCCGACCCCAAGAAGAGGTCAAATTACGATAATTTCGGATTTGCTTATAACGACGGCGGGTTTCAGGGCGGTTATGATTTTGGGCAGGGACAGGGGAACTTTTGGGATGTGTTCGGAGGAAGGGGCGGGCGAAGCGGAAGCGCGGATGATATTTTTGACATATTTTCAGAAATGTTCGGGGGGTACAGCCGACAACCGCAATATGAAGAAAATAAAAAAGGCGAGGATATCGTTTTGGAAGTAAGAATCGGCCGAGGCGATCTCGGTAGTACCAGGGCGGTGGAATTTGATGTTTTGGCTTCCTGCGAGGGATGCGGCGGCAACGGCGTGGCAAAAGGATATAGAATGTCGGATTGCAAAACCTGCGGCGGAGCGGGACAGGTAAAACAGACATCGCAAAGCGGATTCGGTTTTTTTTCTAGAATTTCAGTTTGTCGCGCTTGTAGCGGAAAAGGCAAAATTCCCGAAAAGTTATGCGGTAAATGTAGTGGTTTCGGTCGGATGAAAACTAAGAGAAAAATAGAAATCAGAATTCCGGAGGATTTAGAGAATAATTATTCAATTGTGGTTCCCAAGGGGGGGAATATGGATAAAACTGGCAAGTCGACAGGTGATCTCGTCATCGTTTTTAAGCTTAAATAATGGACAAGATTTTATCTTTTTTCAGCCTAAGTTATTTTTCTAAATTAAACCTGAATTTTAGTCCTGGAATGTTATTTGCCGGACTTATTTTGGTTGCCCTATTATTATATGGTTTGAGTTTGGGAAGAACGAAGGCGATGGTTTCTTTTCTCGGCGTTTATATCGCTTACGCGGTTCAATCAGTCTTTCCTTTTTGGGACAAGCTTGATGAAATTATCAAATTTGCGCCTCAGCCGCACTTTACGCGAATCGGATTTTTTCTGATTCTTTATTTTTTAATTTTCTTGGTCTTAAACATTTCTTTGGTTAAAAGCCGGCTGACTATCGGCGAAGCGTCGTTTTTTGCGGTTAGCGTAATCAGCGTTTTGCAACTCGGACTTTTGCTCGCGATTATTTTAAACATGCTTCCGATTAGCGAAGTTGCGAAAATATTACCCGCTTCTTTGGCGCAATATTTTGTCGCTTCCTCGGCGATATTTTATTGGTTTATCGCTCCTATTCCGGCCATGCTTCTTGTCCGAAAAGGCCACGACAGGGATTAAATTTGTCCAAATCCTCGTCCCTGCCTCAGAAATATCACCTCATAATTTAACGAGTGCTCCGTCGGGCCTTTTTTCTTCGGTCTGCTGATTCAAAAAAAGCCCGACCTTCGCTATATAGCTTTATTGAATAGCTGACACTTTGCCG
>MGLG01000016.1:9459-10815 GCA_001795975.1 Candidatus Yanofskybacteria bacterium RIFOXYD1_FULL_42_10
TCCTATATTTCAGACCCGCAGCAGGCAGGCTTGGTGTCCAGCCGAAGTTAAAACTTTGTCCTATGCAAAACAGTAGGCTCTCCGGCCCTATATGCTTTGTTTAACTAATACTATTTGAAACGAAGGCTGGACCTGCCGTCGCGAGGACTAATGGAGGCCGCCGCAGGAGCGGTCGGAATGGGCTGAAATATGGGGCTAACCGAGCGGTTATTTCCCTTTCTCTACTCTTTCTACATATTCACCGGTTTCGGTGTTTACGCGGATGATGTCGCTTTCGTCTATAAAGAGAGGAACATTGATATAAGCGCCGGTTTCTATTTTCGCCTGCTTGACTCCGCCTTGAGCGGTGTCGCCTCGGATGGACGGAGGAGCCTCAATTATTTTAAATTCCATTTTGATCGGCAGTTCGGCGGTGATGACTTTGTCCTCAAAAATAATCGCTTCAAGAACTGTGTTGGGTTTTAAAAATTTAACGGCGTTGCCCAAAATATCTTCTGAAAGTTCAAATCTCTTGGAGGGGTCGTTTTCGTAAGAAAACCAGTATTGGTTGCGGTGGGCGTATAAAAACTTAACGCCTTGGCGCTGAACATCGGCTTCTTCAAACACATCCGACTGGGCAAAGTTTCTTTCCAGAATCTTGCCGTTCATCAGATTGCGCATTTTTACCTGCACCGTCGGCCGTCTTTGCTGCATTTTTAAATGAAAAGTTTCCAAAACAACGAAGGGCTGACCCTCATAGATAAAAAAGGTCTTTTGTTTTAATTCGTTTACTCCTAACGCCATAATTCTGTTATTTTAGCAGGTTTTATTTTAGCGAGCAAGGAGCAAAATGGAAATTCTTATTTACATTTTGTCCGAGCGAAGCTAAAAGGGTGAATACTCCGCCGCTCTGCGGCGGTATCAAGAGGCGAAGCCTCCTCTTGATACCTCGCGGCTTGCCGCGAGGAGGATTCATTTAAAATTCAAGTTTTTTATATTTTTACTTCGTCTCTACCCTTCTTCCGCAAGTAAATGACTCTCTTCGCTTTTATATTTCAAAACAACCCCTATCCTTCTTCAGCCCGCTTCGTCTGCTCCGGCGGCAGACTACGCTTGTCCTCACAACGACCCGATTTTGATTATATAAAGAAACATTGTATCAAAAACCACCAAGCGGGTCTGTTCCGGAGGCTTCATAAGAACAGGGGTTGTTTTGAAATAAAATTTAAAGTTAAGCGCAGCTCCTGTCCTTTTTCATCCGCTGTGGGAAATTTTTAAATATCCGAGATGACGAATAGTCAAATTCCAACTGTTCGAATCGTAAAATTAAATAACAATCTTAGTAAAGATTGTTATTTAATGCGAGTTTTGGAATTT
>MGLG01000016.1:11088-17527 GCA_001795975.1 Candidatus Yanofskybacteria bacterium RIFOXYD1_FULL_42_10
TTTGGAAGCGGCGGCGGGAATTATGACCAAAGAACCCATAAGCAATGTTCCGGCGACTTTTAAGCCGAGAGCGACGACGACGGCCACCAAAAAAAGAAAAATCAAATTTATTTTATCAACATTTATTTTGAGGGATTTGGTAAGGTCTTTAGAAATAATGGAAAGCATTAAACCTTTTGAGATTCGGGTGATAATTAAAAAAATAAGCATCGTAAAAACCCCGGTTATAATCGCATCGGTAATGCCGATTTTGGAAATATCACCGAAAAGGGCTTCAAGCAGTTCCGGTTTTGGGGTAAGCAAAAGACCGGCGGCTAAGCTCAAGGTAAAAAATATACCCACCAGTGTTTCCGACGGCAATTCTGTTTTTTTCTCAAGCATCCAAATTCCTAAAATTGCGACAACTAAGGCGGCAAACGCGCCGATAAACGGATTGATTCCGATGAGCAGAGCGACGGCTATGCCGGGCAAGGCGACATGGGACAAAGCGTCGCCAACAAGCGACATCCGGCGCAAGACCATAAATGAACCGATATAACCGGAACCGAGTCCGATCAGCGTTCCGACGATAAGTTGTAAATATAATGAGTTTATCAAGTTTATAAAGTTATAAAGTTCATAAAGTAATTTATTTTTCCCAACCTTACGAACCTTAAGAACCTGGAACTTTTAACTATTTTAGTGTTCATGTTTGTAAAACGCGGTTTCTCCGCCGTAAAGTTTGGCTAACGCTGTCGGATCAAGGACTTCGTTGGGCTGGCCATAGCAAATCATTTTTTTGTTCAAGCAGATGACATTATTGGCGTATTTATAAACAATATTCAGGTCGTGGGATATTAATATAATCGTAAGCGAGCGTTCTTCTTTTATTTTTCTCAATAAATTATAAATAGTTTCTTCTCCGCCGACATCAATTCCGGAAGTCGGTTCGTCAAACAAAAGAACATCAGGATTATCCAAAATTGACCAAGCGATGAGAACTCTTTGCATCTGCCCGCCGGACAGCCAGCCCAATCTTCTGTTCAAAATATGATGAATAATATGATGCTCGTCGTGGTGTTCGGTCAAGCCGACTGATTTCAATGTCTCTATGATTTTGGAACGGCTTTTGGTTTTAAATTCCATAAATTCCCCGACGCTTAACGGCAGTTCCGCGTCAACGAAGAATTTTTGAGGCACATAGTTTATTTTTAATCTTTCGGTCCATTTCATTTTGCCGGAAAAGGGGACAAGGTTCATGAGCGCTCTGAATAAAACCGATTTGCCCGAGCCGTTCGGTCCAACGATGGCGAGAATGTCTCCTTTTTGAACGAAAAAATTAAGGTCTTTCAAAACTTCATGCTCGCCGAATCTTACCCCCAAATTTTCTACGGTTAAGATTGTTTCTTGATTAGCCATATTATGAATTTTCGCGCTTTCGCCAAGTTTGTCCACTAGCCGGCGGATTGGCCAAACACGATAAGTCTATTAAATATATCACTTTTTCTATTCGCAACATATTTTGACAAAGAGGTTGAAATATGATATAATTAAAAGATGGAAAAATTATCTAATAAGGCATTGGGAAAAGTCATATTTTTTAGCGTTTTTGGCTTGTTCGCGCTTTTTGCCGGAATAGCCAAAGCCGACCAGGTTTATACATTTAACGAAGATTTATCGTCTACCATTAACTTGGATTTTAGCCAAACTCAAGCCGTTTTGATTAACGGCAAGGCGTTTATAGCCAATAATTCATATTCTTCGGCGGTTGTTTCGGCGATTATCGCCAATCCCACAAAAAACATAATCAACGCGAGGATTGACGCCAACAGCGTTATTTATTCGGGTAACACAATTCTTTATTATGTTTCCAACAACAACGGCGCAAGATGGCAACAAATGAATCCCGGTTATACATATACTCTTGATGCAACCGGCAATCAATTGCGCTGGAAAGCCGTGCTGATTAGAAACAATCTTTGGGATCAGAGCGCCTATCTTGATTCGGTCTTGATTACCTATACTACCGGTATCACCATCCAGGCGTCTCAAGCTTTAGTTGCGATAAACGATCCGGAAGGCTTAACCCGCTCCGTTCTTAATTCATTGGGTATCGGCTTTAGCGCGGGCAATTCCGCAAATAATAATTATGCCGGCGCAAACCAAAATAATTCCGGTTCAACCGGTTCCGTTCTCGGGGCGACAATCTACACCGCCGGCAAAAAATCTGCCGGAAGCGGTTCGGCGACTATAGTCAGAGCGCCAGGTCAAACCGAAATTTATGAAATTATGGGAGGCAAGAAGCATTTAATTCCGACCATGGACATTTTTTATAATTACGGTTTCACGGATGAGATGATTCAGAATATCTCCGCCAAAAATCTCGCCAAATATCCGAGAGTGAAATTACTGATGTCGGCCGGAAATAAAAACAGCACTTACTATCTGACCGAAGGCGGAATGATCCGTTTGGTTCCGCGCAAAGATGTGTTTGATTCTTACGGCGACCGAAACGAAGACATAATTGAAGTAAGCAAAAAAGAATTCAATTTTTATCCGAGGAACCAGTTCGTCTTTTTGGAAAGGCCGTTGAACAGAGATGTGTTTCAGATTACCGATGGAATGAAGCGATATCTGACACCGATGGCGGTTCAAAGAATGGTTTTAACGGATGAGCAAATCGCGCCCATAAACGAAACTGAACTTGCGTTCTACAAGACGGGAAAACCGATAATTTATTAATTTATAACTCAAAGTTAATATCTCAAAACTAAGAAATCATAAAACAACCCCGCTATGGCGGGGTTGTTTTATGATGATTGTTTTGCTACATTCATTCCAAGTTTGTTCGTTAATAACAAGGAGATGGAGAATGTTAAGAGAAGTTTTTGCCGGCATTGATTTGGGCGGGTCTAAGGCGCGTTTCGGTTTTTTTGACCGTTATTGCAATCGGATTTTAAATGATGCGGTGGTTGAACATAACGGCGGGGAACTGACGAATGACAGCCTTGCCGATGAATTGACAGACGGAATAAGCCGGCTTTGGGAGCGGCTGGATAAATTAGACAATATAAATAAGAATGGGTTGTTCTCGTATATGCTTGGCGCAATCGGGCTTGGCAGTCCGGGACCGCTTGACCCCAACAAGGGAATCATTGAAAATCCGCCCAATTTGCCTCAAATTAAAAATTTACAAATTGCCGATATTTTACAGAAAAAATTCGGCGTTCCCGCTTTTTTGCTGAATGACGCCGACGCGGCGGTTGTCGGAGAACACGCATTCGGCGCCGGCAAGGGTTTTCAGGACATAGTAATGCTTACGCTCGGAACCGGAATCGGAAGCGGAGTTATCGCCGGGGGCAAACTTCAGCGCGGCATGGGTCGGGGCGGAGAATGGGGGCATACGACTATGGCTATACCGGAGGAAAGTAAACCGGGATTTGGTACATGTGCCTGTGGTCGTACGGGTTGTATTGAGGCTTATATCGGAACTGTCGGTTTGCGGGAAATTGCGGCTGATTGCTGGTATTATGAACATCGCGGTTATAATCGCCAAAGCAAATATAATGATCAAGCGGTTGTCGGTCATTTGATGTGGAAAGCGGAAGAGGTGGCTCCAAATATTGCTCAAGGCATCAGAGAAGAACCGCAATCATGCGCGCTTTGCGTGGATATTCTTGATCGTTATGCCGAATATCTTTCCTTAGCTATCGGAAATATTGTCTGCGTTCATAATCCGGAATGCGTAATTTTAGGCGGGGGAATCGCCAATATCGGCCAACCGCTGATGGATGCGGTAAACGGCCGCCTCAAAAACAAACAAGACAAAATGAGCGGTTTGCTGAATGGTCTGCAAATTAAGTTTGCGCAATTGACCGATGCCGGAGTTGTCGGAGCGGCAAAATATGCCGCGAATATGAAATTAGCCGAGTTTCACAGAATACCGGGCGAATACGGTCTGCCCGCGTAAGAAACGAAGAAAAGGAGGAGGAAAATGAAAAACTATGCGGCTTTAGTTTGCGGCGTTTTGATTTGGGCCGTTATCAACGGTTTTGTTGTAAAGGGTATTCAAATTCCGCCGGCCATTCTCGGTTCGTTAATGTCGCTTGTCGGCGTAGCTCTTTTTATTCCCTGGTTAGCCATAAAAAAACCGTCGCTTTCCTGGCGGCAAAAAAAAATCCTGATATTTCTTGGTCTGGCGGCTGCTTTCAATAACAGTTTTTTCTATACCGCCCTGACCATCAATCAAAAAGGAACGCAAGTTCTGCTTATCCATTATTTTGCTTCATTGTTAGCGATGGTTTGGGTGGCGCTCATCCCGGTCTTTAAAGAAAAACTTGATGCCGGAAGCATTCTGGGCGTGGTAATGGGGGCCGCGGGATTGGTCATCGCCACCGGTTCGGGCTGGCTGGAACATGCCGTTTGGTTCTATCTTGCTTTTTTATCGGCGTTTTTCTACAGTTTTGAGATTGTTCTTTCGCGGCTATTATCCGATAAAGAAAATGTGCATCCCAATGTTTCTGCGTTTGCCAAACTTTTCTTTCAGCTGATGCTGATGCCGTTGGTGGGCGTGTTCTTGCTTCAACAGAATTTTGCGATTGCTCATGACAAAATCTCGTATATTTTAGTTGCCGGATTTTTGCTGTTCCTTTCTTTCATTTTTGTTTTTTACGGATTGAAGAAGGTGCCCGCAAAGCATTTTGCGGTGATAGGTTATCTTGATAGAGTGGGAGCGATTGCAATCTTCGGGTTTGTCTGGGGAGAACGATTCGGGTGGAATGTCTGGCTTGGCGGCGCGCTTATTTTGTTAGCTGAGGTGCCGATCATCTTTTCTTCACGAAAAAAGTAAGAGTAAATTCAAGGAAATTAAAATCCCACACATAATTTATGTATGGGATTGACCCTGCTTCTTGGCGGGGTTTTTAATTTTCTTGAGTGAGGAGCAATTCTTTGTGTTTTTCAAGAAGTTCTTTGGATATTTTATGGGTTTTGATGATTTGGCCGTAGGTGACGGCGCTTGGCCGCAGTTGTCTTATTTTATGCGAGCCGTCAACTTTTTCCGTAAGGCCGAAAGACGCAAATCTGCCGTCAGCCGGTTCCCAAGTATCGGACAAAGACCAATATTGATAGCCGATTATGTTTGCTCCGTCCCGTATTGCGTCATGGACCGCTTTCAAATGAATAACGATAAATTCTTCTCTGAATTTATCTTCGGCGTCATCAAGCCCGTTTTCAGTTATCATAATGGGCGCGCCGGAATCTTTGAATTTCATTATTAAATCGTAGAGCGCTTGCGGATAAAATTCTTTCGGCCTGTCGCCCTGTTTTCTTTGTTCGGATTGTTCCCATTGAAAAGCAAACGGTTTTTCCCGGCTTAACCAACGCAACATATTCGGCCACAAGGAAACATGGAATTTTATTTTACTGCGGCCGTAATAATTCAAACCGATGAAATCTCTGTCCGCATTGCCCACGGCGCTGTCCAAAAACATGGTAAGCAAAGCGGTATGAAAATTAACCGCGGCTTTATCAAGCGGAGAATCGGGATCTTGCGGATAGAAAACATTCGGAGCGGAAGCCCAGCCGACCATTATTTTATTTTCGGATTTTTCGCCGTCCAGTATTCGGTGAATTGTTCGGTAAGAAAGCCGGTGGGCGTCAAGAATCAGAGAAGCGGCCTTGATAATTCTTTCCGTGCCGGCTTCATCGTAAAATCCGTTAATTCGTTTATACGGCGGCCATTGGCCCTTGGCGTAAGATTGAGCAAGAATTACCTGCGGTTCGTTAAAAGTAAGCCACCACTTGATTTTGAGCGGCGCTCCCAAATTTTTTGCTAGAAATTCGGCGTAGCGGGAATAATAATATGGCGCTTTGATGTTTTCCCAACATCCCCGTTCAACAAACCAGTTGGGAAGCGGAAAATGATTCAGGCAGATCATCGGTTCAATATTGTTTGAGCGCATGGAGCTGAAAATTTCCCGGTAGGTTTTTACCGCTTCCATATCAAACTGTCCTTCTTTCGGCTCAAAACGGGACCACTCCATGGATATTCTGTGAATTTGAACGCCTATTTTTTCACCCAAAGAAAAATCTTCCTTGAATTGTTTGATGAGATCTTGATTGGTTATTCCCGAATAACGATTTATCGGAGGCGGAAAGGTGTTGTTGGCGTGCTCATACCAATCGGAATTTTTATTGATTCCGGCAATTTGGAAATCCGAATAGGCGGTGCCAAAGAGAAAATTATCGGGAAACTTAATGTCTTGAAATTCCGCGGCGGGTTTAACGACCGGCGAGTTGACGACAACCGGCGATTCTGCAATTTGTTCTTTGTTTGTCTGTTCGCTTTTATTGTTATCGGTTTGCCGCGAGCTTTTGTAATCAGGCCTTCTTAAATTTTTTAAGAACGGCTTGACGCAATCATGCTGAATGATTATGAGTAATACCGCTATTACTAAAA
>MGLG01000016.1:17549-17903 GCA_001795975.1 Candidatus Yanofskybacteria bacterium RIFOXYD1_FULL_42_10
ATCAATATGTTAACGGTAAAATTCCAATTAATTTTCATTGCTTCTCCTTATTGTGAAAGAGCGTTATTCCAGCTGTGAGCTGGCAAAATCAGAATGACCGCGAAGAAAACTCTTTGCGTCCATCTCTTTTCCGCCCTCAAGCTGGAGAGATTTGATTACTAAATAACATTTAGAAGTTTTAACGGCAATTTGGTTATCAACAATTTTGATTTTTCCCGGTGGCAAATCGTCCGTGCATTGGTTCCCTTTGCGAGCAAGTTCGGTTTCAATTATGTTCAAAATACGGCCATTCCAGGTTGTCCAAGTTCCCGGTTCGGGATTTAGGGCGCGAATTTGATTGTATATTTGCTCGGC
>MGLG01000016.1:17994-18084 GCA_001795975.1 Candidatus Yanofskybacteria bacterium RIFOXYD1_FULL_42_10
CCGCCAATATAACCGGGCAAGGTTTCAATTAACAATTTTGCCCCCAGTTCGGCCAATTCTTTGGCAATTTCTTTGTAAGACTTGTTGCTT
>MGLG01000017.1:0-2856 GCA_001795975.1 Candidatus Yanofskybacteria bacterium RIFOXYD1_FULL_42_10
GGAAATGCGACCGAAGCTGCGATGTGTTCTTATGAGTGCAAAGATCGTGTAAGCGCTGCGCAAATAGGTTGGGAGAACTTGAGAAAACTAGATTTTTCGGATGCGATGGAAGAGTCGGGGATTACTGACAAAAAGTTGTTAGATGTCCTTTCTGATGGTTTAATGGCGACAAAGATAGGGACGGGATTAACGGAACCGGGTAGGGTGGTTGCAGACTACCAGACACGATACAGATACCTTGAAGTTGCTCTTAAACTTAAACATAGGATGGTCGAAAGGGTGGATCTCGTCGTTGAGGACGAGAAGAGCGGATTCTCGGATGAGCAGTTAAGAAGGATTATTAGGAAAGACAGAAACGCTGGTTTATAGGCGAAGCGGAGCTAGAGAAAAATGTTATTTAAACATCTCTGACATTTCCACCCCTAGGGCGTTGGCAATCCTCCAGACTGTTTTTAACATGGGCTCTCTATTGCCATTCTCAATCTCGTTTATGGTGGTCAGGTCGAGGCCGGATTTTTGGGATAGGGCAAATTGAGACATATTTCGTTGCTTGCGTATCTTCTTTACTTTGGAGCCGAATCTCTCAGTTAGACTAGACATCTTGCTGAAAGTATGGCGAGGGTGCCATAATAAGTCTGTGGCGAGGACGCCATATTTAGAAGCTGGTTCAATCTATTTTTCAAAGTAATGAAAGCTACATCTCACAAATTTCTAATAAACACCAAGACCATGCTGACTGTTTGGCTCATGACGATTTTGGTTTTCGTCTTGATATTAAAATTTGGAATTACCAGTTCTTCGGAAAGACTTGTTTGGATCCTAGCTGTAGATGTTTTAGTCGGAATCGCATCGTTTGTTTTTGCGATGTTATCCTTTATTCTCGATAGGATTTCTAAAAAGAAGGATAGGGGAACCAGAAGAACTTTCTCATTTTGGTTTCCATTTGCGTTTGGATCACTTTTTGTATTAGGACTTCTCCTACTCTTTTGGACGTATGGTGTGTTTAGCCAACAGCCATCCCCGGGGGCACAACAAATTACGAAAACTGAGGAAAATGGTTTTGCGGAGGTGCTATGTGGCAGAGACAGGCCATACCCCATGCTTCCTGAGTTCGCTCGAGCCTTGAGTTTAATACAACAGAGAATGCCGGTAAATGTTGCCTACGGAGTTTCCAATTGCCTTGAAATTAAATATGCAACCAGTGATAGTGAAATAGAGGATGCAGAGGGAGTTTTTGTCTTTGATCCAGTAAAATCATCTGAAGACAAATTAACTATATTTGTTTCACCGAGATATAAAAGCCAAAGTGATATTTTAACGGCTCTTTTACTTGCTCACGAATCATCTCATGCTTTTAGATATGCTGGTGTCCAAAGTGGAAATATCAAATCAGACAAGACCCAGGCAGAATTCTGTTACGAAGATGAGGCCCTAGCTTTTACAAATCAGATTATTTTCTTGGCTGGCCTCAACGAGGGAGAAAAAGAATCTCTAATTTCGATGGTGGAATCACAACGTCAGTTTTTTTCAAATTCACAAGAAGTGAGTTTTCTAAAAAACTATTTGATTGCATCTGGTGAAGGACTGGGTAGGTGCGCCGGGACTGATTTCGGTAAAACCTTTTCCTGCATGAAGGATTATTGGCTAGAGGTCTTAAAGACAACTCCATCGTATCAAAAACAGTGTGAAGGTAGGGGAATGAAGTAGTAGCTAAAACGTTATGGGTAATTATTTAATGGAGACTATCGCAATGGCAGAACTTATCTTTCTCTTTCCTGTGTTGATTATGGGAACTATCAGGAATATCTTTAGGCTTATCCTAGGTAAAAAGATAGATGAAAGCGATGGGGAATTTAAAAGCATTCATTACTTAGTTTCTCTTTTAGTTTGGATTTTTGTTGGAGGTTGGTTAATCTATCAAAACCAATTCATCTATATTACTTATGTTTATGCGTGTCCCTCGGGCGTTGGCAATAAGTGCTATAAAGTCCCAGCAGACTATATCTCCGAGGATTGTGAAGACGCAGAGTGGGATACGAGAGGTTCTCGCGGTGGTCGTTGCACAGCCCCTTATATAGAAAAGATCTATTTTGAAAACGGTGGATATGTAAGTTTTGACTACTGCGACGTGGAAAGTAAAGATAAATGGACCTGCTATGCTGAGAATAATTACATCAGAACTTGGGGGCTACAGCTTTCAGAGAGAGTGAGGGTCAAAAAATAATAATGATAAACGGAAGCATCATTCTAGCCAATCTTAATGACGATCTTTTTTGGGTTGACTTTTAGAACGTTTTTTAAGGCAAAGTATGTATATTTGGTGCAAAGGTCTAGGTTCTTATCGAATTTTGCCTTAAGACGCCAAAGGTTTTTATCTTCTTTCTCAAGCCAAAAGTAGCGTCCATACCTAGTAAAAGTTTGAAATCTCTCATCTAGGAGGCTTTTTTTAACAAAGTCAAGGTTGGTGAGTAGTCCTGTAATAGCAAGTCGATAGGGGCGTAATCCATTGGATTTAGACATAGGGAAGTCATGATCCAATTTACCTTTTCTGGTCCAGAATTGAATAAACCGATTCTCGTTGTCTTTGGCCTCGAATGTAACAAAATTACAACCATCAATTGCTTGTTTGAGAGCATATTTTATGACCTCTCTTGATTTGTGGGTTTTTTGAAGTGCTTTGATCTGTTTTTCAAGTGCCTCTGTGTAATCACGGTGATCCGTAATTGTAGCTTTTAAAGTGCCACCACCAAAACTAATTGAAACATGTTTTCCCTTAAAGTTTTGTTCTTGAGACCAGGCTCGTGCTTTTAAGTAGAGAGTATAACCCTTAGCGATCAGGCCTATCAGAATTCCAAG
>MGLG01000017.1:2938-5503 GCA_001795975.1 Candidatus Yanofskybacteria bacterium RIFOXYD1_FULL_42_10
ACGGATTGTGCGTAATACATTACATTAGTACCTTACAATGTGGTGATACATCGGTCCATTTCCACTTGCTTTGATCAAAGTTATCTGTTAATATTCTTATATAGAAGTCCTAACCAACGGACCTCGAACTCTTAAATGAGCGCGGGGTCCTTTTTTTTAGTTAGAAACACAAAATATGAACTTGGAAACAACTCAAAAACTACTTAAACTCAGAGATTTTTTACAGACTGTCTCTCAAATCTCTTTCTCTTTCACGACACTTAACCGTCAGTATCCAATAAATACATTAAGTGAGTTGGACAGTGAAGGTCTGGTTCGTGCGTACTCTGATTTGATTAAAAAGACGAAGGAATTATCAAACGAATTTGAGCATGAACACGAAAATAATGTCCTGTAACACCCCAAAAGGATTCTACCTAATTTTGTATAACAATAGTTCGCCTGATCGACGGACGGTTAAGAGGGTGCAAATCAAATCTCAAAACAAATTTTCCAGAAAGTTGAAGCTAATTCCAAGTCAGTTTTACGCTTTTCTCAAGGTGTCATATGTGGGTGGTGGTTGGAACGGTGGGTTTTATTCAAATAAAGCTGATTTGATGATCGCTTACTCGGCATTTGTTGAAAAATGAACTACGGAATATTGGCTTCATATAGAGACAAGTTCACCCTGCTAAAAGAGAAACATCTTACCGATGAAGAGTTTATATTTTACGAGTATGCGATTCACTTGGCTGATTTTGACGATAAACACATTGGTAAGTTTGGGACATTCCCCAGATTAACTAACGAAAAGTTGGGTGATGGGCTGGGTTGGAAAATTGACAAAACGGGGAGAAACTTTAAGTCACTTATAAAGAAGGGGTTTTTAAAAATGAGGAATGACGACCGTGTAGAAGTCATCGGCTTTGACCGGTATATCCCCAAGAATGCATTTAAACAAAAGAAGATCGCCCCTTATTTACAAGAAGTAACCGCAGAAGTGCGTTCTGAATACGCAAAAATGCTGTCGAAAAACGCAGATTTGCGGAATACGAGGTTGACTTCAGCCACAAAATCCTCCGTTATATCAGATATAGGTTCTTATAAGGTTAATACTCTTCTTCTCCGCTCTAGTGAGGAGTATGAGGCAATTGTTAAGGAGCTTCGATTTACGGGGACAGATGCGAGTGACCTTGAATGGATCGACCGGGATATGGCTGCACGCAAATTATGGAATAGTAACCGACAAACCAAATGAAACGGATTGCCCCTATTCATTTGAAGTTCGTTTATCAAGAGACAAAGAACTGCACGGGAGTGAATAGTGCCTACAACAGAATCTTTGAACTAGCCAGAAAACGAATAAGACTTGATAAACTAAGTACATTAAAGTACAGTGATAGTTATGAGGGAAACGGAGCAATACTTAACACCAGAGGAGATTGCGGGAATGATGAAAGTGGAGTTAATAACTGTTTACCGAATGTGTCGATTGGGAAAGCTACCAGCGATCAAGTTTGGAAGAGTCTGGCGGATAAACAAAAAGGCGTTTACGAAAGTCTTACAAGAGAAAGAAAAACATAATGGATAAGATAACTGGGCTCAGTGCAGGACTGTATGCTAGGGTTTCGACCTCGAGACAAGAGGAGGCAGAAACAATCGAGTCTCAAGTATCAGAGATAAAAGCTAGAATCGAGGCCGACGGAAACCTTATCGGTGATGATAACGTCTACACGGATGATGGTTGGACCGGAGAGTTGTTACAACGGCCCAGTTTGGACAGAATGCGAGATGCGGCGCAGGAGAGTAAGTTTGAGGTTTTGTATGTTTACGACAGGGGAAGATTGTCTCGTGTGTTTGCGTATCAGGAAGTAATAATTGAGGAAATAACCAATAGGGGAATTAAATTTGTAACTTTACACGACATAGATGCTGTAACAGCAGAGGAGAGGGTCCTGCAGGCTATGCAGGGTGTTTTTCATGAGTATGAGAGGGTAAAGATCGCCGAACGATTTAGAAGAGGAAAGCTGTATAAGGCAAGAAATGGAGTACTGATAAACGGACAGGCTCCCTACGGGTATACCTATCTACCGAAGACTACAACTACTGCGGCTAGCATAGTCATCAACGAGGAAGAAGCTGCCGTTGTAAGAATGATCTATAAGTGGGTGGGAGTTGAGAGAATATCACTAAGGGATGTCAGAAAAAGACTTTATGACGCCGGGATACTGCCCAAAAGAGCGAGGCAAAAAATCTGGACGAGTGGCCCTCTCTGTAGACTGCTGAGAAATGAAACTTATGTCATTGGGAAGGTTTTTTACAACAAGTTGGAGGCGATAGTTGCCAAGAACCCAAAGAATAAAACCAAGTACAAGAAAGTGAAAAGAACAAGTCGCAGGGTGAGGCCGAGAGAGGAATGGATTTCATTTCCGGTACCTAAGGTGATTGAGGAAGATTGGTTATTTGATAAAGTTCAGCGAGTATTATCTAATAACCAGAAGTACGCGACTAAGAATAGAAAACAGGATTATCTTTTATCTGGACTGGTTTATTGTGAATGCGGAACCAAGAGAGTGGGAGACGGGT
>MGLG01000017.1:5518-5967 GCA_001795975.1 Candidatus Yanofskybacteria bacterium RIFOXYD1_FULL_42_10
CGGTGGAATCAAAGTGTAAGGTCAGGGGGGTGAACTCAAACCTATTGGATGGGATGCTTTGGATGAAGTTGAAAACTTTTTTAACTGACCCGGTGGCCTTAAAAAGCCAAGCAGTTAGGTGGATTGGTATGAAAAATCAGGAGGTTAATGGTGGTCAAAAAGAGGTAGAAGTGGTTCAGATGAAAATAGACGGAATAGCGGAAGAAGAAAAGCGGTACGCAAGGGCTTATGGATCTGGAGTTCTGGACTTTGAGCAATTTAGCTCGCTTGTAAATGAGCTAAAACTTAAGAAGCAAGCCCATCTATCAGTGCTGTGTGAGGTGGAGCAGAAATCTAAAACTGACAAAATGTTGAGTTCGTCCGAGATTGATATCCTGTGTGGATATGCCAAAGAAGTTCTAACAGAATTGGGATTTGAGGATCGAAAAAGAGTGGTTCAGGATATAATC
>MGLG01000018.1:0-2726 GCA_001795975.1 Candidatus Yanofskybacteria bacterium RIFOXYD1_FULL_42_10
TAATCGTCGCTTTCATTCCGTAACCGTATTGGTCGCCTATGCCGAGAACATCAGCCGCGTATTCCACATAAAACTTAATGGTTTCGGACTTTTTACCGGCTAAGTCACCGAATAATCGGAAGATCTTATAATCTCCTTTGGTGATCTTGTATCCAGGCGCGCCAAAGTCAAACACCGCATAACCATCGCTGGTCATAGCGGCTGTCTCGGCAACTTTGACACTGCTCACTTCCAAGTAAAGGTTGGTAAGATCGGTGGCCTTTACATCGCCGCCGTTATACAACTGAATCCTTCTGATATAGGAAGCTTCGGTGTTAGCCGTAACTTTGAATTCGGACAATGCGGTTGCCTTTTGTCCAACTTTCGGGTTGGCAACAGAACCGCTCTTTGCCACCGTTAATCCTCCTGAATCAGAACCTGAAACGGTGAAATTATTGCTTACAACCGGATATCCGGAAACGGTTCCGGAAGCGATTTTGACATTAGTCAACGAAAAATTGTTGACATTGCCGGCTCCGGCAGTCGAAGAATGGTCACCTACTAAGGTTAAATCTTTCGTTCCGCTTACCGCGACATTCAAACTGATGAATGTGACGGTTCCTTCGGACGAAGAAAGGGTCCTTCCGGCAGTCAACCTTCTCGCTCCATCATAGATGTAAAGGTTGTCATAGTCGGTCGTAGCGCCCGCTCCGCCTCTCTTGAAGCTCAATTCGTTAACTGTGCCCGTACCGCTAAATCTCATCACCATAGCGTTAACGCCGTATGATCCTTGAGTTACGGTCTGGGCTGACGGATTGGAAGAAGCTAAGCTTACAGACACATTTCCGGCCACAGGGGTCGGGGAAGACACCGAACCGCCTCTTGTATACGCGGGGACCTGATTCACTGAAGAATACTCTGATGCGACTGAATACAGGGCAAATTCAGCGGCATTGATCACGAAAACCTTTTTGAAGAAATTCGGATCATCCGCAACGGCTTGTGATCCACTAGTGTTAACCCAGTGCAGTGAAGCCACATCTTCTCCCGTCGTTTCTATCCCGTAGACCTTTTCATCTCCGTCAACTCGGAAAAGACCGGATGTCGGAAAAGCGTCTCGGGTAGCGGCGGATACGGATTTCACATTGGCAAAACTGCCAAGGTGACCGTAAAGATTAAAGATCTGGGGGCTTAAGAATAATCTCTTGTATCCCCAATCATTCACAATGTACACATCCGGGTCGTCAGAACCGGCGGCGCTTATTGTGTTGCCTTCCACCAGACCGTAGTCAGAAGGAACGGCTGCGCTTGCCCAATTCGGAGCAAGATACATAAAACCGGACAACGACATTATGGTCGTTACCGCGGTTAAGACCGCAAAAGTTTTTAACAAACCTTCGCGAGTTCTTTTTGATAATTTACTCATTTTGTTTTTGTTTTTATTTCTGAACTGAAACTGTATTGTCTCCCGAACCTTTAAACATTTAAACTTTTAAATATTTAAACGCTTATATGCCGGGGACAAATCGACCAGTAACAGAACAGAATTTAATTTCTGATTTCACTGTTCTAAAACTGAATCTTGAATAAACCGCATTTTGAAAAAATATTTCAAACCCATAAATCCGTTTTATCTCGACCAACGGATTTAACGGAGCGGCTTATCGACTTCAAGATTACACATTCTAAATCAAACTTAAATTTATTACTGTCTAAATCTAAAGCATCATTGTTTTCTTTCTGCCTAATTTTCAATGTCCTATCCTAAGCTGTCTGCTTTTGAAAACATCTATCAACGCTTCCAAAAGCAGACCGCCTAATTCTTTCTAAATTCTTTCTTTTTTAAACTTACTTTTCGTTAACATAAATAACCAAAAAATGGTTATTTATCATAGTTTTATATAACACTATTTATCATAGTTTTTGACTGATTTTTGACTGCCAATCCTTACACATCAGCTGTCGGTTAATATTACAAAAATATAAGATAAAAGTCAACCGATTCGCCAATATTGAACTGGCCATTCCGACCACCGTATTTCAAGCGAAGAGCGGATCTTGTCCACACTTCATAAGTAATTATATCGCATCTAAAAACACTAGCAAGGGGTAAAATTGTGGATAATTTTTGTGAGGGAATATTGACTGTTTTAAATGTTAAAAGGTTTTGCTGTTTGGGGTCTTCGGCGTACCGTTTATCAAGCCGTTTTCAACATCGCGGCCATTTCTCGTTATACCATCATTAGTCTGCCAATTAGCGGCATTATCGCCCGATTGCTTAGAATCTGCGCGTTCCATTGAAAAACGGCCTGTTTTATTACCGGCATACCAGCCTCCGGTATTTGAGGTTTTATCTTGTAAATTACCGGCAGAATCCCTTAATTCCAATGTTTCTCCGCTATCGGAAAGAGCTCCGGTATATATTTGATCCGCCGAAATGTCAGAAATTGTTGAATCATTGGTTCTTTCAAGCAAAAAATAGCCCAGGGGTTGAATAATTCCGGAAAGAGTAATTGTTGGATCAGGATTGGCCCCGGTAAGAGATTTTAATGTCCAACCGTTCAAATCAACTGGCCATTCCGTAAAATTATAAAGTTCTATCCATTCATCGCTGGAAGATATTTCGGTGCCCATCCATGCAATTTCATTTATTATCACGGCAAACAAAGAAGATTCTACCGCCGGAGTTGGTGATGGTGTCAAGCTCGGTGATGGTGTTGGTGTCGTTGAAGGCAATGGTGAAGGAG
>MGLG01000018.1:2735-4885 GCA_001795975.1 Candidatus Yanofskybacteria bacterium RIFOXYD1_FULL_42_10
TGGTGACACTTTGGTGACATTAGATGTTTTAGGCGATGACACCAATTCTGTCACCAATTTTTTTGTTTCGTTGGAAGATTCGCTGTTTGTTGCGGTCAAAACTGCTTTTATGTACGAAAATCCATACCCAAAAGCTGATAGTCCATAAAACGAACCCCATGCAAACGCGCTTAAAATTAAAAGAAAGACAATTACTCGGAGCCGCCTTTTTATAAATTCCTTAAAAATATTCATGAGAAAAGATGAATCCTTTTAACCTGCCACGAATTAAAAATACTAAATGTATTTAAAATATGGCATTAAGGAGGGACAAAATGTCATATTGTTTGTTTAAGTCGCGACAGAGTAAAAAAACTTATCTTGAAAAAATTAAGAAACGATGCTCCGAGAGTATCGTTTCTTAATTTGATCGTCAACATTGAGATTTCTAACTTATCAACAGTTTATCTACAAATCTTGTTGCGGATGTTTTAGAGATACCGCAAAGATTAGTTTAAATAACGGAGTAATAGACCGCTTTGCTCTTGATAGATTTGCGCAATAAACCGCTTTGCGCCAATTCGCTTAAATTTCTCTTTACCGTTCTCGCCGATAAAACGCTAAACTCTTCTATGATATCTTTTGTCCTGGCATTTGGAAATTTTTTAATAAAATGAATGATTTTTTCTTTATTGACACTTAGATCATTGTCTTCGTTGTTTGAATATTCTTCGGCTGATGCATTTTTAATTAAATTTTTGGAAAGAGTTTCCTTTTTAATTTCTAAAACGCCCGTTCCGGTTGTTTTAATTGTCTTTGTAAATTTTATCAAATCTAATTTAACGAATAACAGGCTTTTTCTGACTAAAAGCAGGGGAATATGATTAATCGCGCTGTAATGTTCTAAATATTCCGACAATTCCAACAATGAATTAATTTCAGTCAGTAATTCTTCGCCTGCCGTAGATTGTGCGACACATATTTCTTGCTCTGATTTCCCATCCATATTTTTACTGACGGAAAATTTAATATATCCCGCCGTAAAATCGTTTAATTTTTGATAAAGTTTTCGGGCCAAAAATTTATCTTTCAATAAATAAAGAACTCTTGATAACGCCATGACGGTATTGGTAAATTGTTTATGAATGGTTTCCCCCATTTTCATTTAGCTCAAATTTTTTTAAGATAATTCTTTAAAAATTCGTCTATGATTTTGGTTCCGGCGGAATAAACTTTCCCGTTTCTGATAAAGGTCATTCCGATTATCCGGCCGTTATTATTGACAAGCGCTCCGCCGTTAAAAATGCTCTTAGGTTGAGCATCAATAAAAACAGCTCCGTTTAATAAGTAATTGATGGCAGTTTTTTGGGAAAATAATATCGGCTTGGATAAATTGACAAACTTTCCGATAATCACCAGTTCTTGGCCGCTTTGAAAATTATCCGAAAAATCCAATTCGGGAACATTAAAATTTACCGTTCCGTTAACTTTGATTATCGCTAAATTTTTAACAAAATCCCGGGCCATGATTTTGGCGCGCAATATTTTGTCTTCATATAAAACCTGGAACACCGAAGCGCTGGCCGGAGCCGTATCCGCGGTTGTAACAATTAAACCGTCGGAGGAAAGAAAAATACCGTTGCCTTGTCGTAATAACCGGCTGTCTTTGAATGATTGCACCGCCGCCACGAAAAGCGATTGATCAATGACTATTTTTTGCCAAAAATCGGCGGGCGCCGGGCTATATGTAGTTGCCACAATTGTTTTTTCCGGATTCGGACTGGTTAACGCCTGAACCGCCATATTCGCTTTTTGAACTTCCGATCTTAAATTTTCCAATACCGCGTCGCCCCAAAAACCTAAATTTAAAATAATGAACGCGGCAAAAAACCCGCCCAAAAAACCAATCCCTAAAATTAAGCCGTATTTTTTTATCATTTTTCTAAAAAATATCGTCTATGATCTTGTTTGCACCGCAAACATAATTTAAAATAAGAAAAAAATCAAGAATTTTTAAACAGTTCTTTTGCCCGTTCCCATAATTGAGGATAGCCGTTTTGTTTCATCCAATACCACCATTCGGCGCCCCACAAATAAAAAGAATTAAAGCCGGTTTTGCTTGAAAAATTTATCATTTCGTTAAATTTGTCCAAATCCATTCTTTCAAGTTG
>MGLG01000018.1:4903-5163 GCA_001795975.1 Candidatus Yanofskybacteria bacterium RIFOXYD1_FULL_42_10
TAAAATCGGCTGCAAAAGCCATGGTTCGGTTGAAAGTTCAATCACGATTGACGGTTTTTCTTTATAAATTAAACTGACAATATTCTTTTTTATTCTGAAAAGCGCCGGAATTACAGGATATCGCAACGGGCCGATTGTCCGGTTCCAAACATACAAATACATGGTGGTGCCGAAAACATCGCCATTTTTATACGCTCTAAACCAATCACCGAATTCACCGCTGTCAGTAATTATTATGGGATGCGACGGATCTAACCGTT
>MGLG01000018.1:5198-13776 GCA_001795975.1 Candidatus Yanofskybacteria bacterium RIFOXYD1_FULL_42_10
TCTCTTTGACTTTTTTGTTGTGCATTCCGCAATTCGCTCTGCTAAAAAATAAAAGAAAGGGCTCGTTCTCAATTTGCCAATATTGCAACACCGGTGAATTTTTGTATCGGTTTACAGTAACTTCAATATAATTCAAAAGTTTCTGTTCATGCTGTTCGTAAGATAATTCTTTGACCCATTCGGGAGTGTGACACTCCGGCCATCCCGGAAGACGATGGCCGACAGCTAATATTACCGAGGCATTCCTTTTTTCAGCTTCTTTGAATTGAAAATCAAGCTCTTTGAAATTAAAAACATTCTCTTGCGGTTCTGTCAGCGGCCAATGAGCTGAAAATCTAAAATTTCTCACGCCCAAATCATCAAGCAGAGCAAGATAAGTTTCTTTCCAATCCAATTTAAGTTCATCGGCGTGGAATCGGCTGAAAGAAACACCGTATTGCGGTTTAGCCGTTGTGGATGAGAAATCTAAGGACAAAATCCACAATATTGCCGCTATTAAAATCAAACCTGAAAAAAACTTTTTCATAGTTTAAAGAGGGCGATAAAACCGCCGACGATAAAACCTATTCCCAATAATTTATTCATCAAAACCTTTCCTCTGATGTTTTCAGTTACGCCGGGCACTTTATTCCGTAAAATAATGGCTAAAACAAATATAAATAAAAATTGGATCCCCAAAAGCGCGCTTACCAAAGAAACATCGCCAAGCTTAATTGAATAATAAAGCAGCAGAAAACCGGCGCCTGCCGCAATTTTGCCGGCAATAAACCAAAATTTGGAAGATTTAGCAACATTTTGCAAAGAAGCCGCAATTTCCTTTCTTGCGCCATGAAAAATAAGCGAAAGAATTCCGGCGCCCGCAAAACCTATTCTTGTCCAAAATATTCCGTTTATAAAATTTACCTCGTTAAATGTCCACTTTAAAAGAACAAACGATAAGCCGAAAAACAAACCGGTCATTAAAGAATATTTGAAAATATTTTTTTTAATTTTGCCCAAGAAAAAGATACCGATAACCAACAATATAAAAGCAACCTCGTTTGAAAATACCAACCTGTCTTTTAAAATAAAAAAGGAGAGAAGATAGGTGGACACAGCGGCAAGCACTCCCGCGTTGGTGGCGGCAACGGAAACATCGGTTAATTTGACGGATTTATAAAGAAAAAACAGGCCTCCAAAAAAAGCGGCTCCGGAGATAAAAGCAATGATAAAATAAAGCGGACTGACCCAAACCACTCCAAACGGAAGCAAAAACACTACGGCCAAACTTAAAATAGCCACCCAAAACGCATAAGCAAAAGGCCTCGGAATAGGCGAGGAGAGCAGATACTTATCAATTATAAAAACGACTGCGTTTATAAAATAAGCGGCGAGAGCGATATAAAGCCAGAGCATAAGAATTTAAATTATTAAAGGTATCCCATTTTCGGGATTTACGGAGCCCGACGGGGGCGAGTTAAAGACAAAATTTCAGCAGAAATTTATGTCGTGCCCGAAAATGGAATACCTTTAATAATTTTTTAATCAATTTCTAATTTTCTATTTGGTTCTCTTTACATATCTTAGCATATTCAAGAGCCGACGGACGAATTTTCCTTTCTCCGCCGGCTATCGGAGTTTTGTAATCAATTTCAACAAGCCCGAAGCGGGGCGCGAACCCTTTGTCCCACTCAAAATTATCAAGAAGCGACCAGTACAGATACCCGCGGACATCGGCGCCGTCTTGAATGGCTCTCCAAACCCAATAGAGATGGTCTTTAATAAATTTGATTCTCTTTTGGTCGGCTGAATCGGCAATCCCGTTTTCGGTGATAAAAATCGGTTTGTTGAATTTTTTAACCGCTATCAGCCGATAATAGATGCCTTTGGGATAAATTTCCCATTGCATTTCATCAGCTTTATCTTGTTTCGCTAAATTGCGTTCAGATCCCGGCAGTCGTTGAATCGTATAATAATTCAGACCGATAAAATCCTGACAGGGAAGGGTTTTCCGCCAAAAATATGTGTTGCCAAAATATTCATAAAATTTCTCTGCCGCCCGCAAAATAAAACTGCTGACTATGTGGCGATTGTTTTCAACGATCCCAACGAGAGGGTTTATATTGTGCGACATACCAAGTTGGTCTTGGCCGTACTCATTAAAAATCCTATTTTTATAAATCTTTTTTATTTCACAATAGGCGAGTGTGTGAGCATTAATCATGTTGCGTCTGACTTTCAAAAAATCCAACAAACTTTTGTGTTGCGGCGGCCATTCTCCCCGCAGAAACGATAAGCCGGCATACACATTTAGTGGCTCATTAAAAGTTATCCACAACCCTACCCTATCCTTTAAGTTATCCACAACATACTTTATATATCTTGTAAATATTTCCGGCGATTTTTTATTTAAAAATCCGCCTTTTTTCGCAAACCAAACCGGATTGGTAAAATGCCAAAGCGTCACCATTGGCTCAATTCCCCTGTCGCGCAATGCCTTGACTACATCAATATAATGTTGCATCGCCGTTGAATCAAATCTCCCCTCTTCCGGTTCTATTCGCGACCATTCAATTGAAAACCTCTGGATATTCTGATTCAGTTGTTTGACGATATTAAAATCCTCCTCATATCGATTGTAACTGTCGCACGCTTTTCCAGAAATAAAACCTTCGGGATTTAACCCCTTGGACTTTAAACTTTGGACTCGGGATTCTGACCGCTCCCAGACAGTCCAATCATTTCGATTGTCACCCTCTACCTGATGCGCCGATGTGGCGCTCCCCCACTTAAACCCGTCGGGAAATTTATAAGTAGCCATAAACACATTATACAATAATCGGCTCACCTTGGTGAGCCGATTGGATTTTAATGAAGTGCCTGCTCCTTTCAGAAAAAACCAACGCCTGCAAACCCTTAATCCGCCGCTCAAGATACGAGTAAAGAATGACTAAAAAACATACTTGCTATTGATAGCAAACCTGGCTTGTCATATTCCAGAGCAAAATCGGCAACAAAAAAGAACTGGTTGCTTCGCTTGATGAGTATTTATCTATCGCTTCCGCATATTTATCTAAACTATCTTTTTGTGCTTCCGCCGCTGTCTTTCCTTTGATTAAAGAAATGCCTACTTGATTTGAACATGAAAGAATCGGGGCAGCCAATTCATCTTCAAGCGGTTTTTTGAAAAAATCTTTATCTACCGGAAATATAAATGGCTGAATGTAGTCGATAAAACCCCTTGCGCCGTTTTCCATTATTTCTTTACCCAATATCATACCCGCGTCACATGCTCGCACGAATATTATTTTATTTTTCAAAAGCTTAGTTCCGTTTCCAGCAGAGAGAATAACTTCGTTATCTTCACCGGCAACCGCTTCTTGACTTCCGTGCCCGTTCAAAATAACCGTGTCAATCGGCTGTTTGGCCAAATAACTGTGGAGTTTTTTCTTTACAGCCTTCTCTCTGTCTAAATCTATAACTTTTACTCCCCTCTTTTTTGCCTCTTCAATTAAAAGACCTGCCCAATAGAACAGGTAATGTGTTGGCGTATCGTATCGTGGCCTAGTTAGTAGCAGAAGCATTTTGTAAATCTTGAGTGGGTAATTTGCCAAGCGACCGCAAATAAGCCAGTTGCATTTCTATCATTTTCTTGCCGATATCATCTTGCTTTTTAACTCGTTCTATGAGTTCTTCAACAGAAAAACTTCCCTCATTGCCTACCGATAATTCAATGTTTGAGGGAATAGTTTCTAATCGAGCTATAACAAGATTCATTATATCTTCAGAAATGTTTTGGTTGTTGTTCTTTTTTTCCATAATTATTTTCGTTTTTCTTCTACAGGAACAAATCCCAATTCAATAAGTTTTTGTAAAATTACTTTGCCAAGTTCGGAATCAATTTTTATTTCCCTGTAAGCAACTTCCCAAGTTATGGGACCCCGTTCCAGCAAATCTAAAATAACCTCGCGTCTAATTCCTATTGGCAAGTTGGCATAAAACCTGAAAAAAGCATCTCTATTCATCTGATATTTAAATTATATAAAATTACCTGCTCAATTACAACAGCAATATCAAATCAATTTTTCATTTTCCAACCCCCAAGAGTTCCACTTCAAAAATAAGAGTGGAATTCGGCGGGATAAGACCGTTGCCGATATTCCTGTCGCCGTAGCCCAAAGCCGGAGGAATTATAAGTTTCCTCTTGCCCCCGATTTTCATCCCGGCCACGCCCAATTCCCATCCGCGAATCACCTCTCCCGCTCCCAAATTAAATTGAAACGGCGTGCCACGATCATATGAGCTGTCAAACTTCTTGCCGTCGGCAAGCGTGCCGACATAATTAACGGTAATCATTTTCCCGTTTACCGCTTCGGCGCCGGTACCGACAATCAAATCTTGAATTTGAAGACCGCCTTCAAGCGTAATAACTTTACCGGCAACCGGCGAAGCTGTCGGCGCCGCCCCAATACTTGCAAAAGGATTATCCAACGGAGAAGTTTCCGCTACCGGCGCGTTGGCATTCTTTGATTTATTAACAAAAAGCCAAACGGCAATGCCGACGAAAATTATAACAACCGTAAAAACTAAAACTGTTTTGGTCATATGGTTTGTTTAAAGAAAATTAATAAGTATGCTCTTTCGGGACTTGCGGAGCTCGACGGAGCGAGCGAGAGGCGAAATTCCAGCAGGAATTTACGCCGTGCCCGAAAAGTATACTTATTAAATATTTTAAAATTTATTGATGGATTTAAATATTTCCGGATCAATTATTGTTTCAAAACATGTTCTTCCCAAATCATGCTGCCAATCTTGAATTCCTCCAAAACCGACCCGGTCTATAATCATCGGTTTAGCCGCTCTTCCGCCGGGATATTGTTCTCCCGTATTGACCGTCTCAAACACGGCGCATAATTCAAATTTTAAATTGCTTAAAACCTTGTATTCATAAGGACTCTTGGTTTTCGGGTCATTGGGTATGCTGACCCCGAAAAACGAACCGGCTAAACTATCAAGGTCAACCGGCAATTTTGATTTTCTCTGCCAATAATCAATCACCTGACTCTGAATCACGGATAAATCGCTGATTCTTCTTTCATCCAGCCGTTCCAGCCGTCTTGATTGAGGCGAACCGGCAATAAAAAAACCGAAAACAACGGTTGCCGCAACTATACCTATGATTGCCGGCACAAATATTTTAGAACCAAAAACAGTTTTAGAGCCATTTTGGAGGGGAATTTTTAATTGTAAAAAATAATAATAAAAAACAGCTCCGGCGATAAAGAAGACGCTTGCGACTTTTAACAAAAACCTTGCGGTCAATTCCCCGTTTAAATATGTCTGAATCAATATTACTAAATCGCCGATGATAACAAGCGCGGCCGCAAAAACCGTAAGATACAAAAGCCATTTGCGTATTTTTAATTCCGTTTTTTCGGGAAATTGTTTGATATCCTTATTCAAAAACCAAGAAACCCAAACATAAACCGGAAAAACAACGATTAAGGCGGCAAGGGCGCGGCGGATAAGGTCATAGAATGATCGGTTGCTCCAATAATTATCGGATAACGCGTCCGGAAAATATATGTTTGTGTATTGGAATAAAAGAGCGCCAAAACTGATTGCGCTCACGATAAGCGCAACTACGGCAAGCAAATGCATAAATGTATCGCGGGGAAGATTTTTGTTTATGTCATTAACCATTAAATTATTTATAGAATTTCTGCGTTTGGTCAAGTTCGGAGGCGATTCCCACCGAAATTCTTCGGCGTGAACCTTCGCCTTTCAGGCAAAATCAAGTATTGGGGCGAGCCATAATACACTATGGCGAGAACCAAACGGAGATTTTAACGCAGAAATTGACCAAACCCTTGTGGCTTGAAACAGGTTAAGCCCTATTTTGTTGGGCTTCCTGTTTCAAGCGCAGAAATTCTATTAGTTACACACGCCTGTGGTGGAAAAGCAATTTGGACAAGTATAACACGAACCAGCGCGAACCATAAGAGCGCCGCACTGGGAACATGCCGGAGCGTCAGCGTGGATTACCGCCACTTTATTGTCAATTTTGCCGGTACTAACGGAAATCAATTCTGCCAAAATCTTGTCGTTGGAAGACTGACTTTCAGCAATTTCGGTATTTAATCCTCCGCCATGTTCGGTCTGAACTCCAAAAATTTCTTCTCTTTCTTCCTGGCTAAGCAATTTAAACCCTAAATATCTGAAAACATAATCAACAATTGATTTAGCTGTCGGAATTTGGGGATTATTGGTAAAACCGGCCGGATCAAAACGCATATCTTTGAACTTTTTTACCAAAGCTTTAAGCGGCACTCCGGACTGCAGACACATGGAAATTAAAGTGGCAATAGTATCAAATAATCCCGACACGGTGCTTCCCTCTTTGGCGGTGGTAATGAATGTCTCTCCCGGTTTTTGTGTTCCGGGATAAAAACCGACCGTGAGATAACTTTCAAAACCGCCCACGGAAAACTTATGAGTCATGGACGGCCGTTCATCCGGCAGTTTGCGGCGAGTATAGCCGTTTATTTTTTCAATTAAATTATTTTCGCCGGCTTCTTCTTCTTTCTTCGCTTTTTGGTCTTTGGTTAAATTAAGGGGCTGAATGGATTTGGAACCGTCGCGATACACAGCGATGGCTTTTAGACCAAGCCGCCAGCCTTCCATAAAAACATTTTTAACATCTTCTACGGTAGCGTCGCTCGGCAAATTGACCGTTTTGGAAATTGCCCCAGAAATAAAAGGCTGAACGGCCGCCATCATTTTGATGTGGCCGAGATGATAAATGCATCTGTTGCCATTTTTGGGCCGGAAAGAACAATCAAACACCGGCAAATGCTCCTGTTTAATATGGGGCGCGCCCTCAATAGTTTCTTTTTCCAAAATATAATCAGAAATTTCTTTGACTTGTTCATTGGCATAACCCAATCTTGTTAAAGCGAGCGGAACTTGATTATTTACCAACTTCAAAACTCCCCCGCCAACTAATTTCTTGTATTTTACTATCGCTAATTCAGGCTCCACTCCGGTCGTGTCGCAGTCCATCAAAAAAGCGATTGTTCCGGTGGGAGCCAAGACGGTCACTTGTGAATTTCTGACGCCGTATTTTTCGCTAAGTTCCAAAACTTCCTGCCAAATTAATTTGGCCTGATCACGCAAATTGATATCTTCGTGTTCTGAAACCTCGGAATTAAGAAACAATTTTTCGGCTTCATTCATGTGTTTTTCAATCACGCCGAGCGTCGGCTCTTTGTTTAAATCATAACCGGCGAACGGGCCTTTAATGCTCGCCAATACCGCAGACATTCTGTATGCCTCTCCACACATTAAAGAAGTAATCCGTCCGGCGGTGATTCGGCCGGCATCGGAATCATACGGAAGCCCCAACACCATCAATGTCGCGCCCAAATTGGCGTAACCCAACCCCAATTCTCTGTAATTCTTGGCATTTTCCGTAATCCGTTCCGTGGGATAAAACGAATTCCCCACGATTATTTCTTGAGCCGCAATCATTGTATCAACGGCTTTTCTGAAAAGCTCCGTGTTAAACCTGCCGCCCGCGCTCAAAAATTTAAGCAAATTCAAAGAAGCAAGATTGCAGGCGCTGTTGTCTATGTGCATATATTCACTGCACGGATTGGATGCGTTTATCCGACCGGTATTGGAACAGGTATTCCATTCGTTGATGGTGGTATCGTACTGCATGCCCGGATCGGCGCTATGCCAAGCCGCATCGGCGCACCAATCCAAAATTTCTCTGGCTTTCAATGTTTTTACCGTCTCGCCCGTAGTGACGGCTTTTAAATCCCAGTAACCGTCCGCCTCCACCGCTCTCATAAATTCGTCGTTAACCCTGACCGAATTGTTGGCGTTCTGATACGGCAACAAGGTATAAGGATCAAAAATGTCGGCTTCAATTGAATCTTTGATGCCGCTTCTCTCAAGAGCCTTGGTCATATCTTCAATTACTTTTTTGCAATAAATAAAATTTTTGATGTCGGGATGATCGGCATTTAAAATGACCATTTTGGCGGCCCGGCGAGTCGTTCCTCCCGACCTGATGGAATTGGCGACTCCGTCGGCGCCCTTCATAAAAGACACCGGCCCGGAAGAACGGCCGCCCCTTGAAAGAGCTTCTTCCGAAGATCTAAGTTTTGATAAATTGATGCCGGAACCTGAACCGTATTTAAATATCCACCCCTCGTCCTTGTACCACTCAAGAATTGACTGCATGTTGTCTTCCACCGAAAGAATAAAACACGCGCTACATTGGGGCCGTTCCTGAACCCCGACATTAAACCACACCGGACTGTTAAAGGCGGCGTATTGATTGATCAAGAGAAAAGTTAAATCTTGAATAAAATTATTGCCGTCTTCGGACGAAGCAAAATAGCCATCTTTTAATCCCCAATAACCGACAGTTTTGGCGACCCTGTCCACCATCTGTCTGGCGCTGTATTCTCTGTCGGGAGAATCCATCTTGCCTCTAAAATATTTGGACGCCACAATGTCGGTTGCCGATTGACTCCAAAAATTGGGCACTTCAATATTTTTCTGTTCAAAAACAACGGTGTTGTCTCCT
>MGLG01000018.1:13802-15247 GCA_001795975.1 Candidatus Yanofskybacteria bacterium RIFOXYD1_FULL_42_10
TTTTGGCCTCTTTTTTTAATATATTTGATTGAGAAACAACAATTGGCTCCATATAATGAAAGTTAGAGCCCGCGATTAGCGAGCCGTGTATTTTAAATTTTAGTGTTTTGTCTCACCCGCCTTCATCTTATAACAAAATCGTTGAGCAACAAAAAATTGTGTTGATAACCCCGCCTATTTCATTTTTCTGCGGATAAAAGCGGGGATATCAAACGCGTCGGCATCATCGCTCACAGAAGAATCAACCAATTCTTTGACGGTCGTCGGCATCCCGTTGGCGGAAGCGCTGTTTCCGGAATTATTGTTAAAAGCGGCTCCGCTATTTTTACCGAATAAGCTCGGCATACTGTTAGCGATGGTTGGTTTGGCGGAAGAAGCATGTCCGTTATTAAAACCAGTTGCCACAACCGTCACTTTTATCTCTCCTTTTTTGAGTTTATCGTCTATCACCGCTCCAAATATCACCTTGGCGTCCGGGTCAATATGCTCCGTGATTACCCGAGCCGCTTCGTTTATCTCAGCCATAGCCATATCCGCGCCGCCGGAAACATTGAACAAAACTCCCCTGGCGCCGTCAATAGATACTTCAAGCAAAGGCGAACTGATCGCCATTTTGGCGGCTTCAATCGCCCGATCATCCCCGCTTGCCCTGCCAATACCCATTAAAGCCGAACCGGAATTGGACATTATGGTGCGGACATCCGCAAAATCAACATTAATTATGCCCGGAGTGGTAATTAAATCCGATATGCCCTGAACTCCCTGCCTTAACACATCGTCAACTATGGCAAAAGATTCAAGCAAAGGAGTTTTTCTGTCTATCACCGACAAAAGCCGGTCGTTGGGAATGGTGATTAGGGCATCAACTTTTTCTCGCAAAGCATGCCAGCCGTCTTCGGCAATTCTTGATCTTTGCGCTCCTTCAAAACTGAACGGCTTGGTTACCACGCCCACAGTGAGAGCTCCCGCTTCCCTGGCTAAATCCGCTATCACCGGCGCCGCGCCGGTTCCCGTGCCTCCGCCCAAACCGCAAGTAAGAAAAACCATATCCGCCCCCTTAAGCGGCGTCATGATTTCTTCTTTGGTGTCTATGGCGGCCTGTTTGCCGATTTCAGGATTCATGCCGGCGCCCAAACCCCTCGTAAGACTCTTGCCGATATGAATTTTAATTGGCGCGCTGCTGTTGTGAAGCGCTTGGGCATCCGTATTGACGGCAATAAATTCAACTCCGTGAATTCTTGCTTCAATCATTCTTGCAAGAGCGTTGCCGCCGGAACCGCCGACACCAACAACCTTAATTCTCGCAAATGTTTCAAATGGAGGTTTTATTTGAGCCATGATGAATATTGGTTAATTGTTAGCTTGTTAATTGTTAGCTTGTTAATTGTTAGCTTGTTAATTGTTAGCTTGTTAATTGTTAGCTTGTTAATTGTTAGCTTGTTAAT
>MGLG01000018.1:15255-20496 GCA_001795975.1 Candidatus Yanofskybacteria bacterium RIFOXYD1_FULL_42_10
AGCTTGTTAATTGTTAGCTTGTTAATTGTTAGCTTGTTAATTGTTAGCTTGAAAATTTAAAACAAGATAGCAAGATAACAAGATAGCAAACTCTCAATGTATTTACGCTTTGTCTTATCATAAATTAAAAAAGCCCGCAAGCAATTATACAATATCTGTGGATAACTCTGTGTATAAGCCGGGGGAAACCTCTGCCTACGGCAAGAAGTTCTTGAGCCAATCCATGGTTTTTCTTAAAAATCCTTCCTTCAAAAACTGGGGATCTTGCGGTTTTGCGGAACCAAATTCCCTGTCCAACCCCCACGAAATCAATCCTGCCACGACAGAAAAAGAAGGGTCGCTGATATTGTCGGTAACGCCCTTAAAATTAACCGGTTTGGCTATCTTGACGGGCAATCGCAATCTTTCTTTAACCAAACTTACCAAGCCCGGCAAATTGGCTCCTCCTCCGCTAAGCACTACGCCGGCCGGCAACATGCCGTTCTTGGAAACCTTTTTTAATTCATCGCCGACCATGTCCAATATTTCATGGATTCGCGCGTCAATAACTCTGATAAGCTGTTTTTTGGGAAGCACAAAATTCTCTTCTCCTATCAGTTCCGACAAATCCAAAATTTCTCTTTTCCGCAAATCCTCGCCTTCGGAAGTGGAACCGTGTTCCAGCTTGATCCTTTCGGCAATATCCAACGAAGTTCGCAGGGCAACGGCCAAATCATTAGTGATGTGTTTTGAACCAATCGGCAAAACGGCGCTGTGAAGCAAATCCGCTTCTTCAAAAACAGTCAGATTGGAAGTGCCGCCGCCAAAATCAATATTAAGCACCCCGTATTCTTTTTGGCTTTTTTCCAAAACTGAAAGAGCGGCCGCCAAAGGAGAATAAACCAATTCCGCCACTTCAACCCCGTTTTCGTTTATGCATTTGGTAATATTTCTCAAATAGGGAGACAGGCCGTCTATGATAAAAACTTCCACTTCCAGCCTTACTCCTTTCATTCCGAGCGGATTCTTCACGCATTCGGTGCCGTCAACGATATAGTTGCGGGGAATAACATGGAGTATTTCTCTGTTTGCCGGCATGCTAATCACCGAGGCCGCCTGAATAACCCTGTCAATATCGTTTTGGGATATTTCTTGGTCCGCCCGAGAAACGGCAATAACACCCCGGGAAACTTGAGTTCTTACATGAAGACCGCTCACGGACAAATAGGCCTTTTTGATTTTGACTCCCGCCATTGCTTCCGCCCTTTGAATGGCGGAATGAACATCGTTGATGGTTTCTTCCATATCAACCACCATGCCCCTTCTTAAGCCGTTGGAAAACGCGCTCCCCACGCCCAAAATTTCCGGCATTAAAGTTTCGCGGTCAATGTTCGCCATCACAACCTTAACCTGGGCATTTCCTATATCAATTCCTGAAATTAAATAAGGACGCAAGGGCTATATTGCTATATTGCTATATTGCTATATTGTTTAAAATGAAATTAACAAGATAACAATTAACAAGATAACAATTAACAAGATAACAATTATTTTATCTTTCTTAATATTTTCCTCTCCAAATCAAGCATTGCTTGCGCGTCTTTTGCCGTCGTTTCATGGTCATACCCAAGTAAGTGCAAAAAACCGTGGACAGTCAACCACGCCAATTTATTCTCAACGCTTATATTTTCCCCATCCGCTTCCTTTTTGGCAACAGGCAAGCAGATAAAAATATCTCCCAACGGAAGTATACCATATTTTTTTAAAACATCAGTTGATAAAGGAAAAGACAAGACATTGGTGGCGGTGTTTTTATTCCGGTATTTTTTGTTCAAGTTTTTTATCTTGGTTTCCCCCGTCAAATTCACGCTGATTTCTACTTTTGAACCGCCGAGTTTCAGCGTCTTGGCGGCTGATTCCAAAATCTTAACAAAAAAAGCCCCGCCCGGCGCTTGTTCAGAAGTAGAATTTTTAAAAACTAAGTCAATCATATTATAAATTTAGCATAGAAGATACTAAATTGCCATCTTGCTGTTTGCTATCTTGTTTTAATGTTAATGATATAACAAGCTACCAAGATAACAATTAACAATAAGTTAGTTTTTAAAACGAAAACCCCCACACGGATGTGGAGGTGATAGCTTGGGGAAGGATATCAAGCCTTGATTATGGGGGGGGTTTTCTGTCTCCGATGGTTACTAATCATCGGAGACATACAGAAAACCCTGGAATAGTTCCAAGATGGATTAACTAGCGGCCTCGCAACCGGCGCGCCAGCTGCCATCCTTCTGCATTTTTTGGCTGGAACTATTCCTCAAACTGCCGTCCGGTTTGATTAGACCCGACGGGTTAACTTTTTTTGAAACCTTGGAACTACGGAGGAGGGCGGTCTCTTCACCCCCCTCCGCTCATAATTGTCACACTCCCACCACACGACAGGAACCTGCCTGTCGAGGACCCCTCGCGAGCTCGCAAGGCAAGGTGAGATATGTCAAGGGCTCCTCAAGTAAGAGACAAGGAGTTCCCCGTCAAAAACAACGATTTTCCCTTGTTTTTCCTTTGTTTTCAATAGGCAACCTCCGTCTCAAATATGTCAAATAACTTATCCTATACTTCCATTATACTCCTCTGGTATAAATTGTCAATACCCTGTACCATGGTCGGATTTCAAAGATATAAGCGAAAATTAACTCCATATTTCAGAATCGCAATAGTTAAACCTTGACTTTACAAGATGTACTCTTGTTTTATTCCTTTGACCTTTATCGGCAGAGTGTCAGTTGCCTAACAAAGAAACATAGCGCAGGTCGGGCCTTTTTTCTGAATCAGCAGACCGAAGAAAAAAGGCCCGACGGAGCACTCGTTAGATTATATTGTAAGTCGGAGCGCGGAAAAATAAAAAATGGGCTGAAATATGGGACTAACCGAGCGACTATTTCCCCAACTCCTCCTTCACAATTCTGCTCACCATCGTTCCATCCGCCTTGCCTTTGACTTGCGCCATTATAGCACCGATAGCGCGTCCCATATCTTTGATATTTTTCAATCCCAATTCAGCAAGTGTTTTTTTAACTATGTCGCGAATTTCATCTTCAGACATTTGCTCCGGCATATAACCCATCAATATGGCCGATTCTTTTTCTTCTTTTTCAGCCAAGTCCTGACGGCCGCCCTTGGCAAAACTCTCCGCCGCCTCTTTTCTCTTTTTTATTTCAGACGACAGCACTTCTGTTATTTCTTCATCGTTTAACCGGCTCCCTTCTTCAAGTTTTGTAATATCCGTTTCCGTTTTGCTTAATTTGCTTCTTTTTTCAAACTCTCTGTTCTTAATCGCTGACATAACCATACCCAAAAGCACTCGTTTTTCCGAATCCCCCGCCTTCAACGCATCCTTAACATCTTGTTGCAGTTTCTCCTTTAGCATAACAACCCGACACAAATACACGAATGGACCCGAATGACTCGAATAATTATTGGCGTCATTCGTAATTGGTGTCGCTTATATCTTATAAATCTATCTTCTGCTTAAGTTTTCTCTTCTCTTCTTCAAAAGTATCTTCGTCGTATTTGCCGAGCTTCTCAAGCCGTTTTCTCAATTCACTCAAATGCATACCCATAATGGCCGCGTTTTTTTCTTTGCGTTCGGTTTGTTTTTTCTTCCTGAATTGATCGTGTTTCGCTTTAATCAAAACTCCGCTTTGCTGGACAAAACGGTTAAATCTCCTCAACAAACTACCGACGCTCTCGTTTGGTTTTCTTTTTACTTCAACCATAATAAAACCTCCTTTCGCACCCGGCACTAATACACGAATCCACTCGAATTTACGAATATTATTCGTGTCATTCGTAATTAGTGTCGCTTATTATTCAACTATCTTCGGCCCCAATCTTTTGCCTCCCAGCAAATGAATGTGGAAGTGCGGAACCAGTTTCCCGCCATCTTCGCCTTCGTTAATTATCAATCTGTATCCTTTATCGCCCAATCCGTGGTCATGAGCCATCTTGTCGGCTAATAACAGCGCTCTGCCCAAAAGACCGTCTTCTTTTTTTAAATCTTCTATCTTTAAAAAATGCTTAGCCGGAATTATAAGCAAATGAACCGGAGCTTGCGGATGAATGTCTTCGATTACCCACAGGTCATCGTCTTTGTAAACAACTTCGGCCGATAATTCTCCGCTTATAATTTTGCAAAATACATCATCAATCATGTTTTAATCTTTTCTTTACTTCTTCGACGATTTTTTCAACAGGAATGGTTTCCTGAACTCCCGAATCCATCTCCCTCAAAATAATGGTCCCGTCCAGCGCTTCTTTCTGGCCGAAAATCAAAGTGAATTTAACCTCCAAACGGTTGGCAATTCTTAACTGGGATTTGATGCTGTCTCTTCCCAAAGAAGATTTGGCTTCAATCCCCGCTTTTCTAAATGATTCAAAAAGCAACAAGCTCTTTCTCTTGGCGGCTTCGCCAAGCTGGGCTAAAAATATTTTGGGCTTCGGCCCTATTTCCGGCACGGCAACGCCTTTTTCCTTAAGAGCCAAAATAACTCTTTCCAGTCCCATTGACCACCCGGCCGCCGCGGTTTTGGAACCGCCAAGAAGATCAATCAGCCGATCATAACGGCCTCCGCCAATAATAGTTGCCTGACTGGCGGCGTTTTCTTCCGGCACAAATTCAAATACGGTTCGGGTATAATAATCCAATCCCCGCACCAAATGCGAATTCATGATGTAAGGCACTTTGGCCTCGTCCAAGAATTCCAAAACATGCTTAAAGTGAGCATGACAGGCCTCGTCCAAAAAATCCACGGTTTGAGGCGCTTCTTTGGCTATTTCTTTGCATTCTTCTTCTTTGCAATCAAGCATTCGCAAAACATTGGTCTTGATCCTGTTTTTGCATTGTCCGCAAACATTTTTTATTTTATTTTTGTAATATTCTTTTAGCGCTTTGATATATGCCGGGCGGCACGAAGAATCGCCGATGCTGTTAATGTGCAGATTGTAACCCTCCAAATTTAAACTATCCAAAAGTTTGTAAGCGAGAAAAATCAATTCGGCGTCAACCGACTCGGAAGCGTCGCCGATAGTTTCAATGCCAAACTGGTGAAATTGCCGATATCGGCCGGCTTGGGGCTGGTCGTGCCGAAACATTGGCTCAACATAATATAGTTTGACCGGATGAGGCCTTACGCTCATGCCGTTTTCAATATAAGCTCGGGCAACCGGAGCGGTTCCTTCCGGCCTTAGAGTCAGACTGTCCCCGCC
>MGLG01000018.1:20534-29207 GCA_001795975.1 Candidatus Yanofskybacteria bacterium RIFOXYD1_FULL_42_10
TCCTGCATACCCCGAGGCGCCTGAAATTGTCGTGATTTTTTTGACATTCTGTTTAATAACTTGCTCCATTAAGTTTTGCCATTCTATTCACCGGCCAGGGCCTTAAAAACGCCCGGCCAACTATCAATGCTTTATTGACCGCCCCCCATCGTCTTGAATCGGAACTTTGAAGACGGTTGTCGCCAAGGACAAAATAATCATTGTCATCAAGTTTTAAAACCATATCGCCCAAAGTTTGCTGATTTTGCGATAAATATTTCTCACCCAATGAAAATCCTTGCGGCGTTTTTTTGTTGTAAATGATTACTTTGTTGTTCTTTACCTCCACCGTTTCTTCCGGCAGGCCGATTATTCGTTTTATGAAAAATTGCGAGGTGTCTTGAGGGTATCTGAAAATTATCACATCGCCCCTTTCGGGCCGATTAAAACGATAGCTGATTTCGTCTATAAGCAGATAATCCCCGTCTTCAAAACTCGGCTCCATGGACGCTCCTTTGACAAAAAACGGCTGAACAAGATAATACCTTATCGGTAAAATTATGGCAAGCGAGATGACGACAATCTTGACCGTTTCCCAGATAAACACTAAAACCTCCCGGCGAGTTGAACTTGAACCATTTGAGCTGTTTAAATTATTAAAATTTTGATTTTCTTCGTCTGACATAATAAATTACTATATCACAAAAAACTTTTATCCGCCACTAAATTAAAATGAATCCTCCTCGCGGCAAGCCGCGAGGTATCAAAAGGAGGCTTCGCCTCTTGATACCGCCGCAGAGCGACGGAGTATTCACCCCTTTTAGCTTCGCTCGGGCAAAATGTAAATAAGAATTTCCATTTTGCCCCTCGCTCGCTAAAATAAATGGAAATATGCTTAAAAATAAAAGGCCGTCGTTAGACGGCTGTGACAATTCCTAAAGAACTCTTACAAATAATCTGGTATTTTCTTTTGATTCACCCGCGAAATTTTCAATAACCAAATGGTTTGGTTTATATAATTGCCACATATAACTCGGGTAACTCGGGAAAAAACCGTCTTTGTCAATAGTACACTTTGTGGAATCAGCCGCACCTCTTAAAGTAACTTTCGCAGGAATTTTGGCTTGGTTCCCCGCCAACGGCGGGGACAAAATTCCGAGAATAAATCTTTACCCTATGTCGTTTACCCTATGTCGGACTTAGGGGAAGTAAATAATAACCACTCGAATATTTCTCTTTCAAAAATTTTTACATTAGTAAAATACTCGGGAAAATCTTTTGTAGTAAGAATTTTTCTTTGTACTCTATTGATGCCTATATAATCTTGATAGCTACTCCATTGATAATTTTTGAGAAAGTCTTTTGCTTTTTGCACATCTTTGATCCCTTTCTCTTTCCATTCTGGGTCAATAACTTTAACTGGATTCAAATTAATATAAGAAAAAAGATATTTGGCATATTCATCCGTGTCCACTAAGGTACTTTTAAAATTAGATTCAAGCAGACTCCCAGCATGTTCGTATTTCTTATTAAAATATTTTACATAAGATGTAAGCACTTTTCTCATAAAAAGACTTACTGCATTTTCTTTTATATTTTCTACCCCATTCTCCCCTACACTGGACATAGGGGCAGGTGGAATTGTGATATAAATATGAAAATGATTAGACATGAGGACCCAAGCCCCGATAGAAACAATCGGTTCGCCTCTATCAAAATCCCAAGCATCTATTCCCCGTTCAACAATATCATCACGAAAATTTATATTCTTTAAAGAATTGTGAAGATATAATAATTTTGAAAATCTATCTTTATCTTGAATGTCAAGAAAAATTTTTTGCTTACTATTCCCTCTGTTATATAGATGGTAAAACTCACCCTCCACAAATTCATGTTTTCTTTGTATCATTCGCCCACCTTACCAGTATTTCTACCCCTATGTCCAGTGTAGGGGTAGAAGTGTAGGGGTAAATAAAGTAGGATAAGAGAAAATAACTGACTTTGCTTATTGAAAATTTTTAATTAAAAAACTATACTAACAACATGATAAAAATAATAATCGGATTGGGAAATCCAGATGAGGAGTATCAAAACACCCGACACAATATCGGATTTTCGTTTATTGATTACCTTGCCAAGAAAAATGACTTTGGCGGATTTGAAATGAATAAAAAATTAAATGCACTGATTGCCAAAGGGAAAATAAATAAAACGCCTGTTGTTTTGGCAAAACCGCTTTCTTATGTTAACAAAACCGGCGAGGTTGCTGCCAAGCTGAAAAATTTCTATAGGGCGAAGGCGGAAAATTTCATTTTAGCTCAAGACGATTTGGATATTGATTTTGGCAATTTTAAATTATCATTTAATAAAAATTCCGGTGGACACAAGGGTGTGGAATCGATAATAAAATCCCTGAAAACCAAAAAATTCCACAGAATCAGATTCGGCATCTCATCTGCGGTACTCAAAAAAGCCCGCCGGCAATCGGATAAGCTCCGCGACAAATTTGTGATGGATTTCGTTCTGTCCAAGTTCGGCAAAAAAGAAGACGAGACACTTAAAACCCTCTTCAAATCCGCCAGCGAGAGATTGTCGGAGATATTGTAAATTTTTGATTTCATATAATAACAGCCATTCAACGCTTTACACCCTTAGGGGTTTTTGGGGTTAGAATTGCTATCTTGATAGCTTGTTATTAAGAATTAAATCAACAAGATAACAATTAACAATCAACAATTTATTTTTATCCCAAATCAAAAACCGCCCCAAAAGGAGCGGTTTTTGATTACTAGCAAAAAACTACTCAGAGATTCTCTTTTTTAGCTGACCCAAAAAGTCATCGGCATGCCTTGAACCGCCAAGGCCGAAAGCAAGACCGAGGGCCAAAGAACCCGCCGCAACCAATCCCATAATCACAATCCTAATTATGTCATCGGCAACTTTTAGCTGGGACAAAGCGACTAACAAAGAAAACGCAAACACAACCCACTTAGTCGCCGCTCCGAGAAAATTACCGGAAATCAAACCGGCCGCTTTAACCGACGCTCTCACCACACCCTCCAAAAACTTCGCCACCAAGATACCGATTAAAAGTATCACGGCCGCGACGATTACATTGGGCAGGTAGAATACGACGGTCTGCAAAAAATCGGTCACTTGGGTCAATCCAAGAATATTGGTCGCCGCCATCAAAAATACCACGATGAAAAACCATTTCACCAATTCATAAAATAACATCGGGGTATTTAATTTGAAACCGCTTTTTTCCCAGGCCTGTCTGAAACCGACTCTCATTAATGCGTTGTCAACATGCAAAACTCTCACGATATGGAATGCCAATTTGCCCAATAAAATGGCAATCAGCCAACCGACCAAAAAGACGACAACTGCCGCCACCAAAAGAGGCACAAAACCGGCCACTCCCGTCCAAAGCGTTAACAACGAGGTCCTTACAATATCCGATGCCGCCACTACTTCAAACATATGCGCACCTCCCTTCCGAAAAATTTCTTTTTTTCACAGTAATAATTTTAACATTTTTTAAAGGTTTTTATCTTTATTCAATGTGGATAACCTAAACTCATATTAAAAATCTCCCCTCCATAGCGGGGAGATTTTTAATACTTACAATTTATGCTTTACATTTTTGACTTTAGACTGGAGACTCTTACAGAAATCTTGCAATAAGTAATGCTACAATATTTGCCACTTTAATCATCGGGTTAATCGCCGGACCAGCCGTGTCTTTGTACGGATCGCCCACCGTGTCGCCCGTCACCGCCGCCTTATGGGCGTCGGAGCCTTTGCCCCCGTAATTGCCCGATTCAATATATTTTTTGGCGTTATCCCAAGCCGCTCCGCCGGATGTCATTGAAATGGCGACAAATAATCCCGTTACTATCACACCAACCAGCAAACCTCCTAACGCCTCGGCTCCCAAAACAAAACCGACAATAATCGGAAAAAGAATAGGAATCAAAGCCGGTAAAATCATCTCGCGCAATGCCGCCTTAGTTACAATATCAACCGCTTTTGAATAATCCGGTTTGGCGGTTCCTTCCATTATTCCTTTTATTTCTCTGAACTGCCTGCGCACTTCATCAACTACCGCTCCCGCCGCCCTTCCGACAGATTGCATCGCTAAGGAACCGAACAAATAGGTCATCATTCCGCCGGTAAACAACCCGATTAAGACTTTGATATCGGAAAGTTCAAAAATAACCGTTCTTCCGTATTGAGAGAGTTCTTGAGTATAAGCGGAAAAAAGCACCATCGCCGCCAATCCGGCTGAAGCAATGGCATATCCTTTGGTCACCGCTTTGGTAGTATTGCCGACTGCATCAAGCGCGTCAGTGTGTTCGCGGACTTCTTTAGGCAATCCGGCCATTTCGGCAATACCGCCGGCGTTATCAGTGATAGGACCGAAGGAATCTATCGCAAGAATAAGTCCGGTCAAAGAAAGCATGCTCATCGTGGCCAACGCGATTCCGTATAAACCGGTTATTGAATAAGCCAAGAACATCGCGCCGGCAATTATGAATACCGGCAAAACGGTTGATTCCATTGAAACAGCCAATCCGGCAATTATATTTGTGCCATGGCCGGTAGTTGAGGCCTTGGCAATCTTTTTAACCGGACTGAATTTTTTGGAAGTATAATAATCCGTTACCAAAACCATAAGAGCTGTGACGACTATACCGATCAATAGTGAAAAGAACACATCTGTGTTGCTCGCCTCATCAAGCATTCTGTCTTTTGTAAACCAATAAAATAATCCGATAAGAATAACAGAAGTCATGGCAAGTCCCTTATAAAGAGCGGCCATAATCCCACCCGCTTGTCCTGAGGAATTCGAAGGGGTAAGTCGGACAAACAGAGAACCGATAATTGACGCGAATACGCCAAGCGCCCCGATGAACAAAGGAAACTCCACCACCGAAGAACTGTTCGCGAACAACAAACTGCCGAGCAACATTACCGATAAAGCCGAAACAATATATGTTTCAAAAACATCAGCCGCCATACCTGCGCAGTCGCTTACATTATCACCCACCTGATCAGCAATAACCGCCGGATTTCTCGGATCATCTTCAGGAATTCCCGCTTCCACTTTTCCGACAAGATCTGCTCCGACATCAGCACCCTTGGTAAATATTCCGCCGCCGAGACGGGCAAAAACAGAAATGAGAGATGCGCCAAAACCCAAACCGATAAGCGGTTTCACATCGCCGGCCCACCAATAAAAAGCCGTCAGCGAAAGAAGCGCCAGACCAACGACAAAAAATCCGGTTACCGCTCCGCCTTTAAATCCCATGGCAAAAGCGCGAGCCAAACCATGTTTAGCTTCTTCGGCTACGCGGGCATTTGCCCTGACCGCTACCATCATACCGACATAGCCCGCAAGAGCGGAAGCCACGGCGCCAAGAACAAATCCAACCGCTGTTACTCCGCCGAGTCCCCACCAAATTATCAAAGCCACGGCAACACCAACCAACAAAACAGTTGTATTCTGCCTTTTTAGGTAGGCCGACGCGCCCTCCTGAATCGCCTTTTGAATTTCCCGCATCTTCTCATCGCCGGAAGATTTTTTCAAAACCCGCCAAATCAAAAACGCGCCATAGGCAAGCGATGCCAAAGACGCCAACAAAGAAAGTAGTAATGTGTTCATCCCGTACGAAGTAGCTGTTGCACAGTTATTATCATAACTTATGCGCGCAGAAATACTTTGTTATTTATTCTATACCCCGCCCGCTTAACCCGTTAGGGCTACTTCGTTCGGGATTCATGGACAATAATTTATCAGAATTTCAGGAATTATTCAACTATCTCTTGCCTTGAAATGTAAATTATTGTTATTGTCTTGGCATGGTTACCGAAGATAAGTTTGAAGAAATAAAAACAAAAGCTAAAGAAATTTTTGATAAAAATCCTTTGGTTCATTGCCCTTATTTTGGACAGGAAATAACTCTTAATTCAGATGGGTTTCATCATCTGCAATTTTCAGACAGAAGAGAACGCAACAAAGACGAACAAGTGCTCAAGTTCAATTTATTACCTTTAGCGATTAAGGTGGTAAGAAAATCCGGAACTGTTCAGGAATATAGAAAAAGCTTTTGCGCGATTGGTAAAAAATCAAAAAGAGATGGGCTAACACTTCTGAAAAATATGGAGTTTTGGGCTTTTGTGGCAATAATTGGAGATACGCCAATTAGGATTCGTGTGATTCTTAGAAGAATTGGGGATGGGAAAATTATTTTATGGAGCGTGATGCCGGCTTCTAAATTAAAAAGGGATGATACCGAAAAAATGAAAGTCCTTGCAAAGAAAGGAATTGAAGATGATTGAAACAAAAAATCGGCCAAAGGCCGGTTTTTTGTGGTGCTGGCTTCAGCTTAGGTATTTCCTTAGCTGAACGGGGCTTTCGCCCACAGCACTAATTCCATACTATCATGGGATTATAAACAGGTCAATAAAAACTAATAGGGGCTAACGCTGTTTTCTGTTTTATTAATTAGTGTTCTGAAAACATAAACTGCTAAGATTATCCAAGCAAGAATGTCTAGTTCTACCAGCGGAGCTGGGAAAGAATCAACCATAGTAGCTTGAATATTCCAAATCCAGTGAAGTAACGAATTTACTATAAAAGCGACAAGGAGCATTTTTTTTGATATTCGCAAAAATCTCAAATATATAATGCCCGTTATGACATGAAACGGAAAAAGTATGCCCCAAATATCACCTTCATAAAACCAAGATTTTATTAGTTCAAATAGTTCAACTGTTGTTGGTATAAGAACAACAGACAGCCCACTTACATTTTTTCTTGTTGAGATTAATAAATAGATACCAAGAACCTTTGCCAATTCCTCAACTATGACAAATGGCAGTAATTTCATCGGAGTCTGCTCCGCAAAAAGAGGAAAAAACTGATTATCAATGAAAACACTTCCTGATATCGCATATCCAACAACTAAACCGCCAATAATTAAGGCAAATAAGATATGGTGTTCTCCCTGAAAAATATTAAAACAAGCAGCCAATCTTCTTGGATGTTTGAATAGCCACTTAACCGCATAAAAGACCATATACACAAGTGGAATTACCGTTACTATTAGCAAACCAATGCCGATAGTTGAAATAATCGATATAAAATATGACAACACGGCGAACCCCAACAAAATAAGACCTACCTGTTTTATGGGGTTATTGTTTTCAGCAAAAAACAAAAATTTTATAAATTGCCGGATTTTTTCCAGTTTTGTTTTAGCCAATTCATGTTTTATGCTACCGCTTACTTATTTTATTGAAAAAAGTAAGTTCCCATTCGGCAATTGATTGTCCCCCAGCCATCTCTCTGATTGCTTCTATTATTCTGTCATAATTTTTTCGCTTCATTGATATCATGCCCACACCGTTAAATTCCTGACCAAGTTTTCCTATCACTTGCGAATCAATCGGACAATGTGGCGGTTCTTTTATATACCCACAAACCCACATATATTTAAGGTATAAATTAATCAGCTTTTGTGCCCGACCAAAAGTTATTCCCTCTCTAGATAGTTGTTCTGAAAATTTATTATTAACCTCATTTTTAATAGTAACAATAAGCTCGATATGCTCCTTATCTTCAACTTGCCGAGAAGAATATCTATCGATTAGATTCCACAGTTCCTCTCTAAAATATTCCTTAATGGGTTCCCTATTTATCCCTTTTTTATAAAAAGGAATTCTTAGCGCCATCCCAAAAGAAGCAAGAAAACACATAGAACATATCTCTCGGTGCATAAACTCTTTTTTGACAATTTGGATTTCCATATTATCTTTTTAGGCGTTCGGTGCTTCTATTTTTTCCGGTTCTTCCTGCTGGCCTATTTCTATTACATTCTTTACCCTATCAACCATCAGCGACAGGCGTTTTTCGGAATCGTCATAAGAAGATTTGGCGTTGGAAATATGATTACCCAGTTTCCTAAAATCATCGGCAAGCTTTCCTCCATCAGAAGCGATCCGGTCCAATCTTTTGATAATATCTTTGGTCTGATGGTTTATCTGAACATCGCGAAACCAATGACGGATAGCCGAAACCGACAAAGCAAAAGTATTGGGCGAAACCATAAATACCTTTTTACTTCGAGCATAATTAGGTATATCAACATCTTTTATATTATTAATGAGTTCGTAATAAACCGTTTCCGCCGGCACATACATCAACGCCACATCGGTCGTCCCTTCCGAAGGCAGAATGTATTTGGAAGCAATCTCATCAATCTTTTTCTTAACATCGCCATAAAATATCTTTCGATGAATCTCGCGGTTCATATCATTTTCGGCGTTGACCATCTTTTCAAAATTTTCCCAATTAAATTTGGAATCAATCGGCAGAATGAGATTGTTAGGCAATTTTAAAATAGCGTCAACCGCCTCGCCTGATTTAAAATAGTGCTGGATTTCGTAAATATCTTTGGAAAAATACTGGGACAGAGCCGCTTCAAGCGATGCCTCGCCCCAGATTCCCCGCAGTTTCGGTGATTTAAAAATATCCTGGAAAGAAGAGACGCTTTTTACGGATTCGTGCATCTGTTTCATATTCTCTTGAATTTGAGTCATATTCTGAGTAAAACTTTGAACCTGCTGGCTGACGGTTAATGTCGCCCGCTCCGAGGCCTGCCGGCTTCGCTCAAGCTGTTCGTTGAT
>MGLG01000019.1 GCA_001795975.1 Candidatus Yanofskybacteria bacterium RIFOXYD1_FULL_42_10
ATTTCTGTCCTACCGCCAAAAAAGTATTGACGCAAGGAGTGAGCAAAACAGACCGCCAAGCTATGCAAAAAATATGCCGGGTTTCTTTCTGCGCTCACACGCAACTGCAATCGCAATGGTGGGGCTGGATGGATGGGGGACGAAATGCTTATCCTTTTGAATTTTCATCCGCAACCGTCGGCGATTTTTGCTCAAAAAATCTCTCATGGTTTGGTTTTGATAACCAACGAAATTTACCGACTGATACAACTTCTTGCAGCGCCTTAAATCCCCTCGCAAACGGTTATATAGGAGGAGGAACAATAGAATTGTTCAGCGCCACAGCCGATGACCCGCTCGCCAAATGCGCTTCTCAAATCGTCGCGCCCCAGCCTTAATTATAAAATTTCCCAAAATGGCTGATAAAAAATTTAAAATAAAAAATCTCATCTTTTTATCGGTTGCGGCCGCGGTTTTGTTTTTGGCGCCGGCGCGCTTTGCAAAAGCTGGTACCGGTGATTGGTTAACAGGCGAAATAGGAAAAAACATCTTTACCGGTTTTACCTCTATGCTCTTTGACCTCATCGGCAACGGAATTGCGATTTTAGCTAAATTGCTTAATTTTGTCCTTCACATGGCAATTTATTCGGACAGCGTTAACGCTCCCGTTGTTTATCAAAGCTGGACAATAATGAGGGACTTCGCCAATATGTTCTTTATTATCGCTTTGATAGTGATGGCATTCGCCACTATTTTTGACATCGCCAAATACAGCGCCAAGGCTTTAATCGGCAAATTTCTGATTGCCGCTCTTCTGATAAATTTCAGTTTAACGCTTGGCGGATTAGTCATAGACGGGGCGCAAATTCTTAATAACACTTTCCTTACCGCAATAGGCGATTCCGCGCTTCGCTTGGGTCAAACTATCAATCCAGCCAAATTAATGCCGGGAGGTGAATCTGAAATTGCCGGAGCATTGGCTACCGCAAATCTGCCATTGAATTTAATAATGGGGTTGATCCTCTTCGGTGTTTTTTTTGTCAGTATGCTTATCGCCACAATTTTCGCGCTCATCAGAATTCCGATGGTTTGGTTCTTGTTGATAGTTTCTCCTTTGGCATGGATTGCCGGCGTTTTTCCTCAAGGCGACGGCTATTTTAAAAATTGGTGGAAACAGTTTATCGGCTGGAATTTATTTCTGCCGGTGTTTCTTTTTTTCCTTTATTTTGGTCTTTATTTTATGACTAACATCGGCGGCGTTATCGGTAAAATAAGCCAGGGCTATGCAGAAACAAACTTAGGATTGATCAACGCCACCTTTCAAGATATCTTTACATATGTTTTGGCGGCCATATTCCTGATTGGCGGAGTGATCATGGCATTTAAGGTTTCATTCCTGTCCGGCACAAGCGCGATAAAAGCGGCCGGCTGGGCAAAGGGGACGACCATGAACACCTTAGGAAGATACACCGGTATTGCGGCAATGGGCAAAGCGGCTCAAATGAAAAGGGAACAAATCCAAAAGGAGGGTCTGCCGGGCAGATTCGGTCAGAAGCTCTATGGCGGAGAAGCGGGCCAAGAACGACGCACCGCTGTTTGGGCAGAGAGATTTGGGGTTATGGGAGCGGGAGAACAACAATTGGCAAAGGATATTGGAGCTAACAAAAAGAGGTTTGCAAATATTACCGACGCAGTACAATTAAGAGGGTTAATGAATGGGGGAAGTAAGAGTGAACAATTGGCAATAAGAGAAATTATGAAAGAAAAGAATCTTTTGAGCGGTCAGGAATTAATAGAAACGCACGAGCTCTATGGGGGCAATAAATCTTTGGCTGGGAAACAATTCGCCCGAAGCATTGATTTTGATAAATTAAGCACAATAGAAAGAGCAAGCTGGCTCAACAAGACTGAAGATATTGAAACTAAGCAAAAAATAGCGACTATTATGGCAGACAAGGGAGAATTAAAAGATGTCGATGCCATAAAGAAAGCCGCAGGATTATTTACCTTGGAAGGACAGAAAAAAGATTTAATTAATAAAACCAAAAAGGGCAATCTCATGTTTGCTAATCAAACTTTACTAGAGCTGGGCTTACTTAAAGATGAAAAAGGTCAAACGATGGTCAATAACGAAACAAACATTAACAAAGCATTGGAAAATGATATTGCCAAGATGACCCCCGATATGCTTCTTGAATCGACAAAATCATTTGCCAAAGACCCAGAAGTCCAAAAAATAGTAGAAAAAACCCTAACTCCTCAAAAAATAAAAGCCATGGTAGAAAAAGCTACCCCGGAACAACTTGCAACGTGGGAACCAATAATGGCTACACGAAAAACTGAATTTGAGAGCAAAGATGCTGAGAAAGAAGCTGCGAAATCGGCAATTCTTGCTGATGCGATAGTTAAAGCGCTAAGAACGGCCCATTCTTCATCAGGTGACACCCCGCCTACAACACCATAAATTAAGATAAAATTAATTTTAAATAATTAATATATGGATAATGAATTAGAACAATATTTATCGTTTTCTCCTTATTTCGCCGGAATGAACACCGAAAGTTCCGATATAAGAAGTGGGTTTATAGAACAATTCTCTAAACTACCATTGCCAATAAAACAACTACTGACATCCACAAGTACGACTCAAATTATGTTTTCTATTGGTCAAGAAAATGGATTAGAAGATGTTACGACAGAATATTTGGCTAAAATGATAAGGCATGTTTTGATGGGCGAAATATTCATAAAAGATCTACCAAATTTATTAGTCTCTGCCCTTAATCTAAGTCCAGATCAAGCTACAGCCATAAACAAGAGGGTGCTTAATGAATTATTTGTACCGATAACTAATGATCTAAAAAAGATACAGCAAGCAAAATTTCCTGATCGATTGTCTGCATCACCAATAGTACCCAGTCAAAATCAATCCGTGCCTTCTCAAGCGCCACGCCTCTCTACAACCATACCAAACACAAATCAAAACAATACAGTTGACTTAAGAAATAAATGATTACTCCTCGCTCGCAAAAATAAAGGCGCCTTTCGACGCCTTTTAAAAATTAATTTCTGATATCTATAAGTCCCCAAGAGATATTTTCAATGATTTTTCTAGCAATCCCCGAATTTACACCAAGCTGTTTAATAATTTTAAATCTTACCTCTTTTGCGTTGATGTCGCCTAAAAAATGATCCTTCAAACTCCTAGTTATTATTCTTTTTTGATCAACAGAAAGACCAAATTTAGGACCAAGTTTATCTTCTATAAAATACTCAATTTTAAACCCAATGCTGGATGAGGTGGTATTACACTTTCGGTTTTCGCTGTTATAATTATCGCGAAAGCATTCCTCCTCATCCTCTTCATTTTGATATTCCTGTTCCTCACAAATCTGTTTTTGCTTTTGGACTTCATGTTCTTCTTTCTGGCGACGACGCTCATCAAAACCAGCTGACCATCCTTCTCGGGAATCATAATTTTCAAAAATCCCCGTTCCGTACAAAGAACCTCCAGCTAATCCAATATTATAACCTTCAAGCCATTTGTTGCTAGACATATAAACACTCCTTTTTGTTTATTTCCTGCTATAATTATTAGAGAACTCGCTTGTTCAATACTATATACTAATATTTTTTACTTGTCAAATGCGTTTCCAGTTGCCACAATTTATAGAGACAGAAGTAAAGATAGTCGGGCCTTTTACTTTGAAGCAGTTTCTTTGGCTCGCCGGAGGGGCGGCTATTCTTACATTGGTCTATATGACCACCGGCGGAGCGGTATTTTTCATCTTGGCGATTCCCGTCGGCGGCATTTTCCTCGCCCTCGCTTTTTTCAAGATAAACGACATCCCTTTGCTAAATTATGTTTCTTACGGCTTGTCTTATCTTTTAACCCCCAAAAAATATTTATTTAAAAAAGAAGAGGCGAACAGCGCTCAACAGATAGAACAAATACAACAGATGAAATAAGAAGATTGCTATATTGCTAATTATTATCTTGCTAATTAAGAATTGTTATAATTAAAAACAAGATAGCAATCTACCAAGATAACAAGCTAACAAATTTAAACCCCATGTCCATCCAATCAACAAAACAATTAGTGGAAGTGGCGGATATCCGCGATAATGTCGTTTTTCTTAAAAACGGATCTTTGCGGGCGGTTATTGAGGTCTCTGCCACAAATTTTGAATTAAAATCAGAAGCCGAGCAAACGGCGATACTTCAAAATTTTCAGAATTTTTTAAATTCCATTGATTTTTCTTTGCAGATAGTGATCAATTCACGAAAACTTGATATCGGCGATTATCTAAAACTGGTTGACACCGCAACAAATGAGCTTACCAATGAATTGTTAAAAATCCAGGCGGGAGAATACGCAAAATTTGTCAAAGAGCTTGCGGAACTTGCCAACATTATGACCAAAAAATTCTACATCGTGGTGCCTTTTTATGTATTTGAAGCGCCCGGCAAAACAGGGCTTTTAAAAAGCTTAACGAGCATAATAAAACCGTCAACGGCGGTAAAGCAGATATCCGACGAACAATTTAAGACCTATCAAGGTCAGTTGTTGCAAAGAGTGGAGCTTACTCTTGACAGTTTAATCGGGGTCGGAGTCAAAGCAAAAGTTCTTGAGAAAGATGAACTGATGAAAATTTATTATGAAATATACAATCCAACCAGTAAATTTACGCAAGAAAATTTAAATACGGGAATATGACTGACCAAAACAAAAAACTGTTGGACGAGCTCTTTGCCCCGTCGGCTTTCAGCGTTTCCGCAAACTACTTTCAGATAGGAAATAAATACGGCCGAACCATCTTTTTGGCGACTTATCCGAGATATCTGCACACCAGCTGGTTTTCTCCGATTATCAACCTTGACAAGGTTTTTGATGTGTCCGTTTTTGTCCTGCCCAAAAACACCGCAACGGTTTTAAAACAGCTTCGCGATCAATTGGCCCGCTTGGAATCTCAAGCAATGGAAGAAGCGTCAAAAGGAAAAGTCAGGGACCCGATTTTAGAAACGGCGACAGCCGACATTGAATTGTTGAGAGACAAGCTTCAACAGGGGACCGACAAGTTCTTTGAACTTGGAGTTTATATCACTTTTTATGAAGACGGCATTAAGGAGCTGGACGATACGGAAGGGAAAATAAAAGGCATTCTTGAATATCAACTGGTCTTTTCAAAACCTGCGACCTTTCGGATGAATGAGGGTTTTATTTCCACTCTCCCCATCAATGATGACCGCTTGAGCGTTCATTCTTCTTTAAACACCGAGCCCCTTTCGTCGCTGTTCCCGTTCGTTTCTTTTGACCTTACTTCCAATTCCGGAATTCTCTATGGAATAAACACTCACAACAACTCGCTTGTTCTTTTTGACCGATACAGCATGGAAAACGCCAACACGGTCGTGTTCGGAAAAGCCGGCGGAGGAAAAAGCTACACGGTAAAACTTGAGATATTGAGAAGTTTGATCTTCGGAACCCAAATCCTGGTTATTGATCCTGAAAATGAATACAAATACCTTTCCGACACGGTTGGAGGTTCTTCAATTAAAATTTCCATCAATTCCAACCAGCACATCAATCCTCTTGATCTGCCGACGCCGAGATCGGATGAGAGTCCGTCAGATGTGTTTAAGTCGCATATTCTTGATCTCACCGGTTTTCTGCGGCTTCTGCTCGGAGATATGACTCCTGAAGAGGTGGCGATTTTGGATGAAGCTCTTATTCAAACCTACGCGCTAAAAGATATTACTCCCGATTCCGACTTTTCCAATATGGCGCCTCCGTTATTATCCGATCTTCAAAGCATTCTTAACGGCCTTGCCGGCGCCGAATCAATGGCCATCAGATTAAAAAAATACACCCAAGGAACCTTCGCCGGTTTTTTAAGCAATCCAACCAATGTTTCATTAGATAATCAGCTGATAGTATTCGGCATCAGAGATATGGAAGACGAATTGCGGCCGATTGCGATGTATCTTATCTTAAACCACATCTGGACAAGAATCCGAAGAAAACTGAAGAAAAGACTTTTGATGGTTGATGAGGCCTGGTGGCTGATGAAATATCCCATCGGAGCGGAATTTTTATTCGGCATGGCCAAAAGGGGAAGAAAATATTATTTGGGACTGACAATGATTTCCCAAGATATTCCCGATCTTATGAATACGCCTCAAGGCAGAGCGATAGTAAGCAATTCTTCCATGCAGATACTGATGAAACAATCCACTTCATCCATTGATGTCATTCAGGAAACATTTAAGCTTACGGATGCTGAAAAATATTATCTTTTGGAAGCAAGGGTTGGATTCGGATTATTCTTTTTGGGACAAAACCATGTCGGCATAAGAGTGGTGGCCTCTTACGCCGAAGATCAAATCATCACTTCCGACCCAAGACAGCTTTTAGAAATAGAAAAAGCGAAAGAAGAATGGGCAAAATTGGGATGAACCGCAAGATTTTAATTTTTTTATTGGTTGTTTTTTCTTTTTTGGCGGCTTTTCTAAGCGGTTATCTTTTAAGCGGCAACAGTTTTCAAAAAGAAGCGGAAGTTTCCGATTATAAAACCGGGAATATTTTAGATAAATTTGATAACGAGTTTGTCATTTCCAAAGAAAATTCTTTTCAACAACCGTCTCTGTTAGGCAAAAACAGGGTTGCTTCTTTCACCGTCTCAAGCAACGGTTCCGGCATTTCATACCATGAAAAAGGAACCGGAAAAGTTTTTAGCGTTGATCCGCTTACTAAAGAAGAAAAGCCCATTTTGGCCGCTGGCATTGTAAATTTTATCGGCGCAATTTGGTCGCCGAATAAAAAAGAAGTTATCAGCCAAGTTTCTTCTCCGCTTGGCGCGCAGTATAAGTATTATAATTTTCAGACAAAAGAATCCGCGTTATTGAAAAATAACACCAAATCGGCGGTTTTTTCTCCGGACGGCAGACAGATTGCCAAATTTATTTTTTCCGAAACGGAGAATGTTTACAATATCGTAATTTCCGAGCCGGCCGGCGTTGCTTCAAAAAAAATATTCAGCACCCGGATACCTGATGCCGAAATTTACTGGCCGCAAGACGACCTTTTGGCTTTCAAGGTTACCGACAACAGAGGATACGCCAAGGTCTTTTCTCTTACCAAAGAGGGAGCGCTTAAAGAAATCGCGGGAGACGCAAAAAATTTAGAAATTAAATGGTCGCAAGACGGGCAATCGTTCTTATTTTCGGCGACAGGCGAGATCGGCCGTCCTGAATTATTTTATAAGAGCATTGGGGGGAAAGAACCATTGCTTTTGTCGGTTTCAACTTCAGCTTCCAAGTGCGCCTGGTCAATTGATAACAAAACAGTCATTTGCGCGGCATCTTTAACGGCTGAAGAAAACGAGGAGCTTTATAAAATAAGTATCGCAGACGGCGTAAAACAACTGATAACTCCTCTAAGCCAAAATATGCGGGTGCGGGAAATATTGCTCACGAATATCGGAGATTATGCGATATTTTTAAATTCTTACGACGAGAAGCTCTATTTTTTAAAAATTTAGGGGTTTTATGACAACTCTTCTTTGGGGATCATCACCAATGCTTTCTGTGGTTAAATCCGGATAAGAGGCCAGTTCCGTATGCACAACTCTTCTTTCATAAGCGGTCATCGGACAAAGCGCTTCCGCTTTTTTGGTATTGCGAACCCTATACGCCGTTTCTTTGGCCAAATCAACCACGAACGATGCCCTGGTTTTTTTATAATCGTTAACATCTATCACCACCCCCGCAATTTCTTTATTTTGTTTAAGAATTATCGCTCTCATAATATGCTCCAATGATTTGAGATTTTCCCCGTTTTTTCCTATTAAAAATCTGGCATTTTCCGGCGTATAAACTGAAATTGCCAAAGTATTTTTTAAGGAATCGGCAAAATCAACTTCTTCTTTGATCTCAATCTGACAATCTAAATTCATAAAACCGCCCACAGTTTTTATGGATTGAATAATTTTTTCTTTGTTTTTTTCTAAAAATTCAGACATTTAGCGTTATGTTCATTTTTTATATTTAATATATTTTTGCTCCGCTATGGAAAATGCCGTCGCCGTTGTCCAATATAACATAAGGCCGGCAGGCAAGTTCCAACCAATAATTATAATCATAACCGGGAAAAAATACAACAT
>MGLG01000020.1 GCA_001795975.1 Candidatus Yanofskybacteria bacterium RIFOXYD1_FULL_42_10
GCCCGATTTTTACGGCGCGACGGCATACCATAAAAACAATTTTGTAAAAATATCGCTCAACGATTACAGCGGCAAATGGGTGGTTTTATTTTTTTATCCCAGAGACTTTACTTTTATCTGCCCGACCGAAATAAGAGAATTCGCAAAACTGGAAAAAGAATTTAAAACTTGCAAATGTTCCGTGTTGGCTTGCTCTACGGACAGCGAGTGGTCCCATAAAAATTGGTTTGAAAAAGATTTAGCGGAAGTTAAATATCCCGTGTTAGCCGATACGACCCACGAAATATCATCCGCCTATAATGTTCTTGGAAGCGACGGAGCCGCGCAGAGAGGAACATTTATTATTGACCCGGAGGGTATTCTGCGCTGGATGGCCGTGTCGGATAATTCTGTCGGCCGTTCCGTCAAAGAAATTCTACGGGCGCTTAAAGCGTTGCAAACGGGAGGACTTTGTCCGGTAGAATGGGCGCCCGGCCAAAAAACTTTAAAACCTTAATTATGGACCACGATTTTAGTCCAAAAGAAGAAGATAAAAATTTCCAACCGAGATTTAAAAAGGAAATATCTGTATCCAATTCTGCGGGTAATGGCGGAAAAAGAAAAGTTGAAGTAGAATATAAAGAGATCAGACCGAATGTTTGGGAAAAAGTGCCCGGCAGTGAAAAAGATTTGGGACCGGCAGATAAATAATAGGGAGACAAAACAAATTAAAAATATCCTGGAAAATCAAACACAAAATATGGAAGACTCAATCAAAGAAGGAAATAAAATGACAACGCTAAGCAAATTCTCGATCCCGCTGGCAATTATTATCGCCGGCATCTTGATATCCGCCGCCGTAATTTATTCCAACGGCGGTTTCAGCTCGCAAAAAGCGGTCTTGGGCGGAGAAGAAAAACAGGCGGTCGTTGACATCAAAAAGGTGGAGGTAAAAAATGAGCCTTTTACGGGCGACAAAAACGCTCCGGTAACATTGGCATATTGGTTTGATTTTCAATGTCCGTTCTGCCAAAGATTTGATTTAAACACTCTTTCCGCTCTTAACGAGCAATATGTCAAAACCGGCAAATTAAAAGTTGTCTTCAAGGATTTTCAGTTTTTGGGGCCGGATTCAACAAGCGCCGGATTAGCCGCTCACGCGGTTTGGGAGATATCCCCCGAAAACTATTTCAAATGGCATCAGGCGATGTTTGAAAAACAAGACGCCGAAAACGGGGGATGGGGAACCAAACAAGACATCATCGCTTTAACCAAAACAATTCCCGGAATAGACGCCAACAAGGTTTCTCAATTGATGGAAGAGAAAAAAACCGAATACGGACAAGAAATGGATTCTGATAAAACCGAAGCCGATAAATTCGGCATCAGCGGCACTCCCGGATTTATAATCGGAAAACAATTGATTGTAGGAGCTCAACCGATAAGCGCATTTGTTCAGGCGATAGATGATGAACTTAAAAAGCGATAAGCTCAACAAACGACAAACAACGCGGCCCCGCCAAAGCGGGGTCGTACTTTATGAGCGACATATTCAAAAACTTAAACCCGAAACAAATAGAAGCCGTAAAAATAATCAGCGGACCGGTTTTGGTTATTTCCGGTCCCGGCTCGGGGAAAACAAGATGTTTAACCCACAGAGTCGCTTTTTTAATATCCGAAAACATTAAACCGGCAAATATCTTAGCCATCACTTTTACCAATAAAGCGGCTAACGAGGTAAAAGAGCGGGTGCAAGCGCTTCTTTCTCCCAGCTTTTCGGCAGATTCCGGCCGATTGTCGGCCTGGCCGACAATCGGCACTTTTCACTCCGTCTGCTTAAGAATTTTGCGCCGAGAAATTTCTTTACTTAATTACAAACCAAGCTTCACCATTTTTGACGAATACGACCGTTTGGCTCTGATAAAAAAGGTGATGGCCCGTCAGAAGCTGGATTTAAAACAATATAATCCCCAAATGATTGTCCGCAAAATATCCAAGCTCAAAACGGAGCTTCTTTACCCTGAAAATTATAAACCCAATGATTTTTTTTCAAGACTTTTGGCAAGAATTTACGAAAATTATCAAACGGAATTAAAAAACGCCAACGCTCTTGATTTTGACGACTTGATCGCGCTCACGGTCAAAATCTTCAAACACAATCCCCAAGTTTTAGAAAAATACCAGGATATTTGGAAATACATTCTCGTTGACGAATATCAAGACACCAGTTTTGATCAATACAGTTTAATAAAGCTTTTATCCCAAAAATATAAAAACATTTTTGCGATAGGAGACGATGCCCAGTCAATCTACGCTTTTAGAGAGGCGGATATCAGAAATATCCTTAATTTTCAAAAGGATTACCCTGAAGCAAAAGTTATTTTTCTTGAGCAAAATTACCGTTCCACCAAAAATATTTTAGCCGTCGCCCAAAATATTATCTCAAACAATCAAAGTCAAGTTCCCAAAACGCTTTGGACAGAGAATGGCAGGGGAGAGAGAATCCTCGTAAAAGAAGCTCTGAATGAAAGAGATGAGGCCGATTTTATCACTTTAAAAATAGAAGAATTAATGCAAAAAAATCATAACATCGGCGATTTTGCGATTCTTTATCGAACTCACGCCCAATCAAGAGCGATAGAAGAATCTTTTATTTCTTGCGGTTTGCCTTATCAGATTATCGGCGGCATTAAATTTTACGAAAGAAAAGAAATCAAAGATATTTTGGCTTATATGAGATTGGCGGCCAATCCAAGCGATCTGGTAAGTTTTGAACGAATAATAAATATCCCCACGCGCGGACTTGGACAAACTGTTTTAGCTAAAATAACAAATACCCATGAGAAAAACCTCATAAAAGCCCTGGATATTTTAGCCAAAGAAAACACCAAAACCAAACAGGGACGGGCATTGAAAGAATTCTACGAACTTTTATACGATCTGATTAACAAAAAGACAGATATCAGCGTCGCTTCTTTTATCAAAAACATAATCAAAAAAACGGATTATGAAGAATATCTCAAGGGATTAAGCGCGTCAAAAAATGACGCCTATTCCAATTTTGAAGAACGAATGGAAAATCTAAAAGAACTGCTGACTGTTGCCAAAAAATATGACAATGTCGGAAGCGAGCGGGGTCTTGATAATTTTTTGGAAGAAATCACCTTGTTGCAGGGAGTGGATTCTCTTACATTATCGGCAAACGCAAATAAAGTAGGTGTACCCGACAAGGCAACGCTGATGTCCATCCATTCTTCCAAGGGCTTGGAATTTCCGGTTGTTTTTATCGCCGGAATAGAGGAGGGCTTGTTTCCGCACAGCCGGTCAACCTTTAATCCCCAGGAGCTTGAGGAGGAGCGGCGCTTATGTTATGTCGCCGTAACCAGGGCAAAAGAAAAATTAATTTTAAGCTATGCAAGAAGAAGAAATATTTTTGGCTCAACTCAAAGGAATCTGCCATCTCGCTTTATCGGGGAGATGCCACAGGACACCATAGAATATGCCGCCAGCGGCATTGACGATGATTATGAAGAAAAAATATACTACTAAAAATCCTAAGAATATAATTCCAAAAAAATCTCTTGGCCAAAACTTTTTAGTAAACCAAGGGGTTCTGAACAAGATTATTGTCGCCGCGGAAATCAAAAAAGATGATATAATTTTAGAGGTGGGGCCGGGCACCGGCAATCTAACCAAAAAACTTGCTTCTGCCGCAAAAGAAGTTATCGCGGTAGAAAAAGATGGGCGGCTCATTGACCAATTAAAAACCAAATTTTCAGAAAACGGGAATGTTAAAATAATTGAAGGGGATATTTTGGAATTTAATCCTGAGGCATACTCCCTGAAAAGCGGGGAATATAAAATTGTCGCCAACATCCCGTATTATATTACCTCGCATTTCCTAAGAATTATTTTTGAATCCGCTGGCTGGCGGATGGCACAGCCGAAACTGATAGTTTTAATGATTCAAAAAGAGGTGGCGCAGAGAATTATGGCCAAGCCGCCGCATATGAATTTACTTGCTTTGTCGGTTCAATTTTACGCCGAGCCGAAGATTATCAGTTCGGTCAGCCGGGGCAGTTTTCAACCAATGCCAAAAGTTGATTCGGCAATAATAAAATTAGAGACAAGAGACACGCGGCATGAGACAAGGGAAAAGCAAGAAAAATTATTTGAAATAATCCGGGCGGGGTTTTCCGAAAAAAGAAAACAATTGATTGGCAACCTCGCTAAAAATTTCGGAGCAACCAAAGAAAAAATTAAAAATATTTTATCTTCTGCCGGCATAAAAGAAAATGCCAGAGCAGAAAATCTTTCTCTTGAAGAATGGCAAAAATTAGCAAAATTATTGCAAAATTAATCGCCCTAACACCAAAATGGTTTTGGCTTGGTTTTATCGCCGGTTTATTTTATTTCGGCTATATTTTCTTTTGGCTTTGGTCGCTTTACCCGCTTCAGTCATTAGGCGTGGAAAATAAAGCAGCTGCGCTGTTATTCATTTTATTCCTGTTTACCATAACCACCGCCGGAATGGCATTGTTTTGGGGAATTTTTAGTTTTGCGGTTTCCAAATTTTACGGGAAGATATCTTTGCTCTTTTTACCGTTTTTATCAGCCGGAGTTTTTGTTTTGACGGAATATGCGAGAGCTTGGTTCTTTGGAATTTTATGGTTCGGCAACGGCGGCATGCTCGGTCCTCATTGGACTTTCGGCAGTCCGGCGTATTTTTTCACCGGCATAAAACCAATTTTGCAAACGGCTTCTTTTTGGGGAATTTACGGAATGGATCTTTGGGCGGTTTTTTTGTCGTCTTCTGTGATTCTTTTTCTAAAAACACGGCGTAAATTATTTTTGATTTGGATGTCAGTCGCCATTTTGACAATACCTGCAATCAATATCTTTGAGAGACAATCGGACAACCAGCCATCAGCAAAAATTGGTATTTCGATTATCCAGACCCAAAAACCGACTAAAATTTCTTATTCGCCGGAAGAAACATTGCGGGACTTCAGCCAAAAATTAAGTTTGTTGAAAGAGGCGGCTAAAAATTTGAAAGAAAACGACATAATTATTTTTCCCGAAGGAGCCGATTTTTCAAAAACGCTTGCCAATTTTTTGGATCCGTTCTCCGTTAAAACTTTTTTCAACAAACTATCGGCTAAAAATCTGCTGGTCATAGACAATAACACGATAAGCGATTCCGTAAAATTAAGATCAAAAACAACATTCACCGATTCAAAAAGCGGCATTGTCGGCTATTATGACAAGCAGCTCTTAGCTCCAGCCGGGGAATTTTTGCCTTATCTGATTAAATGGCCGCTTTCCATAATCAATTCTTCTTTAAAAAACAATCTGGAAGACCTGCGCGAATATTCAAAAGGAACAATGTCAAATATCGTACGATACAAAAACATTTGGGCAAAAATTCTCGTCTGCTCCGATATTGTTTCTCCGGCAATGGCGCGCAGGGGTAATTTTGATTTTATTTTAGCCCAAAACAGTTTGGGTATTTTTAACGGCAGTTCCTTGTTGGAAAGCCAGCTCATCGCCATATCCCGAACAAGGGCGGTTGAAAACGAAAAATATCTCGCTTTAGTGTCAAATTTCGGCCGTTCTTTTGTTATTGACAGCCAAGGAAATATCCAAAAGATCACTGATTCCGGCGGCTATAAGATATTAACAGGGGACATTGTGCCAAGCTCTGTTCAGACATGGTATAATAAATTGGGAGATTGGCCGATTTTAGCTTTATCTTTGGTATTTATTGCTTGCGCACTTTTTTCAAAATTTCTCGGCCAGTTTTTCAAAAAAATAAAATAGATAGGGCTTACACCCTAATAAATGCCAATTAAATTTAAAATATTAATGACCTTCTTGGCGCTGGGCGCTTTGTTTTCGGTTTATTCGCTGACCAATTCTTTAAAATCAAACATTAACGCAACCATACCCAGGGCGCTTTCCGTTAATTTGCCGTCCGGTCTTGAAGAAGACGCCGACCATGACGGTTTATCAAACACCGCTGAATCATACTGGGCAACCGAATGGCAAAATTCGGATACCGACGGCGACGGCTTTTTAGACGGAGAAGAAGTTTTGTCCGGCCACGACCCGAGAGTTCCCGGACCGGACGATTTGCTTGCCAAAACCAACGGATTTATAAAATCCGGCAGCGATGAAAATCTCACAGAAAAGTTGAGTTCTTTAATCACAGCCGGACTCTACGCCGGAGACCTTCAAAAAACCGCGCCGACCCAAACTTATGAATCGGCAATTAACAATCTGGGCTTATCCGTCATTGACAACGGTTATGCCGCCCTAAATCCTTCGCTGGAAAATACGGCAACCGTTTCCGATTCCAGAGAAAACCAAGAAAAATATCTTTCCGAAGTTATTGATATTTTGGAAAATAAACTGATGAACGGCTTTTTATTCACTCCCTATAAATTAAGCGTTTTTTCTCAAAAATTAATTTCCTCCGACCCACAAAAGGTAAAAACAATAAGTGTTGAGCTTTTGTCGGAAGCGATGAATTTCCAAAATAATGCCGAGATAATGAAAAAAATTTCCGTTCCCGCTTCCTGGAAAGAAATCCACTTGGAATTGTTGGGCAGTATCCGGTCATTGGCGCTTAGTTTTCAGGCGATGAGTTATTTTGACCAAGACCCGATGAAAGCGATTGTCGCAATCAGAAACATTGAAGACATTTATTCAAACGCTCCCAAATTATTGGCAAAAATCGCCCAAAAAGCAAAAACAAATAACCTTCAGATACCAAACAGCAAGTTTTTAAATTTAATCGGAAGTATCGCAAATGAACTTTAGAAAAAAAATCGTCGTCATGTTTTTATTTTTTTTCATAGTATTTGGCAGTTTTTATGTTCAACCGGCAAAATCGGCTATAGCCGCCGGTTTTGCCGGCGTTGTCTCTGTAGATATTCCTCGCACAATAGCATGGATAAAAACAGTCATAGTAAGAACGCTTGCAAGAAAAATGCTAACCATGTTTTCCAATAAATTAATTAGTAAAATTCGCGGAAGCGGGAGAGACGGCGGTCCGGCATTTGTAAGAAACTGGAGAAACTTTATCACTGAAGGACAATACAGAGGAGAAGATATTTTTAAAACTGTTCTCGCATCCACTCCGGTGTGCAATTATTTGGACAAAAGCATTAAAGACGCGTTCAGAATAGACGGAAGCCAAAAAATACCGTTTAGGGGAAACAATGTCCGGGTAAGCGACCTTGACCCGTTTGATCTCCGGGAGGCTTGCACCCTGCCCTCCGGTTTTGATATGGCGGCGTATCGGAGGGACTTTGCCGGAAACGGAGGCTGGGACGCCTGGTCGCGCCTTATGGAACCGCAAAATAATTATTACGGGTTACTGTTTGAAGCGTTGGATGAATTAAAAAAGCAAAGAGATCTTTCCCAGTCAGCTGATTTGGCGGAAGCAACTTCCGGAAGCGGTTATACATCCATAAGAGACGGCTGTGAAGACCTACCGCCGATAGATACGACACTTTATACTTGCGGCGGCGAATCAAGCGGCACCTGTCCTGCAGGTCAACAATGTCAGACTACCGATGGACAACATTATAAATGCGAGGGTACACCCGTAGCAACCCCTCCTCCATCAAACGCTCGCTGCACTTTTATGGGCAAGGTGTTTACTCCCGCTGATTTATTGGGAAAATCAGCCGCGGCAACCATTGACGCGGAAATGGGCTGGCTTATAAGTTCACAACAGATAGCCGATATCGCCGTAGGCATATTAAATGCCGTTATTGACCGGCTTGGGAATTTAGCTGAGTCGGCGCTGATAGATGAAAACGGAGACGGCAGCAATGATTCTGATATTTCCCCAAATCGTTCTTATCGGGAAGAGTTTTGTACAGCAAGGGGTCCGTCAACAGAAGCTTTTAATTTTATAAAAGAAAATTATCCCGACGCATATGAACAATTCCCCCCAACTTTGGATAATGAAAAAGACGGCCCCATAGGTGGTAAGTGGATTCTCGCTTCTTATTGTTCAACTTTACAAGATAACTTCAATCCTTATCCCACGCAACGCTGCACCATAAATTGTCTTAGAGCGGTTGGCGCCAGTGCCCCTCCACTTGACCCGAGGGACTCGGGTCCGCCGACCTCGCTTGAAATGGCCGTCTGCCAAAATACAAAAAGCAATCTT
>MGLG01000021.1 GCA_001795975.1 Candidatus Yanofskybacteria bacterium RIFOXYD1_FULL_42_10
CGCTTCTAAATGCCGTTTCAATATTTTTTTGAAGATCGCCCTCGGGCAATTTTCCTCTTTGCTTTTCAATTTCTCTCGTCCTGCTAATTTTTGAAATTAAATTTGATGTAATCTGTTCTAATAGGTTTTGCTCGTCTAAACAAAACTTTTTTAGAAAAAGCCCGTTAAACCGATCCTCTTCTTTTTTGAGGATAGAATTTACCTGTTTCGATAATTCCGCTTTAGTAATCTCATCTTTTTTATATTTCTCATAGAGCTTGGTTATTTGATTTTCAAAAATGGTGATGTACTTGGGGATTTTTTCCCAATTTGTAGCATAGTCATATAATTCTTTTTTAAATTCCTCTCTATCGTTTTCTGTTTTGAGTAAGCTATAAAAATCAGTGAGTTCGCTACAAACATCATTGATAATTGCTTTTTTTGGCTTTAGTTGAAAGAAAACTGCACCCCCACCAAAAAATGGCTCGATATAACGATCAAAAGTAGGGATTAAATCCTTGATATAAGGAAACTCTTGCGTTTTGCCACCGGGCCATTTAATAAGTGTTTGCATATATAGATTATCCCAAATAAGTTTTTTTGATTGAATCTAGCGAAGTTTTAATAAGACCAGCCTTTTCTTTATAAGCTTCAAGCACAATGTTATATCCTTGATCTGATTTACATACAAAATCCCAAAAATCTTTTCCAATCAAAAGCTCATCATCAGCAAAAAACTGACGAACACGCTCTTGTCGCCATGGTTTACCTTCACCAAAACGATTATAAGCAGTAGCAAAAAATACTTTTATTTTTGTTTTATCTGGTAGAGTATTTGATAGTATTGCAAACTGTTCCAATAAAGCTTCTTTTTCTGAACGAGCTTTTTTATTATCAAGATCACCACCAATTTTTAGCTCAATCAAAAAGTTTTCTCCAGTTTCTTTATCAATCAAATAATAATCACTATCGTGTCTTTTCGTTACGAGTGATTGTTCTGTTGGTTTGGTTCGTAAAAATTGATAATCTTCCGTAGTTGGTGGAGTAATTTCTCGGCGTTTATATTTCTCTAATAATTCCGCAACATCTTGAGTTTGTTTAAGGCTAAGAGGCCCTGCAACACTTTGTTTAACTTCGTAAGTCAATTTTGCGATATTGATTGCCATTTTTTCTAACATATTGCCCAAAGAACTATCGAGCGAACGCACAAGAGCAGTGTAGTATTGTATTTCTGGTCCAAGAACTGCAATAAAAACATTGTGAATTTTCATATTTAAAGTACCCTCGGGATCTTCTAACTCACCCTCGTGTCTGCCCTGAAAACCCACTGCAAATGATTCTACGGAGGCATGAACAATTGATTTTATGGCTTCTTTTTTGTCTAAAGTATTGTTTGTCATATTTTTATTTTATTAAATCCTCAATTGGCACATTTAACGCTTTCGCGATTTTTTTAAGTGTATCAATAGTCGGATTATCTTGTTTGCCTGCCTCTATGTTAATTATCGTATTATTTGAAACATCGGCAAGCCGAGCTAGCTTCTCTTGCGACAAACCTAGTTTTTCCCTTATTCGTTTGATTTTACTTGACTCTACCATATTTTATTAGTAATATTAAATTGTGGTATAATTGAACTATGCTTAAACTTCATAACTACAATATAATATTACCAAAATATTTGGAAATAGTAAAGAAAAAAGGGAGTTCCTTTGTCTTTTCCGCGTTGGGAGGGTGGGACAAGGAAAAGAAAGAAAATTCCGCCAAAAAAATTGCCGTCGGAAGCGAGGACGAGGCGGAAGGGGGGTGTGGGGGGAATTCCGCCTCGCCCGAGCCGAAGCGAAGCCCCGCCGCCCTGCTCGTTCAGAGCAGAGTCCCGCAAAAAAGTTTTCTTTTCCTTTTAGAAGAAAAAATCGGGCGCGCGCAAATCAGAAAATGTGAAGAAAACTTTTTTGCTGGGTGGCGAGCGTCAGCGAGCGGCGGCGGAGCGGAGCGTCAAAGTTCGCAGTCCGGATTTTCGTCAAAAAAAGTTCGGATTTTAACCAAAAGGCACCGCATATGATTCGCAAGGACAGCCAGCGACTGTCCGCGCGAATTATCATTGCGCGTACAGGAGGATGATTTGAATGCCGGAAGCGCGACGGCACTGAGGCGGGGTCGCGGAATTTTTCAACAGAAAAATATCCGTGACCAAATCCTCCTCCCGCCGCCAATTTATAAAATTCCCAACCATCTGGTTGGGAATTTTATGTCTTACAAAAATTGTAAAAAACTCAAAGAAATGATAGAGTATCTTCGCTTATGGCAGAAAATACCAAAGAAAAAACAATAAAGGCAAGGCCGCCGGTGGTGGTTGTTTTGGGTCATGTTGATCACGGCAAAACCAAGCTTTTGGACACAATACGAAAAACCAAAGTTGCCGAAAAAGAATCAGGAGGAATTACCCAACATGTCGGCGCTTACCAAATAGACATAGCAACCAGCGACAAGCGGCAAGCGATAAAAAGAATCACATTTTTAGATACACCCGGCCATGAAGCATTTTCAGCTATCCGGTCGCGCGGGGCAAAGATCGCCGACATCGCCATTTTGGTTGTCGCCGCCGATGAAAGCGTAAAACCCCAAACCAAAGAAGCGATCAAAATAGTAGAAGCGGAGAAAATCCCGCTTATTGTGGCAATCAACAAAATTGACAAAGAAGGCGCCAATTCCCAAAAAGTCAAACAAGATTTGGCCGCCGAAAATATTCTCGTTGAGGACTGGGGAGGCAAAGTGCCATCAATAGAAATATCAGCCAAGGATAACCGGAATATTCCGGAACTGCTTGAAATGATTCTTTTGGTAGCCGAACTGGAAGAACTGAAAGAAGATACGGATTCTCCGGCAAGCGGAGTGATTATAGAATCCCGTCTTGATAAAAGACGGGGTTATCTCGCTTCGGTATTGGTGCAAAAAGGTATCGTTAAATTGGGCGATTGGATAGTGGCGGGAACAGTTATCGGTAAAATTAAATCAATGGAAGATTTCGCCGGCGCGCTCATAACGGAAGCCCGCCCTTCCCAGCCGGTCTTGATAACCGGCTGGCCTTCGGCTCCGAATGTAGGTAAAATTTTTGCCGTTACCGATTCAAAAGAAAAAGCATCCAGAATAGCCGAAGATAATGTTGATCTCACTCCCCTGTTTTTATTCATCAAGGAACCGATGCCGGAAATTTCCGAATCAACCGCCAAAAAAAGAATTCTTAATTTGGTTTTGAAAGCCGATTTTTCCGGTTCGCTTGAAGCCGTTGACTCCGCCCTAAACACAATTAAATCCGAAGAAGTAGGTTACAATGTGGTCAGATACGATATCGGCAATATTACCGAAGCCGATGTTAAATCAGCCATTCACTCCAATGGCCAAATTGTGGGATTCAGGGTTAACACGGAAGAATCAGCCCAAAAAATAGCCGACAAGGAAAGCGTTAAAATTTCCTCTTTTGATGTTATCTATGACTTGGTAGAATACATAAGAAAGGAGTTGGGCGGTTTATTGGAACCGGAGATAGAAAGAACCCAGCTTGGACGATTGAAGGTTTTGGCTACCTTTAAAAAAGATGCCCGTTCGCAGATTATCGGAGGTAAAGTTATGTCGGGGAAAATAACAAGGGGCGGCATCGTTGAAGTGTTCAGAAACGGGACAAAAATTGCGCTTGGAAAAATCGGCCAATTACAGCAAAACAAAGCGGACTCCTCCGAAGTAAAAGAAGGCCAGGAGGCGGGAATAAGATTTGATCCTCTGCCAAATCAACCGTCTCAAGAAATTAAAGAAGGCGACATTTTGGAGGTTTACGAGGAGAAAAAAATTGAAAGAACATTATGATGCCCAATTTAGGCCGGGTAGCCAAGCAGTAAGGCAAGGGTCTGCAAAACCCTTATACGCGGGTGCAATTCCCACCCCGGCCTCATAAAATTAAAAATAAATTTTGCGCTTTGATTTTTGCGCTTTAAATTTTTATGCCCGGGTGGTGGAATGGTATACACGAAGGACTTAAAATCCTTTGCCCGCAAGGGCTTGCGAGTTCGAGTCTCGCCTCGGGCACTTTATTGGACTTTTAGCATTCTCGCGTATCAATCTCCGTTTCTATTTCAGAAAATCTGCGGGTTCTAACATCGTCTAATTGCCCGTATAGAGAAATGGAAGTTTTTGTTAATGAGAAATAAAATCGTCTGAAAAAGAAACGGTTATTTGGTGGTTTGGTTGAAGTTCTAACCAATATGCTTCTTGATAAAAAACTGCCCCCAGGGGAGCAGCTCGAAAGATGGTTGCTTCGATTTTTAAGAATCTTCTTCTCCATACTCAATTTGTTGTTTTGAGATGATTTCTTGAATGTTGCCCGGTTTATCAATTGTCCAGTATTTCCAATGTGGTTTAATCCACCAGGAATGGAATATGATATTTACTCTGCCCTTAAAGAAAATCTCCATCAAATGGCCATCTAGCACGTGTCTCAAAAACGATCTTTTCGGCTCTGGAAGGTTTGTGTCGTAAGGATTGTCTGAAATGCCGCCGGGGATGTGCATCCTTCCGTCATCAAATATTCTTTCATATGCCAGAGAAAACCCCTTTTGGTAATCATCTAGAGGGAAATGAAACATGTCGTTTGAATCGATAAGCAGATACAAACCCGCTTTGTCTTTTTTAAAATCAAGCGCTCGGCCTTCTAATTTTTCATTTATTTTTACCGTACCGCCGGCTGACCCGACCAATCTAATATACAGAAAATCGGCGGAATAATTATCCAGGCATAATCTTAAATTCTTAAAGTCCAATTTCTTGGGCATCCAATATTGTTCCATTCGGTAAACTCCTGATATTGTTAAACAACTTATCTATCCTCACTTTAACAATATTAGCCGTTTTTGCAATGCAAAGCAGGTTCTAACATCGTCTACTAAAGTGCACCAAGATTGCAATTTTTTAAAGTCTATGCCATAAGATACTCATCTGCTCCTTAAAAAGACGGGGATAATAATGAAGCTATTTTGGATTTTTGGTCTTTTAGCTTCTTCCATTGTTCTTATTTCGTTTCTAATCGCATTGTCTGTATTTTCCAGCCCTTCTCTTTCATCCACGGATATGGATAAAGCTGTTTTTGAAATTTCAAAAAATCACGCCAAGGCCGGATTTATCGCCGGAACGGCGATTCTTTTTTATTATGGCGCTTTGAAAAAATTGTTTGGAAAAGATTATATTTACCGCAAGGCTTTTTTCATAAGCTTCGCCATAGCCCTACTCTCCTGTTTCGGATATGTCGTTTCTTTTATTCATCTTCGGACAATATTTTTGCTGTCAATTATCATAATTATGTTTGCTACTCTGAAACTTATGGAGTCAGTCAAATTATTGATAGAAACGGAAAAACTGCCCAAAATAGTATTGGTAATTCCTCTATTTGAATCCATGCTTATATTTATAGTCATGACTCTGTCATACATATTTTCAACATTTCAACTTATAAAAAATTAGTTCGCTCATGAACAACCACGGCCTTACGGCCGTGGTATCTTTTAGAGGACAAGGTCGGACATTGTTTGGTACCCTTTTCCGCACAATGCGCGGATTGCTCATTAGCGCAAAACAGGTTAAGATTTTGACATTATGGAAATAGTGATAGTTTATGAAGACCAAAATTTAATAGTAATAAATAAGCCGTCCGGTCTGATTGTTCATCCCGCCAACCCAAACGACAAAAGTGATAGCGTTGTCAGCTGGCTAATGGAAAAATACCCCGAAATCAGCGATGTTGGCGAATCCGCCAGCTGGCGAACCCTGCGTCCAGGGATAGTTCACCGCTTAGACAAAGAAACTTCCGGACTTATGCTAATCGCCAAAAATAATGACGCCTTTTTTTATTTAAAAAATCTCTTTCAGGAACACAAAATAAAGAAGCATTATCTGGCGCTTGTATATGGAAGGCCTAAAGAACCAAGGGGAATTATTGACGCTCCTCTTGGCAAAATTGGCGCAAAACAAACAATCCAAATAATCGGTACAAGAATTCTTAAAGAACGCAATGCGATTACCGAATATAAAACCCTGCAAAATTTTAAGGAGTTTACTCTTTTGGAAGTAATGCCAAAAACGGGACGCACCCATCAAATAAGAGTCCATCTAAAAAGCATCGGTACGCCCATCGCCGGCGACAAATTATATAGCCCCAAAAAGAAAATTTCCCATTCCGAACCGCCAAGACTCTTCCTCCATGCTTACAAACTTGAACTTCTGACTCCTGACCAAAAATCGCTAATTTTAGAAGCAGATTTACCAGAGGATTTACAAAAATTTGTTTCTGAGTTAGAATAGATTCACATTATGAATAAACTATCAATATTCAATTCAAAAAACTTTACAGCCAGTAAATTGGCTAATTTAAAGCCCGGCTGGACGGTTAGGATCCATCAAAAGATTAAAGACGGCGAAAAAACAAGAACCCAAGCTTTTGAAGGTTTGGTTATAGCCAAAAAGCACGGTCAAGAAGCCGGAGGAACCGTTACCGTTCGCAAGGTTTCCGGCGGTATTGGGGTAGAGAAAATCTTCCCGTTATACTTGCCCTCAATAGATAAAGTTGAAGTTGTCAAAAGAGCCAAAGTCCGCCGAGCCAAGCTTTATTACTTGAAAGACAAGTCCTCAAAAGAAATCCGAAGAAAAACTAAAACTCTTAGCAACAGCAAAGATAAGGATCCTTCGGAAGTTGCTCAATCGGTTGAATAAACTCTTCTCACTGGATAAATAAATTATTCTTGTTTTTATATTGGTAATCGCTTATACTTGATAAATGGGTAAACGCGGACCAAAACCAAAGTCAGAAAAATTATTTTGCTGGTCTTCCAGATTGGCATACGCCATCGGTCTTATTGCTACTGATGGTTGTCTTTACAACGACGGACGCCATATCAATTTTACGACAAAAGATTTACAGCTTGTTAAAACATTCAAACGATGTTTAAATCTTAAAAATAAGATTGGGAGCAAAAATAGCGGTTTCGGAAAAGAAAAGAAATATTATGTTCTACAATTTGGCGATGTCGGATTTTACAACTTTCTTAATAAAATTGGACTCACTCCGGCAAAATCAAAAACAATAGGGGGGATTCTCACTCCTCAAAAATATCTCCCAGACCTTATTCGCGGACTTTTTGATGGAGATGGTAGTTTTTATTCTTACTATGACCCAAGGTGGAAATCCAGTTTTATGTTTTATTTGATATTTTGTTCGTCAAGTAAAAATCATCTTTTTTGGCTTCAGAATATACTAACTAAATGCCTTGGAGTTAAAGGACATGGAATAATTGCTCCATATGGTGGAGCTTATCAGTTGAAATTTGGAAAAACAGAATCACGAAAAATTATTAAAATGATGTATCATAAACCCAATCTACCCTGTCTTGAAAGAAAAAGAAAAAAGATACATAATGCACTGATAATTGATAATAACGAAAAATGAATCCTCCTCGCGGCTTGCCGCGAGGTATCAAGAGGCGAAGCCTCCTCTTGATACCGCCGCAGAGCGGCGGAGTATTCACCCCTTTTAGCTTCGCTCGCTAAAATAAACATGCGGATGTGGTGGAACTGGTATACACGTACGTTCGAGGGGCGTATGCCTCACGGCTTGAGGGTTCAAATCCCTCCAT
>MGLG01000022.1:0-126 GCA_001795975.1 Candidatus Yanofskybacteria bacterium RIFOXYD1_FULL_42_10
TTGAACCAATGACGGATAGCCGAAACCGACAAAGCAAAAGTATTGGGCGAAACCAGGAAAACTTTTTTGCTTCGAGCGTAGCTTGGAATATCCATATCTTTTATGTTGTTAATGACTTCGTAATAA
>MGLG01000022.1:139-758 GCA_001795975.1 Candidatus Yanofskybacteria bacterium RIFOXYD1_FULL_42_10
GTACATACATCAGCGCCACATCAGTCGTTCCCTCCGACGGCAAGAGATATTTTGACGCAATTTCATCTATTTTCTTTTTCACATCGGAAAAAAATGATTTGCGGTGAATTTCTTTCTGCATGTCATTGTCGGCATTGACCATTTTTTCAAAATTTTCCCAGTTGAATTTGGAGTCAATCGGCAGAATAAGTCCGTTCGGAAGATTCAAAACCGCATCAACCGCTTCGCCGGATTTGAAATAATGCTGGAGTCCGTACATGTCTTTGGAAAAATATTGATTGAGGGCCGCTTCAAGCGATGCCTCGCCCCAGATACCCCGCAGTTTCGGTGATTTAAAAATATCCTGAAACGAAGAAACGCTTTTTACGGACTCATGCATCTGTTTCATGTTCTCCTGGATTTGGGTCATGTTTTGAGTAAAGCTCTGAACTTGCTGGCTTACGGTCAGTGTCGCCCGCTCCGAAGCCTGCCGACTTCTTTCAAGCTGTTCATTTATAAGTTGCGAAACGGTCGCGCTCGCTTTGTCTGATGCTTCCCGATTCTGCTGAAGCTGATTGCTCACAATTTGCGATAGCGCGTCAAATCGTTGATGGAGAACTATGTAGCCCTCGTCAACTTC
>MGLG01000022.1:771-4127 GCA_001795975.1 Candidatus Yanofskybacteria bacterium RIFOXYD1_FULL_42_10
CTTAACATTAAAAATAAATTGATTCCGAACATAACCAAAACCGCCGCCGAAACAATTAATATTAAAACATACATCGGATTTGTTCCCATATTATGAGATTACCACAGTAAGTTCTCTCTTTCAATTAAACTCTTGCTCCCGTTCCCTCCCCATTTCCTTTCCAAGTCTTCGCTGCCGCAAATGCCCCAGATGTATTGAAAAGTTTATGTACCAAAATCAGAGAGTTTTCGCTATTAACAAACAATCAACGGCTCAACGATAATTTTCGTTGAGCCGTTGAGATTTAAAGCGTAGCCCCCGGCCATTTTTCATCCGTTGCGGGGAATTTTTAAATATCCGAGACGCCCCGCCTTTGGCGAGGCAAGCCGAATAGCAAATTCCAATCTCCGCCTTGGCGTGACCCCGCAATATGCGGTGGCTGTTCGAGTCGTAAGAGTAAACACATTGTTATAAAGTGCTCGTACGAGCACTTTATAACAATGTGTTTACTGCGAGTTTTGAAATTTGCCATCCGCCTCCGCCAGTTGGCGGAGGCGGATAAGAAGTCCGGATATTAAAATTGGCAGCGAGGATAATATGAGAGAATTTAGTCTCATATTATCCGAGTGAACCAATTAAACGGGTGTTGCAGACATCGTTGCAAATTCCAGGCCGAAGGCCGGAGCGTAGTGGATGAAAGAGGGACGAGGGCGAAGATTATTTACATCATGTCTAAAAAACATACTATTCAGTTATTTTTGCGATTAAAAATCTCCCCTAAGGGAGATCGGGGAACAAAGAAAAAATATTAAGGGCACCATTCGTAGAGAAGTTGCGGAGTTTCTGATATTTCTTTCATAACTTTACGAGACACCGAAGGCTCCCCCGCCAATCCGTTTAATTTATCCATAACGGAATCAAGAAACCCGGGTTGTTTCTGATACGCAATAATCTTCGGATTTTCAACTCCGGTTAATTCAACCGCGGCAACAATGGCTTCGTCAAAATATCCGACTCTGTCAACAAGATGTTTATCCTTTGCGTCCGAAGCGCTCCAAACCTCTCCGGTAGCCACTTCATCCACTTCCTGCTCGGACATTAATCTTCCCAATTTAACTATCATTTTAAATCTGACAAAACTGTGCTGAATAAGTTTTTCAAACACCGCCCGTTCCCGCCCGGACATTCTTTTAAACGGCGAGCCGATGTCTTTCATCTCGCTTGATTTTACCGTTTCCACTTCTACGCCCACGCCCTTGGCCAATTTTCTAAAATTAAAAAATTTAATGATCACTCCGATGCTTCCCACAATTGCCATGGGCGACGCTATCATTCTATCGGAAAAAGCAGTCGCATAGTAAGCGCCGGAAGCGGACAAACCGTGAATAAAAGAAACGGTTTTAATTCCTTTAATTCTTAAACTGCTTATTTCCATGAAAAGATCGTCGCTGGCGGTCACTCCGCCACCCGGACTGTCAACCCAAAAAATAACCGCTTTAACATTCTGGCTAAGATTGGAAGCGATAAAAAGTTGTTCTAAAATTTCCCGGTACTCCGAATCGTTGGAATTAAAAATGGGACCGGTTATCGGAATAACCACAAAAGTTCCTTCGGTCGGCGGCTTTGAGCGCTCGCCCGCTCCTCCTACCGCGTCCATTATTTTCCTGCGAAGCTGGGCTTCTTCATTCAACAGCACGGGCTCTCGGTCCGAAACAACCACCTCAACATAATTTTTGTAAATTTTCTTGTCGCCGCTGAAGATAAAAAGAAGCAATCCGACTGAAACCAATATTGCAACCAAAGAAACAACGGCATATAAACTTAGAAAGATTTTCTTCAACGATTTCATGATAACCCCTTTTTCAATGTGCAAATTAAAACAGGCATAACAAATTGCGGTTTTATTTGCAAATAATTGACAAATTAACAACATATGTTAAAATCTCTGCGGAGGTCTTTGACAATGACTAATGTAGTCGCGGGGGTAATTGAGAAACATCCAAAATTGCTCGTTTTGTTGGCTAACACCGCGGTTGGGAAAATAATTCATCTGATTGACAGCGGAGTTATCGGCCCGATATTTAACCGCGAAAAAACAATTCAAGAAGTTCAATCGTGGCCAAAATCAGTCAAAATGAGTGTCGAATGGATGCTATATTTGTTAGGCGGAGCAATCCGAACAATGCCGGACAAAAAGAACCCGATTGCCATTATGCTGCAGGAAGCGCTTGTGGAAACCATCACTCACACCGGCATGAAAATTGCCGATGTTCCGGAGGCGGAACAAACAGAAATCATGGTTTCGGCATTGCCTCTAATGCGCCGGGAATTGTCGGAAAAAATCGCGAATGACCGCAAATTCAGAGATCTGCTTGGTTCAATCTTGGGAACGACGCAGGAATGGAACAACGCCCTGCAATCAGCAAACGGATTTCTGTCTCAAAAAAGCGAAGAGATAGAAACCCATCGTCAAACCCGCAAAACTCGCGGCTGGAGGAGGTTGCTATGATTCTGAAATTCACACAACTGCTCATCCGTACGATTTGGGTCGGAGCCGATTGGGTTACGGAAGCATTCGTGTCTTATTGCGAAGCTCTCATTCGCGCGGGAATCCGCGCGGGTCTCGCCGTGCTGGTAGCCGATATTTTAGTTCGGGCGAGCATTCAGTTTGACAGCAATATGCTTCTGCTCTTCGGAATACTTATCGGAAGCGGCGGATTATTTTATTTCGCCGTTATCTCCGCTCCGGCGCGGATAATGGCTGAAGGACTGTCTCAATTATCGGCAATCGCCAAACAAGAAATAGAAAGATTATCAAATATTCTGTTCCTAATTATGGTCATGCTTTTTTATCTCGGTATTGATCAGGGACAGCAACATCCGACGCTTCTTAGAATCTTTCTTGGAATAATGATGCTGTTATTTTTTGCCGTTATTTTGCCGGGGCAAAGCAAAACAATTATGTTTTTCAAAAAGCGTTTTCAAACGCTGGTTCTGATTCCAGTGGTTTTGATGACAATTTTTGCCGCAACGCCGGAAGCGATTGCCAACCGGATTTTCAACGGTCATATTCTTGAAAAAACAACCGGAACCGTAGCGGTTGAACTGTCGTACCGATACACCGAACAAGATTTAATTATTGACAATTCTACCGGCCGACCGATGGTCTTCTTTGACCAAATCGCCGCAAAAAACAGCGAACAACCCCGTCCGCTGATCGGCTGGACACAAGACCAACAAAAACAATATCATTTGTACAAATGGTTTGACGGTCAAAAGAATTTCAACGGATTCGGCCAAGAGATAAAACCAATCACCACCGATAAACTCAACGAGGTGGTTAAGCAAGCTAAGTTTGAATTTGAAAAAAAGATTGC
>MGLG01000022.1:4165-8556 GCA_001795975.1 Candidatus Yanofskybacteria bacterium RIFOXYD1_FULL_42_10
CCGTTAGCGAGCCTCGCCCATGGCGGGCCGCCGAAGCGGAAGCGCTTCAGCGCAAAGCCGAAGAAGAATCTTCTGCCTTGCTTCAACAACAAGAAAATAAAATTGAGGCGGAAAATGCGTACAATGTTGAAACCGATAACAGACTTTCCGAAATAGAACAACCGCAAAACGAAAATGAAATTATTCCCCCAAATCCCCCTTCGGAAAACCTAAACGAGCAAGAAGAAATTACCTCGCCGGTCGTTCCGTTAATTCCGGTTAACACCGTAATCATGGCGCCGAATAATAAATTTTCCGGCAAAGATCTGATTATCGCCAGACCAAACGAGAAATTCGTTTACCAAGATAAAGCATTTTATCCGTACCGCAGCATAATCACTCTGAAAATAACCGAAGTAAAACCGACTTTGGAGAAAAACAAATATCTGGTTACAGCTCAACCGCAATCATTGATTGTTGACAGTTTCGTCAATAAACAAACCTACGATATATCTTCTCAAACAGAACCAATCCAATTCACGGCGGAAAAAGACGACTCCCATAGCTGGCAAAAAATCTTGGGAGGCGCGGCCATCGGCGCCGGAATAGGCGCGCTTGCCGACGGCAAGAAGGGGGCCGCCAAAGGAGCGCTTATCGGAGGCGGAGCCGGAACGGTGTACGCCATAGCCAGCCACGGCTATAAGTTCAAACTGACCCCCGGCGATTCCCTGACGATAATGTTCAGACCGTAAGACTAGAAACGCGGTAAAGCCTCAATGACTCATTGGGGCTTTTTTCTTTAACAATTTTGTATTCATTTTTAAAGTTTTCTAAAATTGCTTTTGCCATAACAATAGACAAAAATGTCGGCACGGCATTCCCAACTTGTAAATTTCTATCCCCCCTTGAACCGTAAAATTGATAAGAGTCAGGGAAACATTGAATCCGAGCACCCTCACGCGTAGTAAGCGGTCGTGGAGCTTTCGGGTGTATGCACCGAGATGACGACGGCGTGCTTAAGTTTCGTGTTATGGTCGTCGCCGGTCTTTTCCACCAAAGACGGCAATAAGTATTTTTAAATCCGGATGCCGGACGCAAATTTTTTGGCAAATTCTCCGGGGTTCCGCCGTCCGGCAATAATTCCATTATCTTTACCAGCTTCTCATTGTTGTTCGGCGAGTTATGATCCATTAATTTTACCGGCGCGTTTTTGCGCATTAATTTTTGAAAATCATTTTTCGGATCAGATGAATATTCAAATCGTTCTTCGTTTGATTTAATAAAAGGCAAATCGCCGATTGCTTCTTCAAGCGTTAAATACGGCTTGAGCTTTTTATTGAATAAATCCGGCGCTTCTTCCGGATTATAATGTGTGGGTTCCGGATATTGAAAATCTGTTTTAAGTTTTGATCCAATAATCATAACCCGCTCTCTAATTTGCGGCGCGCCATAATCGGCGGCATTCAAGAGTTTATATTGCACCTTGTATCCAAGTGATTCAAAACAAGAAATAATTGTTTTAAATAATTCGCCGCCCTGTATTGATAAAAGTCCCCTTACATTCTCAAAAATAAAAAATTTTGGGTTAAATTCTTTCAAAACCCGATAATATTCTTTAAAAAGTTTTCCTCTCGGGTCGTTGGCCAATCTTTTTCCAACGGTTGAATATGCCTGACAAGGCGGTCCGGCAACAATAATTTCAACCTCTCCCGCTTTAATATTCAAATCTTTTTTAATTTTTTGCGCGTTAAAATTTGTTATGTCTTCGGCATACATTTTGACCGCAGGATGATTGAGCGAATATGCTTTTGCAATATTCGGTAAAATCTCGTTTGCCGCAATGATTTCAAAATTATCATCACAGGCAAAACCATAGCTTAGTCCCCCGACACCGGAGAATAAATCAATTACCTTCAGTTTCTTTTTTTTAATCATGCGAAATATGATTAACCAAAATTTATTTCTTTATATTTCATCGGTTTTTCCGTAATTTTCCAAATGAAATAATTTTGTTCAATGTTAAAAACCGTTTGTCCTTCCATTTGTTGTCTTGTAATCCAATTTACGCTGTCTTCTCCAATTTCATCTAATTTAACAAAGGCAACCTGTCCATTATATAAATCAAAATGGATTGCCAAAGTGTGGAAACCTAAGTCGCGAAAAACTCTTTTTGCTTCCAAAACTTTATGTTGTTTTATGTCATTTATTCCCGTAAATCCGGATTGCATTTCTATCCGGATTTTTTCTTTTTCGTTTAATTTTATTTCTAAATCGGCCTTGGGAGTTCTTTTAAAAGTTTCGGCGGTTTTCAAATCATCATCGCCGATTAAATCTATGCTTGAAGTGTCTACCTCAAAAATCAGCCCGAGCGCTTTCAAAAAATAATTTGATAAAACGAAACCCCTCATCCAGGAATAATAAACTTGCTCCGGCCTTCTGCCTTGATTATTCAGCGCGGGCAAAATATTATTTGCTTTAATAATTTCAAGCGAACGGTCTATATGTTCTTTTTTGAAAGCGGCAAGATTATCAATCTTTATTTCTTTTGCAACAATGTCATTAATTTTATCAATGATGCCATAAAGTCTGTCATTTAGAAGTTTGATGTAATTTAAATCAATTGCCGGCGTAATATCTTTCGCGCCAAAAAAGTCCTTTGTGTCCGCTTGTTTAGAAAAACCTAATTTATGCCTATATTGACTGAAGTATTTTGCCGTAATTGTAATTTGTTTTGACATGGTTTTTTATCAAACAAAATCAAATCTGGTGGACCGTGCCGGACTTGAACCGGCGACCCCCTCATTGCAAATGAGGTGCTCTACCGCTGAGCTAACGGCCCGATAACACAAGCGGCCCGCTTTTTTACTGCAACAATTTTTTCTTGATCTCGGCGACATCCTGCCGAATCTCTTCTATGACGCGATGGAGATGGTTGATTTTTTCCTCTTCGGCTCTGATATCTGTTTCCGTCTTTTGGTCTATTCTTCTCTCGGTCTTTAATCCCGAAATTATGGTTTCATTTCCGATAAAAAAGGAGACCATCGTGCCGGTTAACAAAAGGATAACTACACTTATTATTATGGAAATTTCCGGCGTAAAAAAATCAAAACCTCCGACAAACCGTTCCACCCCATCCCAAAAAAGCACCACCGCAAAACCGACAATAAGCGCGTAAACCACCGCGTACCGGCTCAATTTATGCCTAATTTTGTCTTCCAGTTTATCAAAAAATTTAATAATACCCATGTGTTGTAATCATATCACAATTTGGAGTGCATTTACCACTCGCAACACAGAGCAAACACATTCTTAAAATATAACGAACGCTATATTTTAAGACACAAAATATTGAGCATCGTTTACGGTAATTTAAAAAATAAAAAAGAAATTTGAAAGTAAATCCTCCTCGCGGCTTGCCGCGAGGTATTAAGAGGAGGCTTCGCCTCTTAATACCGCCGCAGAGCGGCGGAGCATTCACCCTTTTAGCTTCGCTCGGACAAAATGTAAATGAACTTTTATCAGCACTCAGACAAGATATGAATAAATTCCTATCTTGCTCTTCGTTAGATAAAATAAGAATTTCCATTTTGCTCCTCGCTCGCTAAAATAAAAAGCGGGGTTTTCCCGCTCAAATGTGACTCTGCGCACGGCTGAAATAGTTTTTGTAAAGATAAGCATACAGCCGGTACAGTTTGTCCTTTTCCTTGTGGCATACCGTGGCAAGAATAATACCGGTGACAACATCAATCAAAACATGCTCTTTTATAAAAAGCGTGGACAGGACAATAAGCAAAGAATCAATGATTATAAATGTGCGGTATTTGTATTTTCCGGAATAAGCGATGAGGCCGGTTAAAAAAGAATAAGAAACATGGGCCGACGGAAAAGTATTGTACGGAAACATCGCCCCATGCAAAATATTCATCGCCCATAAACTGTACGACCCGTTTGGGTCAATATCCGCTCGCACCGCCCTCATCGGAATCACAAAATAAAAAACAACCAAAACAATAAGATTCGTAAAATAAGCGGCGGTAATTTTTTTAAATTCCTCATATTCCGTATTCTTGGTTATCAGAAAAACTCCGACGGTATTTAAAACATAAGCCGATATATACGGCCAAACGAAAAAATCCAAAAACGGAATTTGGTAATCAACCGCCGGAATAGCGATCCACCGCCGGTCAATGCTTCTCAAATAAGCGGCATAATTGGTAACATAATAAAGAAAAACATAGAGCAGTGATTGGATCGTAATCAAATAAAATTTCTTTGCCGCCGCGCCGTTCCCGATAGTTTTCAAGTTGAACCTCCCTTATCGCTTTTATCGCAATTTTCAAATAACTTGGATTTGCAAAATCTTAATAAAAATACCGCGGACTTGCAAGTCCGGTAAAAAAATTTTATCATGA
>MGLG01000022.1:8576-8692 GCA_001795975.1 Candidatus Yanofskybacteria bacterium RIFOXYD1_FULL_42_10
AAATAGAACAATGGAGAAAAGAAATGTCTAAAAAAAGAGTTGTTATTGTAGGCGGCGGATTGGCCGGACTTTCCGCGGCCACAGCCTTGTCTCAAAGCGAAAAATTTGAAATTACC
>MGLG01000023.1:0-7262 GCA_001795975.1 Candidatus Yanofskybacteria bacterium RIFOXYD1_FULL_42_10
CAAGGCTTAAACAATATTTTTATTCAAGTCGAAATATTTGACTTATAAAAATTTCACTACAGGATGAAAAAGAAACTTTTATTGATTTTGGTTGCCGCGGCGGTTTTGTACGGCGGATTTTGGATTTATTCGTGGTATAAGGCGCAGCCGGTTGCGCATGAGTTTATCGGCCGAATTCAGAAAATGGAGAATGGAACCCTGTTTGTCAGTGGCATTTATCAGGTTCAGGACAGACTAGATTTGTCGGGGCCGGATACGCTGACAGATGTTAAAATCACTGTTTCTTCCAAAACCGAATTTATCAAAGAATTAATCTATTTGCCGTCTCTGAAAGAATTGGAAAAAACGGGAGGGATGTATAAGCCGAGCGAGTTAAAGAGAGAGAAAACGGTTGGCGTCGCCGGTGATTTGCCGGAATTGCAAAGCTCCAATACCGGCATCAGGTTTGTTTCCAAAAGAAATATTTATAAAAAGAGCGTGTTTAAGGCCGATAGTTTGGAATACATAGAGCCGATTTATCCGGAATAATATATAAACAATGTTTGAAAATTCTCCAAAACAACCTGCGACAGAGCAAGAACCTCAAATGAAGTCATATAAAAGTTCGCTTGATCAAGTGGTGGATTATCTTGAACAAAGAACCAATGAAATGCGCCAAAGGCGCTTAGAGAGTAAAGAACAAACACTTGAAGAAATTGCCACCAATGTAGGCGATTTATTTAGAGGTTTTAATTTTTTTAAAGAGAAGGGGGCTTCACTTAAAACAATAGGAAAAGAGACCATTAATAATATTTTAAAAAATCCGGGAAGTTGGGAAGATTTTTTAACTCAAGGGGCGGCAAATGCACAAAAAACAGTAGCCGAACATATGCGAGAGGAATTGGAGAAAAAAGCAGAAATAAAAAGCAAAACAGTCAAATCATTATTGAATGTAGAGGAAGAAGAACAGCGATTAGCTGCCATGAGGGCAAATCTTGAAGCAGCCGAAGTCTTACTACAAGACCGAAAGCGTGTCTTGACTGAAGGTCAAAAGTTTGATACTATAGACAATACAGAATCTTTGAAAAATAAAGGAGAACAAATGGCAACACATCGCCGCGAATCAGGTCAACGGGCCGCGGAAGGTTTTTTTGCTAATCTTTTTGGGAGTCTTTAATATTATGATTAACATTATTGATAAGAAAAATCGAGTCAGGGAATTGATCAATCAGTCATTGTTTTGCAAATTGCTTAACGCGCAAAAAAAATTGTTGCGCGGCTTAGATAATCTTCCCGATGAGATTGACGAAAGGGATATTGGCCTGATAGATGCCATCCAAATGATAGTTGAATCATCGGAAAATGATCCCGAAATGCAAGAAACTATCAAGATATTTCTGCGCCTTGAGGAAATTAAGAGTCGTCGAACCGCAGACCCGAAGGCGACAATTGACGACCTAACGGATCAGGTCAATCTTTCGTAAGCTTCAACGACCCCATTGCGGGGTCGTTTTAATTACTGTTTATTCCGGAAAGGAGTCTCGTTTACTTTCTAAAGATATCTTTTTCACCCATGGCGGTGATTATCATTTTATCGGGGGTGAGATATTTTTTGATAACTTCAGAAATGATTTGAATCAGGGTTTTAAAATTTAATCCCACGCGCGGTCCAGAATTTTAAAACCCTACACTGCGTGTTGTGGCAGAAAAATAATCCGACGCAGAATCGGATTAACAAACTTTATAAAGTTAGTCAAAAAATCGCAACTTTATAAAGTTTAAACAGGGTGTTTCAAGGGTATTGAACCATGACAAAGGGTTGACATTTTCATAAAAAGGGTGTATAATTAAAATACAGTCAAGTAGTAGAAGTTCCGAAGGCAATCTTGGCAGATTGCAAGGGAATACCGGAACTTCACTACCTGATAAATAAGAAAGTGGTTGCGGGGCGTAAAAACCCTGCAATAAAGGCCTTTAACAATTTCCCTAGGCCTTGCCTAGGGACTCCGCTAAACATTTTAAATATAAAATTATCTCCCGGGATTGTTTATACGGTGTATCTTACAAGTGCGGGAAGCTGTCCCTTCAACGCCAGCCAAAGATATTTTATGGTTAGAATGGATGATGAAAAGGTAGATGTCGTCGTGGCGCACGAAATGCTGCATATTGAGTTTATCCGCAATTTTGGATTTTATTGTAGAGATGTTCTCAAATTAACAGTTGAAGATTTTGGCGCGTTTCAAGAAGCGTCAACCTTTTTATTAAATGATGAGATGAACGATATTTTATCGCGACCGGATTATGGATACAAGGAACATCAAGAATTAAGATCTAAATTATCAGCCGAGTGGAAAAAGAATAAAAATTTTAATAATTTAGTAAATTATTATAAAGGTTTGACGAATTAATGAGTGAGCTTATCTCATTTGTTTTTTTAAGATTTCTGCAATTGTATTGATGTATTTGTCATCCAAGGGTTTTTTGTCGTTAACATATTTTTTTGTAAGATTGATAATTTCAACTGTTTGCTCCGGACTGATATTGGCCATTAATTTATTAGCAGGTTTATTTTTTAATAATCGAATGCCCAAAATTCCTTTGGGAAAGAGGGAGCCGATAATTATTTCATTTATAAAATTAACTTTCTGCGGGTCATTCGGGAATTGCTTCAACAAAAGCGGGAAAAAATATTGGTTTTGGAAACACAAATGGATTGTTTCATGCCAGATAATGCCTATTGCATGATTTACATCTTGTGTTGGATATCGCGAAATTTCAAGACTGATGCTTTGTTTATCAATATTGGCGCCTCCTCCTGTGTGAATTGGCGAGGAAAATAACAAATAAGTTTTGACTTCTTGTTCAGAGGACGGGGAATTGAAAAGAGCGATTAACGCGTCAAGTATAGATTTTAACAAAGATTCCTCATTTATTTTATCGTCTAATTCTTTTTGCCATTTCACCAACAACGGCAGATCGTGTTCCCAAAGCAGATTAAACTTTTCTTCCAAGTTATTAAAAACTTTTTGTGTTATTGCATAATCTTCCGGGGGCAAGTCTATTTTTAATTTTTCCCAAGGATTTTGCGAGACAAAAAATGCTTGTTCAAAAATTGTTTTGGCTGATTTGTGTTGAAGGCGGATTTCTTTAAATTTTTTTAACGCTGTCGCTTCTTCTTCAGAAAATTTGCCCAATTCTTTTCGCCATAAGTCGTTATAATCTTTCCTATTGCTAAAATGCCACTCCGACAGGTTCTGAATAAAAAAGTAAAAATTTGCTGACTTGTTGATGTTGATAGAAAATTTCATCATCATTACTATAGCAGGAGAGTCAAATTTTGTATGTATTGACATTTCCATAAAAAGGGTGTATAATTAAAATACAGTCAAGTAGTAGAAGTTCCGAAGGCAATCCTGGCAGATTGCAAGGGAATACTAGAACTTCACTACCTGATAAATAAGAAAGTGGTTGCGGGGCGTGAAACCCTGCGATAAAGGTCTTTAACAATTTCCCTAGGCCTTGCCTAGGGACTCCGCTCTTTGGGCGGACAACAGCTCTGAAACCGGAGGGGCAACCCTTCGGCGGATTAGACAAGCTCACCGTGGTGAGCCTATCGAACCACAAATTCAGGGCAAAGGAGAAGAAGATGTACGAGAACAATGCGCGGGCACGGGAGTACGACAGTCCCAACATGGTTTACGGGTTTTTTGCGGGCGCGGGAGTGGTTGCGTGGGTTCTGTGCCTGGCAATCTCGGCTCTGTTTCTGACCGGATGCGGGAAGGGTGGAACACCGACCACGCCGATTCTGCCACCGAATCCGAATGACTATGAGCTGCTGGGCGTTACGCATTTCCTGAAGGATTCGCAAGGGAAAGATACGGATATGTGGGCGCGTCTGCCTGCGGAGCCGAATCCGCCCCGCGGTTCAACTCTTCCCAACGGAGGGGGTGGTTCCATTGCCGCCACCGTAAAGGTGGAAGTGGGGATTAAGAATCCGGGGAAAAACGGAGCTTATCTTCACGGTTTCTTCAGTCACGATGGCGTGACTGAAGATGAAAGAACCCAGATATCGGGTGGAGTCGGTGGTGAAATGGGTTCGCCACGAATCCTTGAAGCAACCTTGTGGCAGGCGACAAATCGCGCTAACTATCGGTATCTCCTTATCGTTGGAACGCAGGGAATGCTTCCTCAAGACAAGAGAACAGGAACGACGAGCTTCTTGCTTGATTATCGTTAATCAGGAAGAAGCAAGATACTGCTCATGGCGGCCTGAAATATGGCCGCTTTTCGTTTTGTTAATTATCAACATATGTTAAATATTTCCATTTCTCCAGTTTAGGAGAAAACCGCCATATGTGTGTGCACATTACCCAACGCATTTGATGAATTTGATTTATTGGTCTAATATGCGTTAATTGGTTGTCCTTCAATAATCATGGGCAACCGGAAAGGAGAAAAGCATCATGGACATCTACTGCGATTATGTGGAACCTGCGCCAAATACGGGTTCAAGTTGCATGGCAAACAGTTGTGACGATGACTGTTCGTGCAATAGCACTTGTTCGTGTGATGGTGAATGCAGTTGCGATGGCGATTGTGGCTGTGACAGTGCGAACACTTACGGCCAGTAAGTCGATAAGGCGTTAAACTGGTTCCGAACCAGATTTAACGCCTTATATTTTTGCTACACTATAATCATATGGAAAATTTAATAAACTTGATAAGATCTCGGGCCGCTTATCGCCCCTCCATCTTTAAAGAACCTCTATGTATAACATTACATTCCGCTAAGGGAACCACGATTATATTGTTGGGCGTTTTTCATTCTTCATTTGTTGCAGAATCGTCTCAAGTCGATTTGTTACAAACACAGTGGAATATTTTTATTAAATTGTACGGAAACAAAATAGTCTTGGCAGAAAAACCAAAACCAAAAGCGCAACTCGAAAATTTTGCTGAAACATTAAAACGATTTGGCGAATCTGGAGCCGTTCATTGGTTGGCACAGCGTGATAACATACAGTCCTATTGTCCAGAACCTGACCATTCCGGAGTTTTAAAATATTTAATGAAACAATTTCAAGCAGAAGATGTGGTGTTTGCGTATATTTTAAGTACTGTAGAGTGGCGTCAAAAACTAAGTCCGCCGCAGACCGCCCAACAAATGATATCCTCCGGAATAACATATTGGAACCGCTATACCAAGCTTCTTAAATTCACTCTTACCGAGGAGTGGTTTATGAACCGTTTTGATAGAGAGTTTCCGAACACAGAACTTGAAGATGATAATGCCTATAGAGCTGCGATTTCGTCGCTTTCCGGCAAAACAATTTTTAATAAGATTATGACCGAGAAGGGGCGATATCGGGACATTGCGCTACTTCAAGCTATTAAAAATGATGTAGACGCCGGTTGCCACTTGTTTGTGGTATACGGGCATACTCACATATGGGCGATTGAATCCGCAGTGCAAGTAGCTATTCAAAATAAATAAAAAAACACAGGGGCGACAACAGCTTCCCGTGTAGATTTCAAATTTTTCTCCGCGTCGCTTCCCGTTTAATAAGTTGCGGCACAATGATTTTGATATATTGGCAATGTACAGGATCAATACCCAGAAATTCACCTGTTTGCCGATAGGCCTTCACTGCGCAACCGCCACCGCATGAATAACGGAAAGGACATACCGAGCATTGAGGCTGATTTTTGGTATGTCGGGTAAGAATATTGTTGAGCATTGAACAGTCAGACTCAAGTGTTTGCCCCATTCCGTAAAAGAATATTTTGCTTGCCGCATCGGTCATATCTATTACCTCAGTACAAGAAGTAAGCCGACCGTCATGCGTAACAACCATACTTTTAGCGGCAATATTACCACAAAACCTGCCGATTCGAAATCGTGGTAACCGGTTTTTAATAGCTGAATTATCAACCGATATGCCCAATCGATCGGCTGTGTTTAACGCGGATATTGTCATATAAATTAAATCTTTGGCTTCCGGAGCATAAACAGCTTGCGACGCTTCTTGGCCAAATTTCAAACTTGGATATTCGCGACCATGCGGAAATAGCGGTTCAATGTGCAGATGTTTTACTCCAAATCGCGCAAAATAGGAAAGCGTCTTTTCAACATCATCTATCGGAGAAAGCGTTGCTCGTACAAAAAAGGGGTAGTTTTTTGCATTCAAATATTCTGCGGTTCGCTCTAAATTGTTTGCACTACCTCGTCCACCGATAAATGGACGATTACGATTTTGAATATCCGGCGGGCCATCCCAAGAAAGAGAAAAAGAAAATCTTTTTTCAATTAACCAATCAAGAGTCTTTTCATCTGCAGTGCCATTAGTTACAATTGAAAAACTTGTTGGCCGATTAGTGGCTTCTCGAAGTATCAGATCGGTTACAGCGTGAATCACTGGCATATTAAGTGTCGGCTCACCTCCGCCATGAAAACTCACTCGCAATGTTCTATCGGTATGAGCAATGTAAAATTGAGTTGCTTCTATGGCAGTGGCAACTGACATATGCTGTCCATTACCAGTGGCAGACGCATAACAATAAATACAGCGAAGATTGCATTGACGCGTACATAGAAGCATTAAGCTTTTGTAAACATGCTCTACGGTCGGAGAAGAAATTGGCATATGAAATATTTCGCGAAAAAATCCATGTTGCTTGAGTGCGACATATTCGTTAATGGTGGGCTCATTACCGGAAAGTCGCGCAAGCTTTCTGCTCGCTTGACCATAGGCGATTACCCCGTCAATATCAGGCACAATTAGCGTATCGGCATACAGCCTAACTGGAATTTCTGTAGCTTCCATTCTTTGCTCCCTTGTTGTTAATGAACCTAATTGATAATATGATAATACAACAAACCTAATCTTTTGTAAATACCACACACAGCGAGCGTGAACAAAAAGCCTTAAGATTGTGAAAGATGGCAAAATTAACCCGTCCTCCACCGCTTGATTGCCGAAGAGGTTGAACTTGTGGTCTGAGCCGAACCACTCGTGATTTCAGCATATAGTAAGACCGTATTTTTGTCAACCATAAACCATTGACTTTTTGGGGAAAAGGTGTATAATTAAAGGTATAGTAAGAAAACAGTCCCGAACGAGGTCGCGAGGGCTCGCAGCGTGCCTCTACCTCGTACGGGATAATGGCCTTTAACAATTTTCCAGGCAAGGCCTGTACAGGCCTTGCCTGGAAACTCCGCTCTTTGGGCGGACAACGCCCAAATGGGCAGGGGAGAAGAGAAGATGTACGAGAACAATGCGCGG
>MGLG01000023.1:7316-7479 GCA_001795975.1 Candidatus Yanofskybacteria bacterium RIFOXYD1_FULL_42_10
GTGGTTGCGTGGGTTCTGTGCCTGGCAATCTCGGCTCTGTTTCTGACCGGATGCGGGAAGGGAAGTCCCACAACTCCGCCTCCGCCGAATCCGGATGACTATGAAGCTCTACCGGTCTCACATCAGTTGGTTGACAGCACGGGGAAATCGATTGGCATTACTG
>MGLG01000023.1:7610-9299 GCA_001795975.1 Candidatus Yanofskybacteria bacterium RIFOXYD1_FULL_42_10
AAAGAAGGCAGGACCGCGAGACGCCGGCCTAATTGACCCCGTGTGGAGCAACGATGGACGAAACGAGTCTGGATCTATGCGTGGGGGTGTCGGTTTGGGCGAAGCCGCAGGTTCTATTGCGATGACGACGGCTGGCAGTTACAATCCAGTCGGGAAGTATGTGTTACTAAATGCGTACCAAGGAACTCTGGATTCCAAGAACCTACGAGGGTCTACAAGTTTTTTCGTAGATTATCGCAACTGACAGGGCAAACGATAATGGGCGGCCGAGCTTAGCTCGGCCGTCTTTTCTTTTACAAAAAGATAGATATAAACAATTTTAAATCAAATTATTTTAAGGTATGCTATAATTTCTTTATGGTTAAAATCAAAGTATTTACTTTCTTTATTGCGGTAATGGTAGGAGTGTTTTTGGGTTTTAGCAATAAAATTTTTGCTTCTGAAGCTCCTTCAAGTCCTCACAATGGTCATGTTTGCACAAGAGACGGTGTGAAAGACTGCGAATGGGCTTTTTCTCCTTCGGGTCAATACTCAACCTATCAAGTTTGGGGAACCCAAACTGATTTTAAATATAAAAGATATGGCGGTACAGACGGTGAAACACAACAAGATGTGTGCATAAGTCGTGATAATCAAATGTGGAATCAAGACGATGATTGTTGGTTGCAGAAAAAAGCTACCACCCTTCTTGAAGCTTGGTCGTATGCCAATGATATTGATAGATATATTTCTGATGGTAAAATTTATGATTTGGGCTATGTGGTTTTACATGTCAGAGTTGACCATGCCGAGACTGAAAGTAATTTTACTGTAGAAAGCCGGCAGGTTAGCAACAATTCTCTGACGGCAAGTCCTGCTACGCCGGTTCTTAACCAAGGTTTTGTTTTGAATTGGTCAACTGAATGGGCGACGCTTGGTGCTTATATTGAACAATTTGCCGGTGGTGGTGGCTTTTTTGATAGTTTGTTTGGGGTAAACTCGCAAAAAACCAAAAGCGGAACAACTGCGTCGCTTATACCCACAACGGCTGGTGACAAAAAATTTAGATTATGCGCGAGTGGCCCGGGCATTCAATCAGGCACCCCCGATGGTCCTGGCGGTTCGGATAGCGGCCCGCCATTTGAAGTTTATCTGCCGGGTCAGATTTCTTTTGCTGCCGCGGGCGACGGTATGACTACTGACCCCTGTAAGGAATTGACGGTAGCCATTGACAATGGCGCGACATTAAGAACGACTCCGGTAGCCGACAATGATAATGGAACTGCGGAGTTTTCGTTTAATGCTGTGCAAGGCGGAAGTAGCCCGGCAAATCAGACAGTAACAATAAGAAATAATACTATGCAAGCAGATAGAGATTTAAGTTGGAAGGCTGATATTTCTTATACAAGCGGAAATGGCTGGCTTAGTTTACAAAGCACACAGGGCAATGTGGCGGCAGGAAATTCGGTAGATAAAAATGTTAGTGTTGATGTTTCCGGCCTTTCGGCGGGCACATATAAGGCAAAAATTACAATAACAGGGTGTTCTAATGGTACCAGCGGTACTGGCGGCGGATGTTCGGCTAATACTATAACCAATGGTCAATATGCCCAAGCCGATGATTATAATCCGCTTACTTTGAATGTAACATTTGTTGTAAGCAATTCCGGCACGGTCAATGTAACTTCAAACAAGGCTACAACATTCGGT
>MGLG01000024.1:0-12047 GCA_001795975.1 Candidatus Yanofskybacteria bacterium RIFOXYD1_FULL_42_10
TCCTTGAAGGGCTTGAGCCGGTCCGTAAAAGGCCGGGTATGTACATCGGCTCAACGGGCGTGGACGGCCTGCACCATTTAATTTGGGAAGTTTTTGACAATTCTTTGGACGAGGCGATGGCCGGGCACGCCAAGAACATTGAAGTGGCACTTTTGTCGGACAACCGGGTAAGGGTAAAAGACGACGGCCGGGGTATTCCGGTTGAAAGACACAAGCAGACCGGCAAGTCCGCTCTTGAAACGGTTATGACCACTCTTCACGCCGGAGGCAAATTCGGCGGTGAGGCGTACAAAGTTTCCGGTGGCTTGCACGGTGTTGGTGTATCCGTGGTGAACGCGCTCTCGGTTTGGCTTAAAGCCGAAGTTATCCGCGACGGTGATATTTATGAACAGGAGTACACGCGAGGCGTCGCCCAAAAGCCGGTAAAGAAAGCCGGCAAGGCCAAGGGGCATGGAACGATAGTTACTTTCCAGCCCGATCCGGAGATATTCAAAGAGATTGTTTTTGATTGGGAAAAAATACTCGGCCACCTGCGCCAGCAGGCTTATTTAACAAAAGGAATTAAAATTGTCATTAAAGACGAGAGAAATCCGATCGCGGCGGCGGATTCCAAAGAGAAAGCAATCGCCGAATATTCATTTTATTTTGAGGGAGGATTAATGTCATACATCGCTTTTCTTAACAGAACGGAAGAGTCGAAGCACAAGACCATTTTTTATGTCGGTAAAGACCAGCAAAATATGTTTGTTGAGGTGGCTTTACAATATGTTGATGATTTACAGAGCCGGGAAATGAGTTTTGCCAATAACATTCACACGATTGAAGGGGGTATGCATTTAACCGGTTTTAAATCGGCGATAACAAGATCGTTGAACGACTATGCCCGCAAGAACGGATTTATAAAAGAAAAAGACGACAATTTATCGGGCGATGATGTTCGCGAAGGATTGACTGTTGTTATTTCGGTCAAAATCAAATCGCAGGAACTCCAATTTGAAGGCCAGACAAAAGCCAAGCTTGGCAATCCGGAAGCAAGAACTGCCGTTGAAACGGTGGTTAATGTTGAATTTTCGGATTGGATGGAGAGGAATCCTTTGGATGCAAGGCAAATCATGGAGAAGGTCATCTTGGCTTCCAAGGCGCGATTAGCCGCTAAAGCCGCCCGTGAAACTGTTTTGAGAAAAGGCGCGATGGAAGGACTTACTTTGCCCGGCAAGCTGGCCGATTGTTCAAGCCGCGACCCGTCTGAATCGGAATTGTTCATCGTAGAAGGCGACAGCGCCGGAGGCTGTTTTTCGGGAGACACGGAGATGGCTCTTTTAGACGGGCGCAATATCACATTTAAAAAATTAGTTGAAGAATATGAACAGGGTAAAAATAATTTTTGTTATACCGTTAAAAAAGACGGCAATATCGGCGTGGCGCCGATATTGAGTCCGAGAATTACCAAACACAACGCAGGGGTTGTAAAAATTGTTCTTGATAACGGCAAAGAGATAACTTGCACCCCCGACCATTTATTTATGTTGAGGAGCGGTGAATATAAAAAAGCGAGCGAGCTTCATAATAGCGATTCTCTGATGCCCCTTTATCGGAAGATTTCAAAAATCGGAGGCAAAATCACCATTGACGGATATGAAATGGTTTTTAATCCAAAAGAAAATTATTGGAGATTTTCTCATGTTTTGGCGGACCAGTTTAATATAGAAAACGGAGTTTATTTTGAACGAAAGGGAGATGCCCGACACCATCAAGATTTTAATAAACTTAATAATAACCCGGACAATATTACCCGAATGCCCAAGCAAGAGCATTTGAATTTTCATACGCGACATCTTTTCAAAACCGCATTTCGTCCCGATGTTTTGGAAAAATTAAGAAAGATAAGGCAATCCAAAGAATACAGAGAAAAAATAAGCAGAACAATGTTAAAACCGGAAATGAGAGCCATGTTAAGCGCGAGGGCAAAAAAACAGTGGGACAATCCAAATTACAAACAATATATGGTGGGCAAGTTTTTGGAATTTTATAATAAAAATGAAGACTATAGAAGAAAAAACAATATTTTACTGAACATGCTTCAAAAAGAATATTGGGCTGACGAGAAAAACAGAAAAAACCAAGCTGAACGAGTGAGTCGTTTTTTTCAGGAAAATCCGGAAAGAAAAATAATGCTTTCCAATTTGGCGAAACAGCAATGGGACAATTTAAACTTGCGTCAGTGGCGAAGTTCTGCGACAAAACAACAATGGTCGCCCTCTTTTAGAAAAAAAAGAAAAGAGACATATAATGCGACTTATTTGACAAAGGCATTGAGATTAATGAAAGAAATTTTTGAAAAAAATGGTTTTATTGACAAAGAAAGTTATACTAAACAAAGGATATATTTAAAAGACAGAACATTGATAAAATTTGAGACCATCTGCCAAAGATTTTTTGGCGGGGACGATAATGTGATGCTGGAAGCCGCTAAAAATTATAATCATAAAATAGTAAAAATTGAAAAACTTAATGAAAAAATGGATGTCTATGATATTGAAGTCCCCGAAACTCATAATTTCGCGTTGGCAAGCGGGATATTTGTTCATAACAGTTCAAAATCCGGGCGGGACAGAAGAACACAGGCAATATTGCCGTTGAAAGGCAAGATTTTAAATGTTGAAAAAGCGCGGTTGGATAAGATGCTCGCTTCGCAGGAAATTAGAGCCTTGATTATTGCCATGGGCACCGCCATTGCCGAAGAATTTGATTTGGCCAAACTGCGTTACCATAAGATTATATTGATGAGCGATGCCGATGTTGACGGAGCCCACATCCGCACGCTTTTGCTTACTTTATTTTTCAGATATTTTCCGCAGATAATAGACGGCGGTTATTTGTACATCGCCCAGCCGCCGCTTTATAAAATCCAAAAAAGCGGAAAAGCGCAGTATGCTTATAATGACGGAGAAAAGGACAAGATAATAGAAGAATTCAGAAAGATGTCAGGCGGTTCGGAAAAAACAAAGAAGAAAAAAATAGATAGCCTGCTTGCACAGGCAGGCGAATGGGAGGTTTCTCCGGTTGATGGCAAAGAAGAGATTTTTGAAGAGCCGAACAAAGAAGGCATGACAGACGAGAAAATAGCTGGCGTTTCCATCCAACGCTACAAAGGTCTTGGAGAAATGAATCCGGATCAACTTTGGGAAACTACGCTTGACCCGCAAAATCGGGTGTTATTACAAGTGACGGTAAAAGACGCTCAAGAGGCGGACAGGGTGTTTGATGTTTTGATGGGGGCGGAGGTTTTGCCGAGGAAGAAGTTTATTCAGACTCACGCCAAGTCGGTGCAGAATTTGGACATATAATAGTAAAAAATTGTGTTTTTGAAATTAGGACTTTCGCGTTTGGCTAAGTTAGAGGCAAAACCGAGCACCGAGCGAGCCATATTGCAATATGGCGAGCAAGACGCGGAGGTTTTAACGAAGAAATTAGCCAAACCCTTGTGGCTTGAAATAGGTTGAGCCCTAAGGATTGCGGGCTTCCTATTTCAAGCGCGGAGGTCCTATCTATGACGATTTTATATTTCGTGGAATTATTTGAGGTGATTGGCGGCAATGAATTAAAAAAGATTGCCTCGTTTAATTATGACGAAGAATCAACCGGCGCTGTGAGCGTAGAAGTGGAATGCCGGCATCCGGCGATTGAAAGCATAATGAATGAGGGGATTTACGATTACAAAGAAGCTAAACCGGGCAAATTGTATCCCGGCGACGGCATCAGGTTTCTTGAAAATCTAAAATATAATTTTAAATCCAACGGTTTGATGGCGACCGATGTGCAGAAAAAGGTGGTGGGAGAATAAAAGGGCGGAGTTGACATTTGAGGTGCGTTTTGATAACATGAAAATACGCCTGCGGGCGGTTTTTAAATCCCGAACGAAGTAGCCCTAACGGGTAAAACGAACGGAGTATTCAAAAACTAACAATAGTTGTTCTGCGTTCTTAATTTATGTTTTAGAGCTACGCAGTAGCTACTTCGTACGGGATGGAAAAAATTACTACATTTTTAAAAGAAGTTAAAGTGGAGCTTTCCAAAGTAAGCTGGCCAACCAAGAAACAAATGATTTCGTATACTCTGATTGTTATCGGTTTAAGCTTGTTTTTGGCCTTATTTTTGGGATTATTGGATTTTATTTTTGAGTTTATTTTGAATAAGTTTTTGCTAAGGTAGCAACCGACACTAATACCCGAATGGACACGAATAACACGAATAATATTTGTAAATTCGAGTGAATTCGTAAATTAGAGTCGCTTTTATGCCCAAACAGATTACAACAGGAGAAAGACACTGGTATGCCATTCACACCTATTCCGGCTACGAAGATAATGTATCTAGAAATTTAAAACAGCGAGTGGAATCGCTGGGTTTTGAAGACAAGATTTTTAATGTTCTTGTTCCGAAAGAAAAGAAAATTAAAATAAAAGGCGGAAAGAGGGAAATCGTGGAAGAAAAGATTTATCCGGGTTATGTCTTGGTGGAAATGATCGTTGACGACACTTCGTGGTATGTTGTCAGGAATACGCCAAATGTTACCGGATTTATCGGCGCGGGAACGGTGCCGACGCCCTTAGCTAATGCTGAAATTGAAACCTTGATGAAAAGAATGGGCGTTGAAGAACCTAAATATAAGATTGATGTGGCGGTGGACGATCGAGTAAAAATAATTGACGGGCCGTTCAAGGATTTTGACGGAAGAGTTTCGGAGGTTGACGCGGAAAAAGGAAGAGTTAAGGTGTTGGTAACGATATTTGGAAGAGAAACGCCGGTTGAACTGGATTTCTTACAGATCAAAAAAATCTAAACCCGACGCAAATACTCGAATGAACACGAATGACGCGAATAAGATTTTATATAAAGATGAGTCATATAAACTTACTGGGATATTTTTCAAGATTCATAATAGGTTGGGTAGATTTTTGAAAGAAAAACAATATGCGGATGAACTTGAAAACTTTTTAAAAAATGAAAAGGTAAATTATAAACGAGAATTTTCTTTGGATAAACTTTCTGATATAAAGGGTAATAGATTAGATTTTTTGGTTGATAACAAAATAATCGTTGATATTAAAGCAAAGAGAATCATAACAAAAGAAGATTATTATCAAATGTTAAGGTATTTAAGAACAAGTGATTTAAAATTGGGGTTATTTGTAAATTTTAGAAATACATATTTGAAACCTAAGCGGATAATAAATTTGTAATTATTCGAGTAATTCGTGTGTATTTGTAAATTGGAGTCGCTATTATGGCAAAAAAGATTAAAACAATCGTAAAATTGCAAATTGAAGGAGGCAGAGCCACTCCGGCGCCTCCGGTGGGAACGGCGCTGGGGCCGCACGGCATCAACTTGCAACAATTTGTCTCTCAGTTTAACGAAGCGACCAAAGACAAGATGGGGCAGGTTACGCCTGCGGAAATTACCATTTACGAAGACAGAACTTTTGAATTCAAGCTTAAAACTCCGCCGGCGGCTTATCTTTTAAGGGTGGCGGCCGGCCTTGAAAAAGGTTCGGGAGTTCCGAATAAGACCAAAGTAGGAAAGGTAACCAAAGCTCAAGTTAAGGAAATAGCCGAACAAAAAATGGCCGATTTGAATGCCAACGACTTAAACGGCGCCGTTAAGATTATAGAAGGCACCGCCCGCTCAATGGGAATTGAGGTAAAGTAAGTACGGCGGTCGGCGGATAAGATTGGTGCGGGATGAAATAATTTGCGTTAAATTTATTGTAATAATATAATATAACCATGGCGGAACTTACAAAAGAATATCTTGATAAACAATTAGGGAAATTAGCCACAAAGAGCAGTATCAATAATCTTGACAAAAAGATAGATAACTTGGCACACTCCGTGGACAAAAAGATAGATAACCTGGCACACTCCGTGGATGAAAAGATAGATAACCTGGCACACTCCGTGGATGAAAAGATAGATAACTTGGCTATGATAGTTGCGAATGGTTTCGCGGAAGTTAAAAGAGAACTTGATGTAAGAGATGAGGTGGCGGCTCTAAACCGCCGAATGTCTCGAATCGAGCAGGCATTGAATTTGAAGAATTAAGATAAAAACGATTAGAGCCCCAAAGCCCGGCATATGCCGGGCTTTGGGGCTCTAATGAATCTCCACTGGCTTTCGCCCGCAGTTTCATTACCGCAAGGACAGCATGACATAAACGGCCAGGTGTAAAGCGTGCATCCATCTAAAAGTTTTTTGGCAAAAATGATCGCATTGCGTTCGCAATGAACGACTATTTTATATTTCATTTCACGATCACCATACCGATCCTCAAGGTTGGCCACGCCAGTCGGAAAACCATTATAACCCATTGAAACAATATGTCGGTTGTTGTCAACAATAACCGCGCCTGTTTTAGTGGAAGGATCCTTGGACCAGTTTGCGACAAACCGGGCAAGTTCAAGAAAACGTTTGTCCCACTTAAGTTGTCTTTCGACTGGTTTAAGCGGTTCTTGGTCTGTCATTTTTGTCTCCAGTTTGTTTTTGTACTGGCAAAAGGTTATCAGTTTTAAGAATTTGAGTCAATTATAGAAAGTTCGCGTTCTGTGGGCCGCAAACGCACTCTTGTTTTTTATTTTTTTAAAGATTAAAATTCTAACACTATTTGTTCTTTTAAAACCCAATAGGAGGACAATCATGGAAAGATTAATAGAAGACAAGAATGAAGTTTTTACCAATCCGTATCCGGCTTCGTTTTTTGCTTTTGAAGGAATTGATTTTTGCGGAAAATCCACTCAAATGGCGCGGGCGGCCAATTATCTGAGAGTTCAATTTCAAAAAAAATGCAATGTTGTTCTTACCAAAGAACCGACTAACGAACCGCCGTTCGGCAAGAAAATCAGGGAGATTTTAGCCGATAAAGATTTGTTTGCCGCAACTCATCGTCTTGAACTCCAAATGTTATTTGCTAAAGACAGCCGATATCACTGCGAAAATGTGATTTTGCCGGTGTTGGCGCGCGGAGACATTGTTCTCACCGATCGTTTCAGGCACTCATCTTGTGTTTACGGCGCCCAAAAATGGAATTTTTTGGAAATCCATATGCTTATGGGAATGAATCAGGGATGCTTGGGAGAATATTTTGTTTGGCCGGATTGTTCCTTCATTTTTGATTTACCGGCTGAGATTGCATTTTTTAGAGGGTTGGAAAGAGCAAAGAAAACCGGACAGAAATTAGATGAAATGGAAAAAATGGAAACGATGGAAAGAGTTAAAAACAATTTTTATCTTTTTGCGCAGATATATCCTGATTGCCATATTATTGACGCTGACAGAACCGAAGAAGAAATTTTTGTTGATGTGCGGAATCTGCTGAATGAAACATTGATTAAAAAAGGATGGATGCAAAAATGAGCAAATTGGCGGGTTTAATAGAAAAATTTAAGCCGCACCGAAGTTTCGCGTGTTCTTACGGCACGGTTGAGGTTGACGGAGTCTTGGTGAGGGTCGCCAAAGAAAATGACGATAGCTGGCGAATTCACATTGACCCGGAAACGGGCAAGAAATATTTTATGATTGCCGCCGAGGACGCGCTTCAGGATCCGGCAATTATAAGAAGCGCAAGGGTTTCTACCGGCCGAGATTCCAAAGAAGTTGATGAAAAAGCGGAGGGATTGATTCAAGCTTTGTGGCGGGAAAAGCATCTTACGCCTTTTGAGGGCGGAGCGGTTTTCCGTTTAAGATTTGAGGTGCCGATTGCTTATGCCCAGCCGCTGTTTCAGCTGTTTGCCTCTTTTAACGAATTTTCCGGCCGGTATTCCGAAATTGACGGGACTTATTATACTCCGTCAAATCTTTCCGCTTCGGCTCTGAAAGAATTTCAGGACGCGGAAGAAGAAGCGCATGGGGCTTACAAAAAATTGCTTGAACTCGGGGTTGCCCGCGAGATGGCGAGGTTCGCCCACTTGTATCGGTTTTATACCAAATTCTATATGACGATTTCTCTGCGGCACATTATGGAATTTTTGAACTGGACTAATGTGAATACAAGGCATACCAAAACGGAATTTTGGGAAATTAAAAATGTTTTCAGAGAAATTATCAAGAATTGGACCCCGTGGGCATTTGAAGCGTTTGAGAAAGAACCTCGTCCGGTTGATTTTGGCTGGGTCAATGAACGCTTAAGAAAAAATAAAAGATTGCTTAGCGAGTTGCCTTCTGAACGAACAGTCAGAGTGTTGAATAAAGGTTTAATCAGATTGCTCGGTTCTTACGGCAACCAAGATCTGATGATTTCTTGTCTTGATCATTTTCCGAATCCTTCAAAGGCGCTTGGCCATGGCGGAATGTCGTTTCTCATCAAGATGCCTATTTTTGTATTTAGGCAATGGGTGCGTCACAGGTACGGCGCCATGACGGAGTTGAGTTTGGATTATGATACAATCGTTGAAAGAAATTCTTTTTATTTGCCTAAACACTTTAGAAAACAGCTTGGCAAATCCATGTCTTACCAATATGTTGATATGGATGACAAAGAAAATGAAATTGCCAAGGCCAATCTAACCGAACACAAGGATGCCTGCAGAGAACGGTATTTAAGGTTGAGAAAGATGGGAGTTTCGGCAGAAATAGCGGCTATGATTTTACCTTACAGCTTTTATATGTATGTTGTATGGACGGCGCCGGTTGAAAGTCTAATTAACTTCATACACTTAAGAACGGATATGCGCGCCCAATGGGAAATAAGACAGTATGCTGATTTGATTGGCGTAATGGTCAGAGATCATTTCCCGGATATCGCTGAACTTTGTAACGAAGGAAAAATTTAGGAAAGATTTGAAACAACAACACGGTCCCTCACCAGTTTTTATAAAAACTGGTGAGGGACTTTTTTAATTAGAAGAATAATGATAAAATTTATATATTATGCCAGCTCCAACAGATCCAATTAGATATAAAATTTGGCTAGAAAATCTAAGCAAATCACACAAAGGTATGAATCCTTGGAATAGAGGTCTTATTATGCCACTATCTTTTAGGAAAAAAGTTGGTAAGAATTCAAAAATGTGGTGGCAGAATCAGGAAAATAAAGAAAAAATCTTGACAAGAAATAGGAAAATTTCTTTATCAAAAATGGGGGATAAAAATCCAATGAAGCGATTAGAAGTTGCCAAGAAAGTTAGTTTGTATATGACTGAAAGAATGTTAAGCGATAAAAACCCTATGTATAATTCAGAAGCAAGGGCTAAGGTCAGTAGCAAGTTAATGGGACATGAAGTTTCTCGGGATGTTCGTGAAAAAATAAGCAGGAATTTGGTTGGTAAGTTAGTAGGATACAAGAATCCATTTTGGGGTAGGCATCATACAAAGGAAGTAAAAATGAAAAGCAGAATTAGAGCTATTAACATGATTACATCAGGTCTTCTTTCTAGTAGAAGAACAGAAATAGAAATTAAGATTAAAAAAGCTCTTTTAGAGAGTGGGTTAATATTTCAAGAACAGATGCCACTTGAAGAAATTACCGTTGTTGATTTCTACTTGCCAAAATATAAGATTGTAATCTATTGTGATGGAGATTATTGGCATAAAGGAGAATGGGCAAAGAAGCATAATGTTATTAGAAAAGATAATTGGCAAAACAAAATTTTAGAAAGCGGAGGATATAAAGTGTTTAGATTTAGTGAAACAGATATTAATACTTCACCTGAAAAATGTATAAATCTTGTTGGTCGTTTCATTTTAAATAATCGATATGGAAAATAATTATAAATATAAACCCATCATTGGGTTAGAGATCCATGCGGAACTTAACACAAAAACAAAGATGTTTTGTGATTCCATAAATGACCCCAATGAGAAACATCCAAATTTCAATATATGCCCCATATGTATTTCGCACCCAGGGACTCTTCCGGTAATAAATCGCGAGGCGGTTGAAAAAGTGATTCTCGCCGGTTTGGCGATGAATTGTTCTATCGCCGAAGATTCTTTTTTTGAAAGAAAAAATTATTTTTATCCCGATTTGCCCAAGGGTTATCAGATCTCCCAATATCAAAAGCCGTTTTGCGAAAAAGGACAGCTCGCTCTTAAAGGCGGCAAAAAAATCAATATTACGCGGATTCATTTGGAAGAAGATGCCGGTCGTCTGTACCACTTACCCGGCAAAGATTATTCATTAGTTGATTTTAACCGCGCCGGAGTGCCATTGATGGAATTGGTAACGGAACCTGATTTTGAAAGCGGAAAAGAAGTTAAAGAATTTGCCGAAGAACTTCAGCTCATCTTAAAATACGCCGGCATATCCGATGCCAATATGGAAAAGGGGCAAATGAGAGTGGAAGTGAATATATCCTTAAGAGACAAGCAACAAGAGACAAACAACAAGTACGGCACGAAAGTGGAGATAAAAAATTTAAATTCTATAAAAACGGCTATGGATGCGGTGGACTATGAAATAAAAAGACAGACCAAATTACTGGAAGCGAGTGAAAAAGTAAAACAGGAAACAAGGGGCTGGGACGAAACCAAGAAGGCGACATTCAGTCAGCGTTCAAAAGAAGAGGCTCACGATTACAGATATTTTCCGGAACCGGATTTGCCGCCGTTAAAATATGACAAAACGCAGATTGAACTGATAAAAGCAAAATTGCCGGAATTGCCCCAGCAGAGAAGGGAAAGATTCAAAAAATACGGCTTGCCGGACGCCAATATTGAAATATTTACGGTTGCCAAACACCTTGGAGATTACTATGAGCATGTTGCAAGCGAATTGGACGCGGCGGCCATGGATTACCACAAGAAAAAGGGACTGAGGGGCGATGAACCAACGGAGCCGCATATTTTGTCAATGAAACTTCATAGTTTAGCGGCGAATTATATCATTACCGAATTTCCGGCACTTCTTAATATGGATTCAACCAAAGAATTAGATGACATTGAAGGGATAAAAATATCGCCTGAAGCATTTGCCGAACTGATGGTTTTAATTTTTCACAAAGAACTTTCATCCACCGGCGCCAAGGCGGTTCTCAAGGAAATGGCGCAAACCGGTTTGCATCCGGAACAGATAATGCGGGAAAAAGATATGGGGCAGATATCCAATGAAGGCGAGCTTGAGACAGCCATAGACGAAGTCATTGGAGAAAACAAACAGGCAGTGGAGGATTTTAAAAGGGGGAAAGAAGCGTCGTTAAAGTTTTTAATCGGTAAGGTAATGGTCAAAACCAAAGGCCGGGCTAATCCGCAAATCGTAGAACAGTTGCTCAAAAACAAGTTGGGAGAATAATTAGAGAAACTCAGCTGGTTTCTCTAATTTAAACCCTTATTCCAAGCTATTGGGATATTACGACGATGGGTACAGTGGGGTTGACTTTCTAGTCAAAAAGGCGTATAATTAAAAGATAGTTAAAGCACCTTAAAAGCACTACTTGTGAAGATAGCCATAGCGATAAGTCTATGGTCCGCCACTATCGGATGTAGATTTACCGTTATGGCTATCGTGGATGGCCCTCTGGCAAACAAAAATTTTGCCGCATGGCGCGGCCTCTGTCTAACAGGCAGGGAACAATTCCGACTAATAGTCGGGGGAGAGAAAGAAATGGCAAAGTATCCGGAAATGGATTGGGGAACAATGGAAGCAATCGTGAACAAGCTCGGAGGCATGGAAGGCGTGAAGCGTTTTCTTTCCGATGGCTTGACTCTCAAGGCATCTGACCTGCTTAAGCAAGTCGCCCAAGTTTCCGTCAGTGCCACCAGAAAGTTTATTGCCAGCGCCCACATCCAATCCGCCAACATCGTTTGGATGAGCGAAAACTTCCAGCGCCTCTTCTTGAATAAGAAGGTTGAGGAAGATGTCCCGGCTGGAAAGCTCGTGGTCAGTAAGCTCCAAAAGGCATCTACGGATGCTTCTATCATGGCAGAATTAGGGGCGGCGACTGAAATCCAGCTGGCTCACTTCTTCCAGAAGTTGGAGGGACAGTCCAACGGTCAAGCTGGCCCGCTTCTTACCAATGGGTATGCAATTATTGCGTACATCATTGGTAGTGATGAAA
>MGLG01000024.1:12055-12509 GCA_001795975.1 Candidatus Yanofskybacteria bacterium RIFOXYD1_FULL_42_10
GCAGTGGGTGCGCACTGGTACGCCGGTCGCCGTGGCTGGTATGTCTGTGCCAGCTCGGTTGACGATCAGGATGAGTGGCACGAGGGCCTTCAGATTCTTTCGCAAGTATTTTCATAGGGCACTTGGATTCTCGAATCCTTGGTCTTTGGCTCGCGTGGTTTACCACGCGAGCCATTTCTTTTTTTAAACTGATTTGTTAATCTAAAACTGGATAGTAGGCGAATCTGCCGGCGACCAAGGTTTCCGGCGTAGAGGACTTAAACAAAGCCATTCTTGAGGTTATTGCAGAAAATCCAAAACCGGTTGAAGATTACAAAAAAGGCAAAAAGGAAACCCTTAAGTTTCTAATCGGTAAAGTTATGGCCAAAACTGCCGGTCGGGCTAATCCGCAAATCGTAGAACAGTTGCTCAAAAACAAGTTGGGAGAATAATTAGAGAAACTCAGCTGGTTTCT
>MGLG01000025.1:0-7311 GCA_001795975.1 Candidatus Yanofskybacteria bacterium RIFOXYD1_FULL_42_10
CAGCACTCAGACAAGATATGAATAAATTCCTATCTTGATCTTCGTTAGATAAAATAAGAATTTCCATTTTGCCCCTCGCTCGCTAATATAAAACCCCCGACAAACTCATCGGGGGTTTTATATTAGTAATTGCTGTCTTCTTCGTTATTTTCTTCTTTTTCCTCCTCATCATCTTCTTTTTCATCTTCATCATCCTCGTCTTCTTCTTCTTCCTTTTCTTCGTCATTCTTGAGCGGCTCTTCAGCTTCTGTGCTGTCGGTTTCTTCGGCCAATAGACTCAATAAGCTGTTGTCCAGGTCGTTAATTTCCATAGCGACTTGTATAGATTTTTTGTAGCGACCAGCTTCCTTGTGGGTATCTGGCGGACATAAAAAATCCTAAATTAAACTTAATTTATATTTTATCCTTGTTGCCAATTGTATGAATTTGCGCAACAAATTGCAATAGCCAAAGCATCGGCGGCATCATCGGGCCGTATCTTTTCTTTTAATCCGAGGATTAAGCGAACCATGTTTTCCACTTGTTTTTTATCGGCGCGTCCATAACTTGAAACCGCCTGTTTCACCTGAAGGGGAGTAAACTCATAAATCGGCAAGCCATGATTGGCAAGAGTGAGCATAATCACTCCCCGCATTTCGCTTACCGTCATAACGGTTTTTTGATTTTTGAACATAAATAATCTTTCCACCGAAGTTAGGTCGGGGGAATATTTCTTTATTAAGTCAGATAATCTTTCGGCGGTATTTTGATAATCGCGGGGCTTATCTTTTCCCGTATTTTTTATGATTCCATAAACAACACAAGCAAGCTTATTGTTCTTCTTTTCTATAATGCCGAAACCTATTTGAGTTGTTCCAGGATCAATTCCTAATATAATCATAAGACCAATCAACCGGCTGACAGGTAAACTCTTTGGATTATTATTTATTCTGATAGATTTGAGACAATATCTTCAACTTCATCCTGATCGTCAAGGGCTTCAAAAAGCTTATCAATCCGATTTTGCAGTTCAGCATTTTCTATGGAAACCGGGGGTTGATCAAACAGCCACCGAATACTTCCCGGCTGAACCATTTTAGCTTCAAAATCAGATAATATCTTTCTAATTTCAGAAAGCGTGCGATTGCGGTTATCGGTGATGGCCTTAATTTGCAGGGCAATTCCGCCTGGTCCCAAAGCTTCCACAGATAGTTCTTCAAGCTGAGCTTGGTTTTTGTCAGCGACCTTCTTAATTGCCCGCTCAATGTTATCGCCGGGCATATTAAAAGAACGAGCATGCTCTATGGCTCGGGCAAGTTCTGAATTAATTTTTGGGTCTGTTCCTTTCCGCGCGGCCAAAGTAATTAATCTTGAAAGTTTAGAAAAAATCTGACTCTTTTTCTTGTCAGTTATGCCTTTTTTATGTTTTATTTGACTCCATTTTGAATGTCCGGACATGGTTAATATTAAATGTTTAAACTCTCGCGCTTAGACGGCAGTCCTAAGTGTTTTAATCCGTTTGGAGTGACAATTCTTCCTTTTGGTGTTCTATCCAAAAAACCAAGCTGCATAAGATATGGTTCGTAAACATCTTCAATTGTCCCTTCTTCTTCTGATATTGCGGCGGCGATGGATTTTAAACCCACCGGACCGCCGCTGAATTTATCGGCAATCGTAAGTAAAATTTTTCGGTCAGTTTCCTCCAGTCCGCAGTGATCTATTTCCAGCATTTTAAGACCTTCACTTGCAAGAGTGGCATTTATCTCGGGCAAATCTTTCATTTGAGCATAATCGCGCACTCTTTTTAGGAGACGATTGGCCACTCTTGGCGTTGCCCGAGAAGATTTTGCGATAATTGCGGCCGCATGGGAATCTATGGGAATTTTTAATAATGAAGCGGATCTCGCTATGATTTTTTCAATTTCGGAATCCTTATAAAAATCCAATTTCAAATTAACGCCGAATCTTGACCGGAAAGGCGCGGAGAGAAGAGAAATTTTGGTGGTAGCGGCTATTAAAGTAAATTTAGGCAGATCTATTTGGAGGGTTTTTGCCGAATTGCCCTTGCCGATAATAATGTCCAACTTAAAATTCTCCATGGCGGGATATATAACCTCCTCAATGGTTTTGTTAAGGCGGTGAACTTCATCTATAAAAAGAACATCGCCGTCGCTTAGACCGGTTAATATTGATCCGACATCCCCGGCTTTTTCAAGCGCTGTTCCCGAAGTGATTTTTATATTTGCTCCGAGTTCTTTGGCGACAAGATAGGCCAAGGTGGTTTTGCCCAATCCGGACGGCCCGTGCAATAAAAGATGTTCAATCGGTTCTTTTCTTTTTTGGGCCGCCCCGATAATGACTTTTAGATTTTCCTTTATTCTTTCTTGTCCGATATATTCATCAAACCTGCTTGGCCGCAAGGTCTGATCCAATACTTTATCGTCAATATTGGATTTTGGAAGTAATGTTGGGGGGTTGACACTCATAGTATTTTAGATTAAAATATGAAGATTCTTAGTGAGTTTTAATTGGTTTGAAAGGCTCTTTTAGCCTGTAGGCAAATGGATCAAAGTATTCATACGCAGATCCAATCGGGATACCATCTTAGCTTGGATAGTTCGGTTTCGACTGGTCTACTCCTCGGAAGTATCCTGCCCCGCGTTTTGTAAATTCGGGCTTTTGTCTACAGGTTAAAAGAGCTTTTGCGTTTGTGCGCGCTTAGCCGATAATTCTTTCTATTTCTTCCGCTGAAGTTATTCCGTCTAACATTTTTAGATAAGCGTCTTGGAGCATGGAAACCATTCCTTCTGATGCCACTAATTCTTTAATTTCTGAAATTGCCGGTGATTTGAGAATTAATTTTTCAATAGCGTCGGATACAATGAAGGCTTCATAGACGCCAACTCTTCCTTTGTATCCCAAATCATTGCATTCTTTGCATTTCCCCGGGAAATATATTTGCAAGGAGTCGTTTATGGCGGGAAATTTAAATCTGTTTTTCAGCGGTTCCATGGCCTCTTTTAATTTTTTCAAGGATTCGGGGGGTAAACTGCCTTTTGTTTTGCAATTTGGACATAATTTCCTGACAAGCCGTTGAGCCATTGCCATATTTATTGCGGGGGCGATAATGGGCGGTTTAATGCCTAAATCAATCAAGCGGGGGATGGTGCCGGCCGAGTCGTTGGTATGAATGGTAGAAAGGACCAGGTGGCCGGTTAATGCCGCCTGAAGGGCTATATCGGCCGTTTCGGCGTCTCTAATTTCTCCGACAAGGATAATGTCGGGATCTTGTCTTACAATTGCCCTGAGGCCATTTGCGAAATTGTATTCTCTTGCCACATCTACCTGCGTCTGCGATATGCCCTCAATGTGATATTCAATAGGATCTTCAATTGTAATAATTTTTGTTTCCGAACTGTTTAAGTGGCGAATAAAAGCGTACAGGGTAGTTGTTTTTCCGGAACCGGTAGGGCCGGTGGTTAAAATTGCTCCGGTTGGCTTGTTTAATTGTTCTTTTATGACAGTTAATAAATCTTCGCGAATTCCCAATTCATCAAGACCTTCTTTTATGGTGCGGGGATCAAGCAAACGCATGACGATGGTTTCTCCGAATTCACTGGGAAGAATGGATACCCTGACTTCAATGTCCACATCCTGCTGGTGAATGGTGAATCTGCCGTCTTGAGGAGAATTGTGAATATTTAATTTTAATCCGGAAACAATCTTAACGCGGCTAATAATTTTTTCATAAGGAGCGCTGTCCAATGCGACAATGTCGCTCAATATGCCGTCCAAGCGGTAGCGAAGGCGGGTGTTGGATTTTTCCGGTTCAAAGTGAATATCTGACGCGCCTATTTTTAAAGCGCCGGCAATAAGGATTTCCAACAATTTTGTCGCCGATATCTGCGTTACTTTGTTTCTAAGATCGGCAACGCTTTGAATTTGGTCTTGAAATTGATTAAGTTCGGATTCTTTAATATCAACCGACCCGACTTCAAAAAGTTCTTTGGTTATTGCCGTTTCGTATCTTTTCCAAACTTCGCTTAAGGTTTTTGGCGTAACGATAATAATAGTTAATTTAAAACCTTGGGCAGTTAAGGAATCCATGGTTTTTTTGGTTTCCGGTAAATTGGGGTCCGTGGCGACTACGGCAATCTTAATGCCGGAACGGGAGATGACGGCCAATTTAGACGATTGAGACGCTTCTTTTGTGAGAAGAAGAAGCGCCTCGGTGTTTATGGGCACCGCTTTTAAATCGGAAAAAGGCAAATTCAGACCTTGAGCCAAGTTTTTGTATTTGTCATCTTCTCTACTTTGCTCAATCTCAAGCAATTTTTTTTCAAGCTCTTCCTCCTTTTTGTTTATTGTTTGTTGAGACATTAGAAATTTATAACTCCAAACTTATATCTCAAAACCGAAACTTCATAATTTATTTTAGCGAGCGAGGGGCAAAATGGAAATTCTTATTTACATTTTGCCCGAGCGAAGCTAAAAGGGTGAATACTCCGCCACTCTGCGGCGGTATCAAGAGGCGAAGCCTCCTCTTGATACCTCGCGGCAAGCCGCGAGGAGAATTCATTTTAACATTTGTTGCCCGATGTCTCAATCCCGCGAGGGCACACAGCGCGCCTCTGCCTCGTACGGGATCAATCTATCGGATGTAAACTCTTTGTAAAGAGAAAATTTGTGGATAACCCCGCCTGTTTGAATAATATTTACTCCGATTGTACCTAATAATTTAACGAGTGCTCCGTCGGGCCTTTTTCTTCGGTCTGCTGATTCAGAAAAAAGCCCGACCTGCGCTACTTAGACAATCTGATAAATTTAAACAAAATGTTTAAATTTATCAGATCTATTAGATGGCTGACACTCTGCCGAGGAAAGTTCAAAGGAATAAACTATGGTATAATTAATACGAATATAAAGCTCACCTTTGTATTATTCCTTTGAACCTTTTTATTCCTATACCAGCTTCAAATATAAATCTTTCTGGCGGGGAGAGCTTAGAACAACGACCGCTTGACTTTCTTTTTGTCTTTTGATATCATTGAAACATCAGATTGATTTTACTCTATGATAAGTCCGCGCCTCGCGGGCTTATTGTTTATAAATCAATAAAAAATAAGCATGGATACAAAACAATTTTTATCGGCTATCAAACAAATTTCCGAAGAAAAAGGAATTCCCGAGCAAAGCGTCCTTGAGACAATAGAGGCGGCGATTGCCGCCGCCTATAAAAGGGACTATGGCAAAAAAGGGCAGATCATAAAAGCAAAACTTGATCTTGAAACCGGCAAAATGGATATAAACCAAACTCACTTTGTTGTGGAGGGTGTTGATGAAGAAGGATATATTACCGGTACTCTGCCGACGAGAATAATTGAAGATAAGCCGGATTTTCAGGATTTTGACCGAACAAGAGACAGAAGAAAACAGGAAGATGCTGAAGTGGAAAAAATGGAAGACGGAGAAATCAAAATAAAATTTAATCCCGAAAAACATATTTCTCTTGAAGACGCCAAGAAAGTAAATAAAAAATTAAAAGTGGGTGATGAGATGGTAACGCAACTTGAACCGCATACCGATTTTGGACGCATTGCCGCTCAAACGGCTAAGCAAGTAATTATCCAAAGATTAAGAGAGGCGGAACGCGATGCGATATTTTTGGAATTTAAAGGAAGAGAAGGAGAACTCATAAGTGGCGTGGTGCAGAGAAAAGAGGGCGCTTTGGTTTTTGTTGATTTGGGCAAAACTAACGGATTGCTCACTCCGGCTGAACAAATTATGACTGATAATTATAAAATCAACCAAAGATTCAGGTTTATGATTTTAAAGGTGGAAGAAACTCCCCGCGGTCCGGTGGTCTTGCTTTCCAGGGCGCATCCTAAGTTGGTCTTGGAATTATTCCGGGTAGAAGTACCCGAAATAGACAGCGGAACGGTAGAGGTAAAAGCAACTGCCCGCGAGGCGGGTTCAAGAACCAAAATAGCCGTCGCTTCCAAGGAAGAAGCGGTGGATCCCATTGGTTCTTTGGTGGGGCAGAAAGGCGTAAGGGTACAGACCGTCATCAATGAACTTTCGGGGGAAAAGATAGACATTATTTTATGGAGCGAAAAGCCGAAAGAATTCATAGCGAATTCTTTCTCTCCGGCAAAAGTTTTAAGCGTTAATGTGATAGATGAAACAAGAAAACACGCGCTTGTTGAAGTTGCCGATGACCAATTTTCTCTCGCCATAGGCAAAAAGGGGCAAAATGTGAGATTGGCCGCAAAACTTACCGGTTGGAGAATTGATGTCCGTTCGCCAAAAGAAAATTTGGAATTTAAAAAAGCGGCGGCAAAAGAAGATGCTGAAACGAAAGCGGAAGAAACAGAGAAAGAGGAATAATAACAAATATCATGTAACATGTAACAAACGATATGAAATCAGAATTAAAAAAAATACAAAATGGCCAGGCGGAATTAACCGTGGAAATGGATAAAAATGATTTGCAGAAATATTTCAACGAGGCCGAAGGCGAGATCGGCAAAGATTTAAAGATAGACGGATTTAGAAAAGGCAAAGTTCCCAAAGATTTATTAAAAAAACACACTGACCCAAATAATATTCGTGAATTGGCGCTTCAACTGGCTCTTCGGGAAAGCTTGGATGAGACGATAGCCAAAGAAAAATTAGACACACTGGATGTCGGTAATTTGGAGATAAAAGAAAATAACGCCAATAACTTGATTTATAAAGTCCAACTTGTGCTTTTCCCCGATTTTACAATGCCTGAATTCTCAAAAATAAAAACAGAAAAAAATAAGATAAGCGTGGAGCAAAAAGAAATAGATGATACTATTGAAGCCGTCAGAGCATCAAGAGCCAAGCTGATTGATAAAGATGAGCCGGCTCAAACAGGGGACAGGATTGAAGTTGATTTTGAAGTAAAGCTGAACGGTGCGGTTATTGAAGGCGGGATAAGCAAAAACCACCCTTTAATTATCGGCGGGAAAAACTTTATGCCCGGTTTTGAGGAACAATTGGTTGGAATGAAAAAAAACGAAGAGAAATTTTTTTCTCTTAAAGCCCCTGCGGATTATTTTCAAAAATCCATAGCCGGCAAAGAACTTGATTTCACGATTAGGGTTATTGACATAAAAAGTGTTCAATTGCCGGAACTTAATGACAATTTCGTTTTAAATTTGGGGAAGTTCAAAAATTTAGAAGAACTTTCCGCCAATATAAAAGAAGGGATACGCCAAGAAAAAGAAATGAAGGAACAGCAAAGAGTCCGACTGGAGATATTAAGCAACATTATTAAAATGTCTGATATTAAAACTCCGGAGATAA
>MGLG01000025.1:7323-9545 GCA_001795975.1 Candidatus Yanofskybacteria bacterium RIFOXYD1_FULL_42_10
ATTTGCACAATAGCGGCATGGAATTAGGTCCGTACTTGGCGCATATCGGAAAAACCCAGGAGGAATTAAAGAAGGGTTGGCGGAACGATGCCGAGAAGCAGGTAAAAATGGCTCTTATTCTCCACAAAATAATAAAAGATAAAAAATTTACAGTTTCTGCCGATGAGTTGGAGCAAACTTTGAATTTAACGATCCAATCGGCTATGTTGCGGGGTGGGATAGAAAAACCGAAAGATTTGGATATAGAAAGGATGAGAAGCAACATTGCAAGTAAAATTATTAACGAAAAAGCATTTGCTTTTTTGGAAACCAACTGCGTGGCTTAAACGACCCGCGGTTCATAAAAACACTTCCCCGCTTTACGCGGGGAAGTGTTTTTATGAAACCAATGGTCCGATTGCCTATTGCAGCCGATAATAGCTATTTGTATAATTATTAAAGTGTTTATGTCTTAATCAGGAAATTCCGATTAAGAATGATATGCCGCAAAATGCAACGCAACCGGCAGTTCCAAGATAGTATCATTATACACCAATTCTTATTTTTTGTCAATCCCTATGTTTTATTCTCTGAAATATTCAAATATTTTTCTGCGGCTCGGATTATCATTTGTATTTTTTTGGTTTGGAATTGATAAATTCATTCATCCGAACTATTGGTTAAACGCCTGGGTGCCGGAAAAAATAATCAATTTTATCGCTATTTTTCAAATGCAAGGAAGCGACCTTATTTTTATAAGCGGAATTTTTGAAATATTGGCTGCAATAAGTTTGCTTACCAATATTTTCATAGGTATTTTTTCATTTTTAGCCTCTCTTTATCTTGTCGGCATTATGATTTTTCATGGCATGAATGAGGTTTTAATAAGAGACATAGGACTTTTTGGCGGTCTTGTTTCTGTCTTTTTTTGGCCGCGCAACAGAAGAACGGGCGGGTTGCGATAAGTAAATAAATGTGTTAAATTAAAAAACGGCCAATGGCCGTTTTTTAATGGCAAAAGAAATATATTTAGACAATGCGGCGGCGACGCCCATTGATGGCAGAGTTAAAAAAGAGATGGCGCGGGTTTTTAATATTTATGCCAATCCGTCTTCTTTTAACGATGCCGGACGGCGCGCCAGAAAAGAAATAAACACCGCGCGTGTTAAAGTGGGGCGCTTTTTAGGCGCGCATCCGGAGGAAATATTTTTTATGGGTTCGGCTTCTGAAGCGAATAACACGGCTATTGCGGGTACCGCTAAAATACCGGGAAAGGGGGAATGGGAAATTTTAACAACCCCCATTGAACATCTTTCCGTACTGGAGCCAATAAAATCATTAGCGCCAAAATTCAGAGCAGTTTTTTTAAAAGTTAACAATGAAGGGGTGGTTGACCTTCATGACCTTAAACAAAAATTATCGCTAAAAACATTTTTAATTTCCATAATGTATGCCAATAATGAGATCGGAACGATAGAACCGATTAAAAAAATCGCCAAAGTTATCAGAGATTTTAAAAAAGAAATCGGTTCGGAAATTTACCCGTTATTCCATACCGACGCTTGCCAGGCGGCGGAATATTTAGATGTTAATGTAAACAATCTTGGCGCGGATCTCCTAACCTTTAATGGTTCAAAAATTTATGGTCCGCGGGGAATAGGTGTTTTGTATGTAAGAAAGGGGACACTCATTGCGCCATTGATTTTTGGCGGGGAGCATGAAAGAGGATTGCGGGCGGGAACCGAAAACTTGCCGGCTATTGTCGGTTTGGCAAAAGCGGTTGAGTTGATCCCGAACGAGGCCGCGAAGGCGCGTAGCGCGTCTCTGTCTCGTACGGGATTGATAAATCCCAAAGAAAGCCGGAAAGTCGCGGTATTAAGAGATTATTTTTTGAAAAAGATAATTGAGAAAATGCCGGAGATAAAAATAAACGGCGCGCTTGGCGGCGGCCGGTTGCCCAACAATATAAATATTTCAATTCCCGGAACAAACAGCGAGAAACTTCTGCTTGAATTGGATAAATACGAGATTCGGGCGGGGAGCGGATCCGCCTGCGCTTCGCACGCGGTTGAGCCGTCCCATGTTTTGAAAGCCATTGGCGTTAAAGAGTCGTACATTAACGGTGTGTTGCGTTTTTCCCTTGGCAGACGGACAACCAAAAAAGACACCGAGTATGTTTTAAAAATATTGCAAAAGATTGTAAAAAAGGCAAAAAGGACATAAAATATCGGTACAGACCGCCC
>MGLG01000025.1:9690-16239 GCA_001795975.1 Candidatus Yanofskybacteria bacterium RIFOXYD1_FULL_42_10
AATTCAACAACCGGTCTTTTTCTATACATCTCCTCAACGATATTTTTGAATAGCGGTCCGGCAACCCAACCGCCGGAGACCTGCAAATTTCTGCTCCCGCTTACTTTTTGCATATATTCAGGAATCTCTATTGTCTTTGGCATATCATATCCCAACCTTACTCCGATGCTGTATTCGGGAGTATAGCCAATTATTAACAAATCATTTGGCCCGTTAGAAGTGCCTGTTTTAACGGCTACAGGTTGTTTTAGGGTTTTTAGAGCGGTTCTACCGGTGCCAATTTTTGTTACGGCTCGCAACAACACGGTCATTTTGCGCGAAGTGGATTCAGACAAGGCTCTTTTTTCTTGGTATTTTTCTGCGGAATACAGGATTTTCTCTTCCGAATCTTTAATTTGAATAATAATGCTTGGTTTAATGTAAGCGCCGTTTCGCGCAAAAACGCTGAAAGCATTGGTAAGTTCAAGCAAACTCACATCGGAGCCGCCGATAGCCGTCGGAAGATACGGTTGCAGACCGGGACTATTTTCGTCGGCGTAAGGCGACTTAAACCAAACTTGATTTTCTGAATCTCTGCCCACGCCTTGATTTCCCCACACACCCATATTGTGGGCGGTGAGGATGACTGTTTTTATTCCTATTTCTTTGGCTAAGTTGAGCGTGGCCAAATTGACTGACCTGGTTAGAGCCGTGAGCAGAGTAATATTTCCGTAAGGAACCATATTTTTTTCCACGAAATTTCTTGGTGTCCACCACTTAGTGACTGTGCCGTTGAAACTCACTTTTGCCGGCATTGTGAAAGGACAATTGCAGACCATACTGTCAAAATCTTTTCCGTGGTATTCAATTGCCGCGGCGTAGGTAAATGGTTTGAATGCGGAACCCGGAGAGCGCAGGGAAAGCGCTCGATTGAAATTAGTTTCTGAAAAATCGTGTCCGCCGCTCATGGCGACAATTCGGCCTGTTTTGTTTTCTATCACAACAACGGCGCCTTCTATTTTTTCTTTTTGGCCGATATTCTCTTTGTTTATGATGGCGAGATGTTTATTCAGTTCTTCCGACACTATTGCTTGGATGGATGCGTCAATGCTGGTTTCTATTCTCAATCCGCCGTAATAAGCGAGCTCGTTATCCGTGAATCCTTGCATAAAAAGCATTTCTTTTACAAGCCGATTGCCATAACCGAATTGCGGATTTTTAAGAGGTGTAATGTGGAGGATGTTTTGCTCAAACGGCTCATCTTCTTTAAAAAGAGAAGCGGTGTATTGTTTTTCGGTAATGTCGCCGTACTTGAGCATCTTTTGAAGAACATAGTTATATCGTTTTTTGGCAAAATTAATGCGGGCGATCTCTTTAGCTAATTTCTTTTGATAATCTTTTTCGGCGCGTTCAACTTCTTCCTTATTTTCATCGGAATTCAGAAGTGGTTTTGGCGGAGGATTGAAAATCGGCGAATAAATAGAAGAAGATTTATTTAAGCTTGCCAAAATGGCTATTTCGGGGATGGTGAGTTCGTCTTTTCTGACGATATTTTTTCCGAAATAATATCGGCAGGCCTCGGAAATCCCGTTAGTTCCGTGTCCGAAATAGATACGGTTAAGGAATTCTTCCATAATTTTGGATTTGGGATATTTCCGGTCAAGTTGAATGGCCACTCTCGCTTCTTTTATTTTTCTATAATAACTTTGTTCTTGGTTTCTAAATTCGGGAAGTTCCTTGGCATAAAGCAAGCGAGCTAATTGTTGAGTAATCGTGCTGGCTCCGCTTCTTTGTCCGTATCCAATTTTGTAAAAAGCATTGGTAATGAAGGCTCTTGATATTGCCACTACATCTATGCCGGGGTGATAAAAAAATCTTTTATCTTCAGCCGCGATAAATCCTTTGATGAGGAGCGGAGGAATCTCGTCATATTTGAGCGGGTCTCGTGTTTCGTAAAAGAACCTCCCGATTATTTGGCCGTCGGAAGAAACAACGAATGAAGTGCGGGTCATGTCTGCTTTTTCTATTTTTCCAAAATCTAAGGGACGGCCGTGCGAATCCGTTAAGCCATTTGTGCTGAAAAACAAGTAGCCTAGCAAGGAAAGTAGCGCTAAAATTCCGAGGAACAATGTAAATCTCCAAAGCAAAGGCCGCCTTTTTATCAGAAAAAAGTCCCGTTTCAACTGATTTGTTATTGCAGAAAATACTTCTTTTTGATAGGAATCGCCCATGATCACCTCATTGTTAAGGAACTAAATATGTGGCCGCAGAATAGCAATTTATGTCAATCTGGTAAAGAGCGAAGGAAAATTTAACTTTTCCGCTGTTTTTTGGTATTATGGGTTTAATTAAATTCATTTATGCAAGAACAAATACCGTTACCACCACCGGCTCAAAATCAAGAGAAAGAAGTCATTTATGATTATGATAAGCTTGCTAAAATGCAAGAAGTTTTTCTTGAGCAGGCAAGAAAAAATCCGGATATAAAGCTGATTGATTTGGACGAGATCATGAGGGGCATAGGAGGAGAAGGAGAAAAGAAAATTTTAGAAAAAGCAACTTTGGATTATAAGGATGTTCGGCACAAAATACTTGAGCTTCAACAGGAATTTAGTTTTGAAAAAGTCGGACAAGACAAAAGAGGGAATTTTTTTAAAGGCGAAGAATTATACCAACACATAACCGGTGGTAAGCCGAATGGGAAAATCTTTGTGCAGTTTGCTTCTTTTGCTGTGTATATGAAATGTGAACAGTCATTGGATTTTGGTTTTTTGTATTCCGTGATTAGTGTTGGCGGGGATATTAACCCAATGACTAGATTTGATAAAACAGAAATGCGCAAAAAATATTCAGACGGAATAGCAACTCATTTTGAATATTCTTATCCTGGTATGGATGTTCCGTTGATTGTTGAGAACACCGAAGTCTATAGAGATAAGACAGAAGAAGACATGGAGAAAGACAGAGATTCTTTAGTTATCCACGAAGAACAGCATATTATAAATAACTTTTTTACGGATACTTTATTTTTTGATAAGACTTATGAAAATGAAAGTTTGGCTGAGGCGGTTGTAAAAATATTAAGAAAAAATCAATTAAACGACAGTAAAGGAGCAGAGGGGGTGCGAGAAGATATCGTTGCCTATGCCGAAGGTCTCAAAAAACAATTTTTACGCAATGCTCAAAACGAATTTACGGCTTATTTACGACAAGGATACCCTCCGGAAATGATAGCAGATGTTTTATTGCGGAGGAACTTTCTATATGATTTTTTTTGGCAGAATAAAAAGAAATTGTTAAAATTGTTTAACGGGTTATTCAAGCAAGATGCAGGAGAATTATTCTTATTTTTGGAAGAAGCATTTTATGAATCCTACGACAAGGATATAAAAACGGCAGCTACTTTATGTAAAACATTGCTTACGAAATATTCTACCAAAGAAATTAGTACTTATTTAAATGTTATACCAATCTGGAAGTGGCAAGAAATTACCGATAAGTTGATGTCTGCTAAAAACTAAAACCCCGCCATGGCGGGGTTTCCTGATGGTGTCCCCAGAGGGAATCGAACCCCCATCAACAGCTTCGAAGGCTGTTGCTTTATCCGTTAAGCTATGGGGACATGGGAATCTGCACATCAATAAAATTATCAGAAAAAATAGATTGTTTCAATTAAATACTTAAAACCCCCGTACGGGGGTTTTAAGTATTTAATTTTGAGGAGCCATGGCCACAACTTCAATTGACACTTTTTTAATACCGAATATTTTGGCCAGCTCTCTTTCGGGGAACCAAATGTCAATTCGGGTTTTATATCTCCTGTTCATCCTGTCCTCAACCACGAAGATTTTATCTCCAAAGAGTTTCGGAATTCTGATAAGCGTGCCAAAGGGCAAAAAGTTAGTGGCGACAATTCCGTCTCTTACGGTTGTTCCGGAAGCGGTGGTAAAAGGCGTATCGTCGGTTTGGTCCGGAGTTGAAGAATAAGCGGTTGCCACAACTGTGTGTTCGGCAATCAACCTTAATTCTTTTTCGGGTTCCGAACTTACAGGCGATTCAATCTTTTTTCCGTTATCGTCTGCGATTGTCGCAATGTTTTTTCCGGCAATCATTTCTTGAAAGTCGCGAAAAGCTTTATCAAAATCCCAATTTTCAGAATTAATAACTACATTGTCTGCGGTTTCATTGGTTTGGTTTATCCAGTCAAAGAAACCGGCGTTTGCATAATTGCTTGAAAGGGCAAAAAGCAAAGAAAGAACAGCGGAAAGCATTGTTATTTTGTTCATATTTTAGCTTATTAGGAATCCTTAATAATGGCTTTTTGTAACAAAAAACGGCCTATCAAGCCAGTAATTTATTAAGGAAACCTATTAAGTTATTATCTTACAAGTATAGCAAATTGGGGTTAAAAAGTCAAGCCCTAAAAACCCTTAAAAAGGGGGCTAAAAAGGCCATAAAATCTTTAGCATTTTTAGGCCTGGTTTTACCGAAATTACGAATAAAAATAAACCGACCATTATCAAAAAGCCGTCATAGCTCCAGCGCGCCGGATCGCTGTCGCTAAGCTTAAGCCAAATGCCGAATTCATCAAAAGCGAGTCCGAGACCGAATCCATGCAGGAGGGAAATTAAATACTTGGCTTTCGGGCCGCTAAAAATTAAAGCAAAATAACCGGAAGCGGCTAAAACAAAAAACCCGTAGGCGTAATGATGAACTCTGATTGTTTGGGACCAGGGGATATAGAAATTCGGATAAAGGTGGCTGAAAATTCTGGCGCCGATAAATGTTAAAAGAAAAGCGACTGAGATGGGGAAAATAAGAGAAACATAAAGACCGGATTCTTTGTTAAGAACCTTTTGAGTTATGGCTATGCGCATTTTTGAGAAGACGCTTAGAATAAACACTTTGAGCGGGTAACGAGAGTCGGACTCGTACTTCGACCTTGGCAAGGTCGCGTCATACCGCTAGACCATACCCGCATAGGATTATTTAATTTTAGCAACTCCGGCTATAAGCCCCATTATTTTGTGGTACAGGTTTGTGTTGTTAACTGATATTTGGACTACTCCAAATGGAAGTGAATTATATGACTTTTTTCTTTGACTAGAAATACTGACAGTTTGCAGAGTTTTTTGAAAATTGCTATATGGTATGTTACATCTTTTTTGCCAAAAACTCAAGAGGTAAGCCGGATCTTGGTGCTCAAAATATCTGACCCAAACATTTATTTTTTCGTTTGGAACTTCGCATATTTCTTTTAAAAATCTTATGAACATACATACCAAATCAGGATCAGAATTTGTAAGAGAGACGATGTGAGAAGTGATGGTTTTTCCGTTTCTGATGACGGGTTTTTTGTATCCTTCCGCCCAATAAAGGGCCGCCCCAATAATTAAGAGATCTCTTTTGCTTAGATTCTTGATCATTTTTTCACCCATACTCCTAAATTTTTTAGACCTAATTTCAGCTAAAATTGTTTGATTTTTATTTCTCTTAAGAAGTCCCCTTAGAGAAGCGGAATGCACTCTTTCTTTTAATCTTTTTATGGCTTCCTCTGGAATTTCAAGAGTGGCAAACCACCCGGAAAGAGTGCTTTTGGGTATTTTGAGAAGTCGAGTTATTTCATTATAACTTCGCCCCGCCATTCTTAATTTGTAGGCTTTAAATTTATCGGACCTCATTACCTATAATTATAACACAGCAGTTCGGTTTTAAAATTCCAAAGTTGATAAGTGGGTGTGGATAGCGGTTTTATACTTGGGACAGTTGAATAATGACAAAAATAATGATATGTTTGGATTAGGAGTAAGAGTAATTGCCGCGGTAGCTCAGTGGTAGAGCGCATCCCTAAACTCTTTGGGGCTTTCCGCAGTAATGCGGATTGAAAAATTGGGTGAATTCGGGGAAGGTCTGCGTTTATAAAAACAAAGAATAATCCCGAGCCAAGTTCTGCAGGATTTTAGTTGCAGAAAAGGTGTAGAGACTATCCCGAAAGGGAGTACCCCGACGGTACCGTCGGGGGAAGCGCCCAACTCCGTAATCGTTAAGAACGGAGATGATATAGTCCAAGCTTATTTTTGGAAGAGGATGGCGTCGGGGGTTCAATTCCCTCCCGCGGCACCAGTAAATGAACAACCACCGGCTAAACGCCGGTGGTTGTTCATTTACTTGCGGGAGCGAGCTAAGCTACTTGACTCGCGTAGGGAATTGAAAACTAGTTTTATAAATTTTCTATAAATTTAATAATTGAATCTTCACCCGGAAAATCTTCTTTAATTGTTGCATTTGACGGGGGAGTGCTGCTGATCAAAACATGAAACAGAATATAATTTCGGCAATCGGGATATTTCTCGGTTAGTTTGCGTCCGAATTCAGCCAGTCTGTCATGCATTTCAAACCTGTCTTCCCTATTATAAGCATTATTTAATTTTTGCTTAATATCAGCCAAAATGGATTCAAAAGATTTTTGCTGATTTGGCTGTTCTTGTTCGTTTTTGGCATATTAAATTCTGGTGGGCGGTATAGGACTCGAACCTATAACATCGTTCACGTCAAGAACGCGCTCTACCA